>JBBQIB010000156.1:0-10173 GCA_038324515.1 Burkholderiales bacterium
GCGCATGGGGCGGCGGATGATAGCGGGCGGGCATGTCTGGGGCGAGTTTGGAGCCAAGCTTCAGCTTGACTTCAGTGCCAGTGGATTCAGGCCGATATGCCGGAAGACCGGAGAAACCATCCCATGTGCCGATTGGCCGCCTACCTGGGCGAACCCACCTTTCTTGAAGATCTGATCGCCAAGCCGCGCCACTCGCTGATGCGGCAGTCGCTGCATGCCGATCAGGCCAAGGTGGTGACCAACGGCGACGGCTTTGGCATCGGCTGGTACGGCGAGCGCGCCGAGCCCGGCGTTTACCGCGAGGTGATGCCGGCCTGGAGCGACGACAACCTGCTGGCACTGTCGCAAACCTTGAGCTCGCGTTTGTTTTTTGCCCATGTGCGGGCAGCCACCAGCGGCGGCATCTCGCGCCACAACTGTCACCCTTTCAGGCATGGGCGCTATCTGTTCATGCACAACGGGCAGATTGGCGACTACGCCACGCTGCGCCGCACGCTTGAGGGCTGGCTGCCCGACGACCTGTACGCCGTGCGGCGTGGCACAACCGATTCAGAGTTGCTGTTTTTTCTGACGCTGGCCGGCATCGAACAAGGTCAGGCCCCCGATGAAGCCGTGCTGTCGGTGCTGGCGCGCACGCTTGAGTTGATGCGCGTGCATGACGTCACGCAGCCCTTGCGCTTTGCTGCCGCGCTGGCCGATGGGCAGCATCTGTGGTGCTTCAGGCTGGCCACCGACGACCAGCCGCCGACGCTCTACATGCGCCAGGGCGCCGCAGGATTCACCGTCGCCAGCGAGCCCTTGTGCGGGCAAGAGGTGGGTTGGAAGGCGCTGCCCAACGGTGCCGTGCTGCGCTTGGGGCCACAGGGTTGCGATTTGCGCCAGCAGATCTTGGGTTGATCGTGCGGGTTGACCGTGCCTGACCCCATGGCGAGCGGTTCAGCGTCGCCTCAGCCCCGCCTCAGCCCCGCCCTTGCCCGAGACTGCGCGCCGCTTGCACGATGGGTTTGGCCCAGGCAGGTGTGCTTTGCAGATCCTGCAACTCAAGCGGGAAGCAAATCTTGCCATTCGCAACGTGAAGCACCGGTACCGGATCAGTCACTGGCTGCCCCGCTGCTGCATCGCTGCTGTTGTCGTACATGCGCAGCTCTGTCAGCCGCGGCAGCAACCCGATCAAGTTCAACGGCGAGCTCAGCCAGCGCTCGCGGATCTTGCTGTCGGCGATGGCATGCCCGCCTGCGGCCACACGCAACGCCACGCGCGCGATGTGTTGCTCCGGCGTGGCCAGACCGCAGTACCAGATCAAGAGGTCGTGGGTTTTGGCTGCGGCCGCGATTCGGCCCGTCAGCGTGCGCCCGCCCAACGTGGTCTCGAAAGCATGGCTGTGGCCGGCCGCAATGGCCTGATCCAGCAATTCCACACCTCGGTGCCAGGCTTGTGCGTTGGCCTGCTCAAGCGGCAGGCCGGTCTGCACCAGCATGGCGGTGTAAGCGTCCGGGTTGAACCAGGCCATGCCGGCGCGCCGCAGCATGAGATTGCCGCCGATCGAGCTCTTGCCTGCGCCATTGACCCCAGCCAGCACCAGCAGGACGGGGCGGGCCACTCCTAAAAACTCTGGCCTGCGATCACTTCACGCTGCAGTGCCAGCGGCTGGCCAAAGGCCTGACGCAAGCGCTCACCCGCATCCGCAGTTTTCAGCACCGACAGCTCTTCATCGAAGGCCTGGCTCAGCGCCTGCAGCCGGCGCTGGTCGGTGTCTTGCGCGCGTTCGGCCAGCGCTGAGAGATGCTGGTACGACTGCAGCGACAAGATCACGGCCTCCGGCCGATCGTGGTTGGTCATCAGTACCGTGCCGGCCGCGTCCACCGACTTCATCAAACCGCGCCAGCCCTCGCGTTTGACGTCGGAAACAGGCTTGCGGGCCAGATCGGACAGGGCCTGGGGGGTGTCGCTTGAGAGGGCGGCAGGCATGGCGGTACTCCTGAAGTTGCCAAAGTGGCTATTATGGCCCATATTGCCTATGTGCCGAATAGGTCCAATAAGGAATCAGGCGCCGATTTTGGTTTTTTTGGAAAAACGGCCTGAATTGCATGAGTTGCCTCACAGGCGCTGTTTGAAGTCACCCTCTCTCGCTCCCTTCAAGCTGGCTTGGCGGGTCGTGGCTACAAAGAAGGCGCCAACATGCGGCGCGCTTCGTCGGCGTTCAATTGCCGGCGCCCCGCCCAGTCTTGCAGTTGATCGTCGCCAATGCGCCCGACGTTGAAGTAACGCGCCTCGGAGTGCGCCAGATAAAAACCGCTGACGCTGGCAGCAGGTGTCATCGCCATGCTCTCGGTCAGGCCCATGCCGATGTTGGCGCATTGCATCAGCTCGAACATCGCCCCCTTGATGCTGTGCTCCGGGCAGGCCGGGTAGCCCGGGGCCGGGCGGATGCCGCGGTACTTCTCGGCGATCAGCTCTTCAGTGCTCAATGATTCTTCAGCAGCATAACCCCATAACTCTGTGCGCACTCGTTGGTGCAGCCGCTCTGCAAAAGCCTCGGCCAGGCGGTCGGCCAGGGCCTTGAGCATGATCGCGCTGTAGTCGTCCAGATCGGCTTCGAACTGCTTCTCTTTTTTCTCCACGCCCAAGCCTGCAGTCACGGCAAACATGCCGATGTAGTCGGGCCGCAGTCCTTTCGGCGCCACAAAGTCGGCCAGGCTGCGATTGGGGCGCTCTTGACCTTCGATCACCGGGCGCTCGGTCTGCACGCGCAGCGGCTGCCAGCGCAAAGCGACTTCCTGGCGGGTATCGTCGGTGTAGACCTCGATCACATCGTCGTCCACCGAGTTGGCAGGCAGCAGGCTCACCACGCCATTGGCCTGCAGCCAGCGGCCTTCGATGGCGCGTTGCAGCAGTCTCTTGCCGTCGCTGAAAACACGCACCGCCTCTGAGCCCACCACCTCGTCGCGCAGGATGTCCGGGAACTTGCCGGCCAAGTCCCAGGTCTGAAAAAACGGGCCCCAGTCGATGCAGGCTGCCAGGTCAGACAGGTCGTAGTTCTTGAACTCGCGCCGGCCCAGAAAACGCGGCACCGTGATCGGCACACTGGGCCAATCGAAGACCGCCTTGTTGGCACGGGCTGCCGCCAGCGTGACGAGCGGTGTGGCCTTTTTGCTGGCGTGCAGCACCCGCACCCGCTCGTAGTCGGCGCGCAATTCATCCAGGAAAGACGCCGCTCGCTCGTCAGAGATCAGGTCCGAACACACGCCCACGCT
The DNA here is from genome assembly GCA_038324515.1 of Burkholderiales bacterium. GTDB lineage: Bacteria > Pseudomonadota > Gammaproteobacteria > Burkholderiales > Burkholderiaceae_C > Rubrivivax. Next base: position 3,255 of record JBBQIB010000156.1, read on the forward strand.
GCGTGACGCGTCAGGGACATAAACCACCGGCCCTTCGTAGTGCGGTGCAATCTTCACCGCCGTGTGCACGCGGCTGCAGGTGGCACCACCAATCAGCAGCGGCGTGTTGCGGCTGCGGAAGTACTCGTCGCGCTGCATCTCTGCTGCCACGTACTGCATCTCTTCCAGGCTGGGCGTGATGAGGCCGCTGAGGCCAATGATGTCTGCGCCTTCTTCCTTGGCCTTGGCCAGGATGTCCTTGCAGGCCACCATCACACCCATGTTGACAACCTCGAAGTTGTTGCACTGCAAGACCACCGTGACGATGTTCTTGCCGATGTCGTGCACGTCACCTTTGACGGTCGCAATCACGATCTTGCCTTTGGCCTTGGCTTCGCCGCCGGCATCGACCAGCGCCTTTTTCTCGGCCTCGATGTACGGCAGCAAGTGCGCCACGGCACTCTTCATCACGCGCGCGCTCTTGACCACTTGCGGCAAAAACATCTTGCCTTGGCCAAACAGGTCGCCCACCACGTTCATGCCAGCCATCAACGGGCCTTCGATGACGTGCAGCGGCCGCCCGCCGGTAGCCTGGATCGCCTGCCAGGCTTCTTCGGTGTCGCCGACGATGAACTCGGTGATGCCGTGAACCAGCGCGTGGCTCAAGCGGGCGTTGACGTCTCCATGGCGCCAGGCCAGCCGAGCGGTGTCGTCGATGGCCATGCCTTTGGCCGATTCTGCGATCTGGATCAAGCGCTCGCCCGCTGTGGCTGCTGCCTCGCCTTCATCCAGCTTGGGCTGGCGGTTGAGCACCACGTCCTCGACCCGCTCGCGCAACTTCGGCTCCAGGTCGTCGTAGACACCCACCATGCCAGCGTTGACGATGCCCATGTCCAGCCCCGCCTGGATGGCGTGATACAGAAAAACCGTGTGGATCGCTTCGCGCACCGGGTCGTTGCCGCGGAAGCTGAACGACACGTTGCTGACACCGCCGCTGACCTTGGCGCCCGGCAGGTTTTGTTTGATCCAGCGCGTGGCGTTGATGAAATCCACTGCGTAGTTGTCGTGCTCTTCGATGCCGGTGGCAATGGCAAAGATGTTGGGGTCGAAGATGATGTCTTCGGGCGGAAAGCCCACCTCATCCACCAACACCCTGTAGGCACGCCGGCAGATCTCGATCTTGCGCGCAAAGGTGTCGGCCTGGCCTTTTTCGTCAAAAGCCATCACCACGGCGGCCGCGCCGTAGCGCCGCACGAGCGTGGCCTGGCGTTTGAACTCGGCCTCGCCTTCTTTCATCGAAATGCTGTTGACGATGCCCTTGCCCTGGATGCACTTGAGGCCGGTTTCGATCACGCTCCATTTGCTGGAGTCGATCATGATCGGCACGCGGGCAATCTCGGGCTCGCCGGCGATCAGTTTCAAGAAGCGCTCCATGGCCGCTGCGCTGTCCAGCATCGCTTCGTCCATGTTGATGTCGATGATCTGGGCGCCGTTTTCGACCTGCTGGCGCGCCACCGCCAGCGCGTCTTCAAATCGGCCTTCCAGGATCATGCGGGAGAAAGCTTTGCTGCCGGTGACGTTGGTGCGCTCGCCGATGTTGACGAACAGCGTGCCCTGGCCGATGGAGACCGGCTCCAGGCCTGACAGGCGCATCGGCGGGACTTTTGGCTGTGGTGTCTGGGTGCTTGATGTCGCCACGGAGGTCGCGCTTGATGTCGCAACTGAGGTCGCGCCTGAAGAAGCGGCTTGTATGCCTTCGGAGGGGGCTGAACTGCTGGAACTCATGGACTCACCCAGTGTTTGAAAACGGTGGGTGAGCGCCGTTGCAGGCTTGGGCGCTGGCCGTCGCCACATTTCAGGGCGGGACGGCTCTGGGTTGCCAAGCGTCCCGAGCCTGGTGGCCGACGGCGCTGACCGCTGGCCCTTGCAACGCTCCTCGGGAAGGGCGCATTTTAGGCGTCCGATCGGCCGCCAGGCTCTAGTGAAGACTATTGGGCGCAGCATCTGCTGCGCCAGCGTGGAATATGGCCGCAGCAATGTCTGCGGAAGGGGTCTGCGCTTGTGTTCCCCCGCTGGCGTACCGGCTTGGCCGGGCCTTCGCGTCTATGCAGGCCGCCCACCCAGGCCACAGGCCCAGTGTTTCGGCTGCTGGCTTGGTCATCGCAGAAACGTCGCAGGACCATCACGGGACCATCACGGGACCATCACGGGACCAAAAGCGGTATGGTTCGGGCCTGTCGCTGCTCTTCATCTACGGTGCGCTCAGATGCCTGCACAAAAACAAGCCGGCTTGGCTCAGCCAGGCCCTTGGTTGGTGGCCGATATCGGCGGAACCAACGCGCGTTTTGGCTGGGTCGCTACGCCAGACGGCGGCATTGAGCATGTGGTGACTTTGGCCTGTGCTGACCATGCTGGCCCTGCCGCAGCCGCCAAAGCCTATCTGACACAGGTGGCGCCTCAGCTGGGCCAGGCACATCCAGTGCCGCGTGTCGGCGCTTTTGCTGTCGCCACAGCGGTCGGTGGTGACCGCATTGCCTTCACCAACAGCGGCTGGGAGTTTTCGCGCCGGGCCACCTGTGCCGAGTTGGGCCTGGATGAACTGCGGGTGCTCAACGACTTTGAGGCGCTGGCACTGGCGCTACCACGCCTCGGGCCGACCCAATGGCGGCCAGTGGGTTTACCCGGCGTCACGCAACAGCACGCGCAGCCCGCTGAGCCCGGGCCAGGCTGCGTGATGGCCGTCATCGGGCCCGGCACGGGCCTGGGGGTGGGCGCGGTGGTGGCCACTCCAGCGGGCTGGCAGGCATTGCCTGGTGAAGGCGGCCATAGCACGCTCGCAGCCGGCGACGAACTGGAATCAGCTGTATTGGCCTACTTGCGCAGCCACCATAGCCACGTGTCGGCCGAGCGGCTGCTGTCGGGCATAGGCTTGCCCTTGCTGCACCAGGCGCTGCAGGTGGTGGCTGGCCAGCCTGGTGGGCCTTTGCTGCAAGCCAGCGAGATCGTCGAATATGGGGTTTCAGGCGCGGATCAGGGCTGTACAGATGCACTTGAGACATTCTCTGCGCTGTTGGGCTCTTTCGCCGGCAATGTCGCCTTGACAGTCGGCGCGCGCGGCGGTGTGTATATCGGCGGCGGCATCGTGCCACGCTTCGAAGCGTTGTTCATGCGTTCGCGTTTTCGCGAGCGATTTGAGGCCAAAGGCAGATTACGTCCCTACCTCGAGCAGGTGCCGACCCGTTTGATCACCGACACCTTGGCTGCGCTGACGGGTGCAGCCTCGGTGCTCAGGGCACCCGGCTGAACCGTCGACCGCTGGGCAGCGAACGAATCCGAGCGTTGCAAGTTATTGCTTCTGCGCTGTCAACGCCTTTTTGAGCCGCCCGTTGTGGATCGGCGCACGGCGATATTTCCACAGATTTTCTGGGGTTGCTGTGCGCGCTTGAGGTCAATAGACCCAAGCCTTACCGACTCCAATGACAGAAAGATACCCATGAACAAGCTCCTGACCGCTCTGATGTTGACCGCCGTTGCCACCTTCGGCGCCCAAGCCACCACCGCAGCTCCTGCTGCTGCCAAGCCAGCTGCTGCCGCCCCTGCTGCCATGGCTGCTCCGGCTGCCGCCGCCGCACCTGCTGCTGCAGCCGCACCTGCCGCCGAAGTTGCGAAGAAAGAAATGAAGGTCGCCAAGGCGCATGATGCCAAGAAGGACATGAAGGCCAAGACCGAGGCCAAGAAAGACGAAGCCAAGAAGTAAGGGGTTCTTGGTCAGCGCTCTCGAAGGCTGGTCAAAACGAAGGGCAGGTCCGTATTGGCTGCCCTTTTTTCGTTTCCAGGGACTTGTAGAAGTGGGTCCCGTGTGCGCTTTCCGGCGGGTGATCAAGACCGCATGAAGCCCAAGTCGATCGGGTAGTCCGGCCGCGCGCCGCGGGCGCCGAAATTGCCCAGGTTGGGCAGTACGCCGTACAGTTCTTCTTCGATGGCACCGAACCAGCGGCCCAGCGTGGCGCCCAATTGGTCCACTGAGGTGGTGGGCAACAGGCGACCCTGGCCGACATGCCATTGGTCTTCGGGTGCGTTGCTGTGGCCCACTGACAAAGGGGCTGGGCGGCCGTAGAAGGCTTTGCCTTTGACGGCGCCCCCCATCACAAACTGGTGGCCACCCCAACCATGGTCGGTGCCATCGCCATTGACACTGAGCGTGCGCCCGAAATCAGATGCGGTGAAGGTGGTGACCCGGTTGAGCATGCCCAGCTCGCGCATTGCACCGTCAAAAGCGCCCAGCGCCTGGCTCAGCTTGCGCAGCAGCACCACCTGACGCGGGCCCATGTTGTCGTGCACATCAAAGCCATCCAGCGAGACCATGAAGACCTGACGTTTGACGCCCAAAGCCTGGCGCGCGCCAATCAATCGCGCCACCATCTTCAACTGCTCGCCCAGAGAGTTGCCATCGGGGAAGGCGGTGCCCAACTGCACCCCGGCCAGCGCGCCTGTGACTTGCTGCTCGGCTGCCAGGCTGCGCCGTACCACGCGGGTGTATTCCTCGGCCAACGGGTGGCTGTGGGATCGCTTCAACATCTGCTCAAAGTAGGTGCGCATGCCGGGCTCATAGAAGAACTGGCCCCAGCTGCTGCCGCGGATGGCCTCGATGGCCACCGCGCCGGCGCGGCTGCACTGGTACTGCAAGGCGTTGCGGCCCGACAGAAAGACCGCATTGCCGCTGACCGAGATGCAGGTGAACATCGATTGCCCGTTGCCCTGCAGCGCCAGGTCGCCGATCTTGCCGCCCCAACCGCGCGTGGAGCCTTCTGCGCCTTCGGCTTGCCACACCGATTGCTGGTCGTTGTGCGAGAAGAGTTTGGGTGGGCGCGGCAGCACGCCGTCGTTGAACTGCTGCTTGGTCAGCGGCACCACCAGCGGGCCGACGTTGAGCTGCACGGCCAGCCGGCCTTGGTCAAACAGCGCTGCCAGCTCGGGCATCTCGGGCGCCAGCGCGTAGCGCAAACCTTCGGGCAAGGCCGCAGTGGGGCGCAGTTCAGTGGCTGTCAGGCTGCTGCGCGGGATCACCAGCCCAGCGCCGGAGCCCGCACCGCGCAGCCGGCTGTAGGTGGCGTAGCTGGGTTCGTCAAAGGGCACCACGGTATTGGCGTAATCGTTGCCGCCGTAGAGAAAGACGCAGACCAGCGCTTTGTAGTCGGTGGCATCGAAAGCTGCCGCTTCGCCCAGCGCCGCCAGGTTCAAGGCCAGCGGCGCGGCGCTGCCAGCCAGGGCCAACTTGGCTGCGCGATTGAGGAACTCGCGCCGGGTGTGCTTCTGGGTGTCCAACAGGTGCATGGCTGACTCTCAGAGGGCTGGCGTTCAGTGCGCCAAAGCAGGTTGATTGGCCAGGGATGTTCGGGCGCTGGCTGCGGGGTGGGCTGAGTGGGCTGAGTGGGTCTCAGCGTTGCACCAGGTACTCGGCACTGCACATCACGAAGATCAATGCACGCGCCACATGGATGCGCTTGAATTCATCGGAAGCGCTGGCGTCGATGCGGTCTTGACGCAAGCCTTCAACGATCAGTGCCACCGTGGCCTCCGACAGTTGACCCGCGCACAACAGCAGATTCAGCCGCCGCACCAGCGCGGGGGTGTCGGCCACCAGAGCCACCTCTGCGCTGTAGTCGGGCACGATGTCGAGGCTGTCAGGCAACCCCGGCACGCGGTAGCCCGGCTTGTCGGGGGCCTGCACCCAGATGCCGCCGAACATGTGGTCCAGCAGCCAATTGGCCCAGGTGGCAACCGAGCTCTCGTTGACGATCTGAAACTCTGGTGCGGTGGCGCCCGTCAAGGCCATGACAGTACCCGGTGGCACATACCCGGGTCTGAAGAAGTTGAAGACCGATGGCGGGTCGAGCGGATATTGACCCAGCTCCCGCGTCGGGTTCCAAGGCCCCCACGCGGCCTTCCAGCGCCCGAGCTTGGACTGCAGCCTGAAGGTGCGGCCCCATTGCGCCACCCGCAGCATCGGCTCACGCAACTTGCCAAAACTGCTGGACGCCAGACTGGCGGCGCCACGCGCCTCGTCGTCCAGCACCACCGCCTTCAGCACCGCACGCAAGTCGCCCCGCGCACCGTTGCCGTTGTTGACGAAAGCGCTGGCCACCCGTTCGATGTAAGCCGGGCTCGGGTTGCTGGTGACCAGGCGCTGGATGAACTGGCGGGCCAGGAACGGTGCGGTGCTGGGATGATTGAACAGCGTATCGAGTGCAATACGCAGCGACTCGGCGCCCGAAGTGTTGGCCGGGATCGTGACGCCCAAGAAGCGCTTTGGCAGGGGTGAATGCTGGGCGGGGTCGAGCAGCATCGGCTTGCGCACGGTGCTGAAGTCAAGGATGCGCTGGTGCGGCGGGTTGGGGTTGGTGAAGTAGGGCGCAGAGTCGTCCAGCCTGTAGCCGGTGAAGACTCGCGCCAGGTTGCTGACGTCATCGGCGCTGTAGCTCTCGATCAGCCGGCCCTGGCCATCGCGCTGTGGGCTGCCGTCCATGTTGAGCTGCACCAGGCCGATCGAGAACAGCTGCATCACTTCACGGGCGTAGTTCTCGTCGGGCAAGCGGCCGCTGGCCAGGTCTTCTTTCTGGTTGCCGCGGGTGCTGAGGAATGCGCCCATGGCGGGGCTCAATGTCAGCTCTTGCAACAGATCGCGGTAGTTGCCCAAGGCGTGGCGGCACAGGATGTCCCAGTAGTGGGCCATCGCAAAGTTGTCCCAGTTCAGCACGTCCTTGATGCCGCGCCACGACACCACGAAGATCTCGGACAAGGCCAGCGCCCAGCGCCGCCGCACCGCGTCTGGCGACTGGAACATCTGATACCAAACCATGTAGTTGTTGCTGCCAAAAGCAAAAAAGAACTCGTTGACATCGATCGCCGAGTAGCCTTTTTCAACCAGCCAGTCCCAGCC
>JBBQIB010000157.1:0-9849 GCA_038324515.1 Burkholderiales bacterium
CCCGGCACGCGGTTTGCCGTTCAGCGCAGGCGCCTCGGGGCCCTCGACCGCACGACTGTCGCGCAATCTGTCCCGGCCCAACGCTGGCGCAAAGGACGATCTGATTGCCAACTCGTTGGACAATCCCAGCGACAACGAAAAGTTCGGCTCCAACCCTCGCCGTGGCGCCTCAAGCATCCCAGTAGTTCGTTCCGGCAAACTGGTTGCATGAAATCGCGCCTTCGTCCGCCATGCGTTTCATTTGTAACGGATTTGGCGGAACGGACTGCTAGAAAGCGTAATTGGACGCGCCCGAGCGGAGCCTTGTTGGCGGCCTTGATCGTCGTTTCTGGACATTGCAGTTTCCTTTCAAAGATGTCGTTGTGGGGTTGACCGCAGACCGGCAGGTCTGCCTGCATGTGCCGAACTGCCCGCCGGTACTGCAACCGGCGTGCCCGCTGTCCACCGACAGGGGTTTCGCATGCTCTCCGCCTTGCAATGCGCTGCGGCGGACCGATATACGGAGGCTCATGGCAGGCATCCCCTTGTTCTTGTTTTCCGTCTTGCTGCACGCCTACGTCGGCCTGCGGCTGCTGCCCGCGCTGAGTGCCGAGCCGGCATTTGTTGCCCCGTTCGTGGTTTTGTTCGCGTTGGTGCTTGCCATCTCGGCGTTTCTGCTGCCGCTGGCTTTGATCGGGCGCCGACGGGTCACCACACCGGGCCGCCGCATGGCACTGGCCTGGGCTGGCATGCTGGCGATGGGCTGGTTCTCCTCGCTGTTCGTGTTCACGCTGGTTCGAGAGGGTCTGCTGTTGATGACCGCGTTGACCCGCTTGTTGTGGCCCGACATCGTGTCGATGGCGGCGGTTGCACACCCTTCTGCTCTGGGGGTGGTGGCCGCGAGTCTGGTCGCCACCGCAGTGGGCGCCTGGAATGCCCGCCGCACCGCCGCCGTCGTGCGGGTCGATGTGCCGATCGCCGGCCTGCCGCCCGCCTTGCACGGCTTCACGGTCGCCCAGATCAGCGACATCCATGTCGGCCCGACGATTCGTGCCGCCTACGTGCGAGCCATCGTCGAACGTGTGAACACTCTGCAGGTGGACATGGTGGCCATCACCGGCGACCTGGTCGACGGCAGCGTGGCCGAGTTGGCGGCCCACGTCGCTCCGCTGGCCGCCTTGTCATCGCGGCACGGCAGTTTTTTCGTCACCGGCAATCATGAGTACTACAGCGGCGCCCACGCCTGGATCGCCGAGCTGCGGCGGCTGGATGTCACTGTGCTGCTGAACGAACACGTCGTCCTGCGCCATGGCAGCAGCGAGCTGGTCGTGGCGGGTGTCACCGACCACAGCGCCCACCATTTCGATGCCAGCCACCGCAGCGACCCGCGCTTGGCGCTCGACGGATCGCCACCTGGTGCGGCCATGCGGATGCTGCTGGCGCACCAGCCGCGCAGCGCCATTGCAGCGGCAGACGCGGGTTTTCATCTGCAGTTGTCCGGCCACACCCACGGCGGGCAGTTCTGGCCATGGAACCACTTCGTCCGCTTGCAGCAGCCCTTCACTGCAGGCCTGCACCGTTTACAGGACCTGTGGGTCTACACCAGTCGCGGCACCGGTTACTGGGGGCCGCCGAAACGTTTCGGCGCTCCCTCCGAGATTACGCGCTTGCGCCTCGTCAGGGCTTGAACACTGCGCAGGCGCAAAAATACAATTTCATTGCCGCCCGTTGGACCAGCCCGGCGACAACGAGAAGATCGGCCTCCAGCCCCCGCCGATGACGGCGCAAAGACGGTGTGTCGTGGTCTGGGAGGCGGCCGCAATCAGCTTCGATCGAGCGCTTTGCGCAGCTTGATGGCCAAATGCGCGCGCTGACAGGGCTCGCCACGACGGTTGCATTGACGTCCAGGAACTGCAAGCTGTCCGTGTCGTAGACCCACATCGAAATCGGGCTCTCGCAAAAGCTGCATGGGTAGATGTCGGCCGGACCCTCGTGATATGCCGCCGCGGGCCAGAAATCGGTGGTCTCGCCGATGACCAGCAGCAGTTGTCTCGGCGCACTGCTGCGGCGTACCGCGCGCAGCCTGAAAGAGCGCCTGCCCACACCCTTGCCGGCAGCGTAGTGATGCGTGCAAGCCGTGCGACGCCCGTGCCACAGCCCGGATCCCGTCTGCCGGTGCCTGGGCATCGCCTGTGTCGGCGTGCGGTCGACGAGGTGCTGCCGATCACCCGGATGGCATCGGCGATTGCGGCTTTCGACGCACGGAGCTGAGACGCCGCCCGCGAATCAACACGCAGCAGGGGCGCACGTACGCTGCATTCCGGCAATGCGCTAGACCGGAACGTCTTGATTCGCAAGACAAGACTGGTCGGGGTGAGAGGATTCGAACCTCCGGCCTCTACGTCCCGAACGTAGCGCTCTACCTGGCTAAGCTACACCCCGATGTACGGCAAATGATCTCTTGTCCACCACCGTGATGTGAATCGATGATGGCCGGCCCTGGACATGTGACATGGCCGCACGCACCGACGATGGGCACCGACCGCTTGAAGCAGTCAGCTGGAGCGGTTCACCGACCGGGCTGCCAAGTTTAGCAGAGCATCACGCGCTCTGGACGGTGGCAGCAAGGCCAACGCGGCCTGCGCTCTGTCGGCCTCCTGCTGCGCTGCTGCCCGGGTGGCTTGCAGCGCACCGGTGCGACGCACGATGGCCAGGATTTCCTGCAGCTTCTCTTGCCCACCATGTTCGATGGCATGCCGGATCACGTCTCGTTCGGCGGCCGATGCAGCTTCCATGGCCAGCAGCAACGGCAGCGTGGGCTTGCCTTCGCGCAGATCGTCACCCACGTTCTTGCCCAACTCGGCACTGCTGCCTTCGTAGTCCAGCAGATCGTCGACGAGCTGGAATGCGGTGCCCAACGCTCGACCGTAGACGGCGCAGGCTTCTTCGACCGCCGGCTCGGCTTCGGCCAGCACGGCGCCCAGTCGTGCGCTCGCTTCAAACAGTTTGGCGGTCTTGTAGTGGATGACTTGCAGGTAGTCCGCAACCTGCAGATCCGGGTCGTGCATGTTCATCAGCTGCAGCACTTCGCCTTCGGCAATCACGTTGGTGGCGTCGGCCAGCACATCCAGCACCCGCATGCGGTTGACCGACACCATCATCTGGAAGGCCCGCGAGTACAAAAAGTCTCCGACCAGGACGCTGGCCGCGTTGCCGAACATGGCGTTGGCGGTGGCGCGGCCGCGTCTCAGCTCGGACTCGTCCACCACATCGTCGTGCAGCAGCGTGGCAGTGTGGATGAACTCGACCACGGCCGCCAGCTCGTGGCGCTCAGAGCCTTCAAAACCGAGCGCCTCGGCAAACAACAACACCAGGCGCGGGCGGATGCGTTTGCCGCCGGCGTTGACGATGTAGTGAGAGATCTGATCGATGAGCGCCACCCGCGATGACAGACGCTCGCGGATCACGGCATCCACGCGCTGCAGCGCGATGTCTGTCGGGTCAGAGGCTTGGGGGATCGTGGCGGTAGCGTCGAGCACAGGGTGCATGAACCAGAGTTGAACAGATTATAGGGAGTGAGCGCCACAGCCTGCACTATGGCCCGGTACTGCCAGCCGAGCGTGCTATCATCTTGGGTTCCGCGTAACTGACAGCACTGCTTGACTGCGCTGCGGCGGCGTCGACACTTCAAGTGAAAGTGTTTCATGATTCGTGGCCATGCCCCGCAACATGAAATTTGTTGGAAACGAAAGGTCACCTTACGGGAGGTCACCTTTCGGAAGGACACCTACGAAAGGTCACATATGTACGCGGTCATAAAAACCGGCGGCAAACAGTACAAGGTTGCTGCCGGCGAGAAGATCAAGGTAGAACGGCTGGCTGCGGACGAAGGCCAGGAAATCCTGATCGAGCAAGTGCTCGCCGTAGGCAGCGGTGCAGATTTGCAGGTCGGCGCGCCGTGGATTGCCGGCGCCATGGTCAAAGCCACGGTGGTCGCCCATGGCAAGCACGACAAGATTCGCATCTTCAAGATGCGCCGCCGCAAGCATTACCAGAAGCATGGCGGTCACCGCCAGGCCTTCACCGAGCTGGAAATCAGCTCGATCAACGTCTGAGGGGCCCTCCATGGCACAGAAAAAAGGCGGCGGCTCAACCCGCAACGGACGCGACTCCAATCCGAAGATGCTGGGTGTGAAGGTCTACGGTGGCCAGAGCATCAACGCCGGTTCGATCATCGTGCGCCAGCGCGGTACCAAGTTCCATGCCGGCACGGGTGTGGGCATGGGCAAAGACCACACGCTGTTTGCATTGGTTGACGGTTCGGTGTCTTATGCCGTCAAAGGCTCGCTGAACCGCCAGACGGTTTTTGTGACGCCGGCTGCGGCCGCCTGAGGCCCAGCGCGTCGCCTGCGCAGCAAGCCTTTGCTGCCGGGCCGATCGCCGCCTCTGCTCAACCGCTGACAGCTTCCCGCAGCAAGCCCCGGCCCCCGGGGCTTTGCTGTTTTTGAGCCCTGAGGTCAGCCCTGAAGGCGAGGAAGAGATGAAATTCGTAGACGAAGCGCTGATTGACGTCGCCGCCGGCAACGGTGGCGCCGGCTGCGCCAGCTTCAGGCGCGAAAAGTTCATCCCCTTCGGTGGCCCCAACGGGGGCGACGGCGGCCGTGGCGGCAGCGTCTGGGCGCTGGCTGATCAGAACATCAACACGCTGATCGACTACCGCTACACCAGGCGCCACGAAGCCAGGAACGGCGAAGCCGGGCGTGGATCCGACCAATATGGTGCGGCAGGGGCGGACATCGAGATGCGCATGCCGGTGGGGACGATCATCAGCGATGCCGAGACTGGCGAGATGATGGTCGAGTTGCTGGAGCATGGCCAGCGCGCCCTGATCGCCAAGGGCGGTGATGGCGGCTTTGGCAATCTGCACTTCAAAACCAGCACCAACCGCTCACCGCGTCAAAAGACGCCGGGCTGGCCCGGCCAAGCCTTCAAGGTGAAGCTGGAGCTGCGGGTGCTGGCCGATGTCGGGCTGCTGGGCATGCCCAACGCCGGCAAAAGCACCTTGATCACCGCGATCTCCAACGCCCGCCCGAAGATCGCCGACTATCCCTTCACGACACTGAGCCCCAACCTGGGCGTGGTGCGCGTCGGACCCGAGCGCAGCTTCGTCGTTGCCGACGTCCCGGGGCTGATCGAAGGCGCTTCTGAAGGCGCAGGGCTGGGACACCGGTTCTTGCGCCATCTGCAGCGCACCCGGCTGTTGCTGCACCTGGTCGACGCTGCGCCTTTTGACGACAGCATCGACCCGGTGGCGCAGGCCAAGGCGATCGTCGCCGAGCTGAAAAAGTACGACCCGGCACTGCATGCCAAACCACGCTGGCTGGTCTTCAACAAGCTCGACATGGTGCCCGAAGAAGAGCGCGAAGCCCGCATCTCCAGCTATGTCAAACGGCTGCGCTGGAAGGGGCCGGTGTTTGCAATTTCTGCGCTGGCGCGCGAAGGCCTGCAACCGCTGCTGGAGCGCATCCACGCCCACGTGGCTGAGCAGCAGCGCGTAGCGCCGCTGCCTGATCTGCGCTTTGAGACCCAGGACGACACCGATGGGCAAGACCAAAGCCGCTGACCCGGCGTCGGTTGCCAAGCCGGCAATCCAGTCGCATGACCAGCCGCCCAGCCTGTCGCACAACGCGCCACCCAATGAGCCGCCGCAGGATCTGCCTCAAGTCTTAGCCAGAACCGCCGGCATCGAAGCCAGCGGCAGCCGGAGCCTGGTGCAAAGCGTGCTGAAGGGCGCCAGACGCATCGTCGTCAAGGTCGGCTCCAGCCTGGTCACCAACGAAGGCCGCGGTGTGGACGCAGAAGCCATCGGCAACTGGTCGCGCCAACTCGCAGCGCTGGCGCAAGACGGGCGCGAGGTGGTGATGGTCTCGAGCGGCGCCGTCGCCGAAGGCATGAAGCGCCTGGGTTGGCAAAAGCGGCCGACCGAACTGCACGAGCTGCAGGCCGCCGCTGCCGTGGGCCAGATGGGGTTGGTGCAGATGTACGAGTCACGCCTCAGCGCGCATGGCCTGGCCAGCGCGCAGGTGCTGCTGACCCATGCTGACCTGGCCGACCGCGAGCGTTACCTCAATGCCCGCTCCACCCTGCAGACCTTGATGGCGCTGAAGGTGATCCCGGTCATCAACGAAAACGACACCGTGGTCAGCGACGAGATCCGCTTCGGTGACAACGACACTCTAGGCGCGCTGGTGGCCAACCTGGTGGTGGCTGACGCCTACGTGATCCTGACCGACCAGCGCGGCTTGTACTCAGCCGACCCGCGCAAGGACCCGGGCGCGCACTTCATCGTCCACGCCACAGCAGGCGACCCGTCTCTGGAAGCCATGGCCGGCGGCGCAGGCAGCTCGATCGGCCGTGGCGGCATGCTGACCAAGATACTGGCGGCCAAGCGCGCAGCCGTCAGCGGCACCCACACGGTGATTGCCTGGGGCCGCGAAACCGATGTGCTGTTGCGTCTGGCGCAGGGTGAGCTGCTCGGCACCACCTTTATGGCGGGCACCGCCAAGCTGGCGGCACGCAAGCGCTGGATGGTCGACCACTTGCAACTGCGCGGCGCCGTGCGCGTCGACGCAGGCGCGCAAAAAAAGCTGCTCGACGAGGGCAAGAGCCTGCTGCCGATCGGCGTGCACACGGTACATGGCGAGTTCGCGCGCGGCGATGTGATTGCCGTGCAAACGCTGGAAGGCGTGGAGATCGCCCGTGGCCTGGCCAACTATTCGTCCACCGAAGCGCGCCTGATCTCGCGCAAGGCTTCGTCGCAAATTGCCACTTTGCTGGGCTACGTCAACGAGTCGGAGCTGATTCACCGCACGAATCTGGTGTTGGTCTGACTTGCCGGCCACTGGCCAGCCGATCAGTCAGTCAGTCGGAGATCTCAGTCGGCGATGTTGGTTCGGGCCGACCCGCCGCTTCCTTCATGGCGGGCGGATGAGCCAGCGGCAGCCTGGCCAGAAACGGGGATGGCAGGGCGATTTGTCGCCGGATCGGGCTCAGCACGCGGTTGCAGATCTTGCAGCGGCATGCGCTGCGAGCGCAAGCCACTGCGCAAAAAGCGGTTGGTGTGATTGACCCTGGGCAGGTAGCGAGACAACTCGGTCAAGGCCCGCTCGTAGACCCCGCGCTTGAATTCGATGACCATCTCCAGCGGCACCCAATACTCGTTCCAGCGCCAGGCGTCGAACTCGGGGTGGTTGGAGGCGCGCAGGTTCAGATCGCTGTCGTGGCCGAGCAAACGCAACAAAAACCAGATTTGCTTCTGGCCGCGGTAGTGCCCTCTGGCATCGCGGCGGATGAAATGATCAGGGACTTCGTAGCGCAGCCAGTCGCGGGTGCGCGCCACGATCTGCACATGCTCGGGCAGCAGCCCCACTTCTTCGTGCAGCTCGCGCAACATCGCCTGTTCTGGCGACTCGCCATGTTGGATACCGCCTTGAGGAAACTGCCAAGAGTGCGTGCGCAGCCTCTTGCCCCAGAAAACCTGATTGCGGGCATTCAACAAGACGATGCCGACGTTAGGCCTGAAGCCTTCCCGGTCGAGCATAATCTGACCCCGATCTTTTGACTGAATTCATTATTGCACCGTCACTGTGCATTGGGCGAACTCTTGTTTACCCGCATCGGCACTGGGGTGGTCCTTCGGGCGCTGTTCCAATCCGTGCACGGTGGGCAGGTCGCGCCGTTGCAGGACACCGAAGATGAAAGCCACCGCCACCTTTATCTCCACGCTCAAAGAAGCGCCCGCCGACGCCGAGATCATCAGCCACCAGTTGATGATGCGTGCGGGCTTGATCAAGCGGCTGGGCGCCGGCATCTACAGCTACATGCCGCTGGGCTTGCGGGTGATCCGCAAGGTCGAGGCCATCATCCGCGAAGAGATGGACCGCGCGGGTGCTGTTGAGCTGCTGATGCCCGTCGTGCAGCCCGCAGAACTGTGGCAAGAAACCGGCCGCTTCGGGGCGATGGGGCCAGAGCTGCTGCGCGTCAAAGACCGCCATGGCCGCGACTTCGTGATCCAGCCTACGAGCGAAGAAGTGATCACCGACATTGCCAGGCAAGAGCTGCGCAGCTACAAGCAACTGCCGAGGAATTTTTATCACATCCAGACCAAGTTCCGCGACGAGCGAAGGCCACGCTTCGGCCTGATGCGCGGGCGCGAGTTCACGATGAAGGACGCCTACTCGTTCGACCGCGATGTGGCGGGCGGGCTGCGCAGTTATGAGGCCATGTTCAAGGCCTACTGCGCGATCTTCGACCGCATGGGCCTGCACTACCGGGCCGTGGCGGCCGACAGTGGCGCCATCGGCGGTGATGCATCGCAAGAGTTCCAGGTCATTGCCGAGACTGGCGAAGACGCCATCGTCTACTGCCCGAGCAGCGACTTCGCTGCCAACATCGAAAAGGCCGAAGCTTTGCCGTTGCTGGACAGCCGCGGCGCCGCCACACAGCCGCTGCAAAAGACGCCTACCCCCGGCAAGAGCACCTGCGCCGCTGTCGCCGCGCTGCTGGGCCTGCCGCTGTCGCAGACCTTGAAGTCTTTGGTGTTGGCCACTGAGAAGCCCGGCGACCATGGCGCAGCCCCGCAGGTCACCGTGTGGCTGCTGCTGCTGCGTGGCGACCACGACCTCAACGAGGTCAAGGCCAGCAAGGTGCCAGGCCTCGAAGACGGTTTCAGATTTGCCGGCGTGGCCGAGATCGAAGACCACTTCGGCTGCAAACCCGGCTATCTGGGGCCGATCGGCCTGCAAAAACCAGTCCAGGTGATTGCCGACCGCACGGTGGCTAACATGGCCGACTTCGTATGCGGCGCCAACGAGGTCGACTTCCACCTGACCGGCGCCAACTGGGGCCGCGACCTGCCCGAGCCCGATCTGGTGGCCGACCTGCGCAACGTGGTGGCGGGCGATCCTTCACCCGACGGCAAAGGCGTGCTGGCCATCCAGCGTGGCATCGAGGTGGGCCATGTGTTCTTGCTGGGCACCCAATACAGCGAGGCGATGAAAGCCACTTACCTGGACGACAACGGCAAAGCGCAGCTGATGGTGATGGGCTGTTACGGCATCGGTGTGACGCGGCTCTTGGGCGCTGCCATCGAGCAAGGCCACGACGAGCGCGGCATCATCTGGCCGCAGACGATGGCGCCTTTTGCCGCCGTCATCTGCCCGATTGGCTATGACCGCAGCGAAGAGGTGCGTGCAGCGGCCGACAAGCTGCACGACGAGCTGGTGGCGGCGGGCGTGGACGTGCTGTTGGATGACCGCGGCGAGCGGCCGGGTGCGATGTTTGCCGATTGGGAGCTGATCGGCGTGCCATGGCGCGTGGTGGTCTCAGACCGCGGCCTGAAGTCGGGCCAGCTGGAAGTGCAGGGCCGGCGCGAGAGCACCGCCACTGCTGTCGCCGTGGCCGACGTGGTGGCCACGGTGAAAGCGCGTTGCGGGCTTTGATCGGTTTGCACCGCCGGGCGCTGCTGCTGAGCACGCTGGCTGCCTGGGGACCGCCAGCGCGCGCCGGCAATCAGCTCGAGGAGCCGCTGGCCGATGCCGTGCGTACCGCGCTGGCGGCGTCGATTGCCGATCGGCGGCCACCCAAACCGAGCTTTGAGGACGTCAACCAACGCCTGGCCTACCTGCGCTGGCTGGGTGAGGCCAGCCAGCGCCTGAGGCGCCGCAAGGCCGAGCACCATACGCGCATCGAGTTTTTGGCTACGGTCTGGTACGAGTCTCGTCGAGCGGGGCTGGAGACCGCGCTGGTGCTGGGCTTGATCCAGGTCGAAAGCGGCTTCAGAAAGTTCGCCATCAGCTCTGCAGGAGCGCG
>JBBQIB010000158.1:0-9836 GCA_038324515.1 Burkholderiales bacterium
ACAGCGGGTCTTCCATTGCGGCATCTGCTCGCGCAGGAAGTCGTCGATCTGTTTGGCCAGGTGCTGGAAGGCAGTGCTGCTGGTGCGGCCGCAGCCCGGGCACGCGGTGACGCTGGGATTGAACGAGCGCAGGCCGAGCGCCTGCAAAATCTCCATCGCGACGACCACCTCCTGCGTGCGCGGCTCGCCGGGCTGCGGCGTCAACGAGACGCGGATCGTGTCGCCGATGCCTTCTTGCAGAAGGATTGCCAACGCTGCGGTCGAGGCCACGGTGCCCTTGGTGCCCATGCCGGCCTCGGTCAGCCCGAGGTGCAGGGTGTAGTCGCACTGGCGTGCCAAGGCCCGGTAGACGCTGATGAGGTCCTGAACACCGGACATCTTGCAGCTCAGGACAATCTGGTCAGGCCGCAGCCCGAGCTCTTCTGCGCGACGCGCCGACGACAGCGCCGACAAGACCATCGCCCGGTACATGACCTGACGCGGCTCGTGCGGCTGCGCAAGGCGTGCGTTCTCGTCCATCAGCTCGGCGAGAAGCTCCTGATCGAGGCTGCCCCAGTTGACGCCGATGCGCACGGGCTTGTCGTAGCGGACCGCCACCTCGACCATCTGCGCGAACTGACGATCGTGCTTGTCGCCCTTGCCCACGTTGCCCGGGTTGATGCGGTACTTCGACAGCGTCTCAGCGCAGGCCGGATAATCCGTCAGCAGGCGATGCCCGTTGTAGTGGAAGTCGCCGATCAGCGGCACTTCGATACCCATGCGGTCGAGCTGCTCCCGGATGTGCGGCACGGCGGCAGCCGCTTCCGGTGAGTTGACCGTGATCCGGACCATCTCCGAGCCGGCCAGCGCAAGCTCCTTGACCTGGATCGCGGTGCCGATGACGTCGACCGTGTCGGTGTTGGTCATCGACTGAACGCGCACTGGTGCGTCACCGCCGACGGTGACGATGCGGCTGCCCCAGCGCACATGGGTCTGGCGCGAACGGCGAGGTGCGGGACGCGCCGGATCGACGAAGGTGTCGAGGAGAAGTTCTTCTGGTCGCATAAGTCGGCACTTGAAGGTCGTGACGTCGTCTGACCGAACGACAGCTTGCCAGTATCCCGATCGAGGTCCGTTCGGTAAAGTTCGAAGTTCAGCACGTTTCGTGAACTTAAACAGAACGATGGGTTGCCAGTACGACGACCGATGCGGGCGCGTTCGGCATTTGCTGCGATCGTGCCGGGAATGCTTCGAGCCACCTCCCGCAAGACCGCCATGGACCCCCGCAGACCGAAGCGAAGTAGGATCTCACGCACCGGAGAGAAGCCCCATGGCAGCAAGGAAGAGTGGTCTGACCCTGGCTGCATTGAACGCGCAGATTGTGGCTCTCCAAGCGCAGGCCGATGCCATGCGCAAGAACGACCGCGCCGTCCACGTTGCTGCCGATACAGCCAAGATCGACAAGCGCGTGACACCCCACATCCTGCGCAGTCTGATCGTCTACAGCCCCTTCAGGAATGCCAACAGCTTGTCGTTGGGTCTGCAGCGGCCAGGCTTACCGCGGCGCCAACAGGGGCCTGGGATGCTCATGAGGAAACGCCGGGCCGCCCCAGGTTTCCTCACTCCCCCTCGGGGGGCCTGACGCGCAGCGGCAGGTCTGGGGGCGCTCTCGATGCCCGGATGGTCTTGCCGCACGGCCCAGCATTGTTGGGCGGTGGCAGCAACGCTGCGGTAGGGCGTGCTTGAGTGGAGCGGGTTGGATAATGCGCGCATGCCCTGGTCCAAGCCCACTTTCAGAACCGCCCGCCGCTGGCCCTCGCGCCTTTGGCGAATGACAAAAACTGTGCCCACTCGAGCCGTCTCGTGCTTGTGCTCGTGCTTGTGCTTGTGCTGTGCCCTGTTGCTGGCGCCGCTGTTGGCTGCCGCCAAGGAGCCCGCTTCAGCCGCGAAGAAGTCGCCTGCCCAGGCTGCGCAAAAGAATGCGCAAAAAACCGTGCAAAAGGCGACGCAAAAACCTGCCGCCAAGCCCACCAGCAAAGCTTACGGCACCGCCCCCAGAGTGCGCGACTTCGCCATCGACGTCGCCCAACGGCGCAACCTGCCGCTCGACCAGGTGCTGGGCGCCTTGTCCAAGGCCCAGCGCGTGCCGTCGGTGCAACGGCTGATCATGCCGCCGGCCACCCCATCCGCCAAAAACTGGGCAGCCTACCGCGCGCGCTTTGTGGAGCCGCAGCGCATCGAAGCCGGTTTGGTTTTCTGGCGCGATAACGCACAGGTTTTGCAGCGCGCAGAAGCCCGCTACAGCGTGCCGGCCAGCCTGGTGGTGGCGATCATCGGTGTGGAGACATATTACGGCCGCATCACCGGCAATCATCGCGTCATCGACGCCCTCGCCACACTCAGCTTTGACTTTCCGGCAGGCCGCAGCGACCGCAGCGCCTTCTTTCGCAGCGAGCTGGAAGAGTTTCTGGTGTTGACACAACGCGAGGGCGTGGACCCGCTGTCGATCAAGGGCAGTTACGCCGGCGCGATGGGCCTGCCCCAGTTCATGCCCAGCAGCTGGAACAAGTACGCGGTCGACTTCGACGGCGACGGCCACATCGATCTGCACGGCAACCCCGCCGATGTGGTGGGCAGCGTGGCGCATTACCTGGCCACCTTTGGCTGGCAAAGCGGCATGCCCACGCACTATGCGGTCCAGCCGCCTGCAGACCCGCAGCAGATGGCCCGGCTGCTCGGCCCCGACATCCTGCCCACTTTCAGCGCCAGGCAAATGACCGAACAGGGCGCGAAGTTGGACGAAGCCGGCCAGCGCCATGTCGGCCCCCTGGCGCTGGTGGAGTTGTTCAACGCCGGCAACGCACCCAGCTATGTCGCAGGCACGCAGAACTTCTATGTCGTCACACGCTACAACTGGTCCAGCTACTACGCTTTGGCGGTGATCGACCTGGCGCAGGCGCTGGCCGACGCGCGCTGAGTCGGGCTGAACGCCGCCATCTCACCTCACCGCACCTCACCCGACGCCAGGCCCATGGATGCGCTGGCAGACCTGAACCCCGCCCAACACAGCGCAGCCACGCACCCCGCCACAGCAGGCCCGCTGCTGGTGGTGGCGGGCGCCGGCAGCGGCAAAACAAAAACCCTGGCTGCACGCCTGGCCTGGTTGGTGCAGCAGGGCGCTGACCCGCAGCGCATCCTGCTGTTGACTTTCTCCCGCCGTGCAGCTTCTGAGATGGCCCACCGCGCCGGCCAGACGCTCGCCCGCTCGATGGGCCTGTCAGCCGCCCAGGCGCCCCCCACCCTGCCCTGGTGCGGCACCTTCCACAGCGTGGCGGCGCGCCTGCTGCGCGACGAGTCAGGACAGATCGGCCTGGCTGCCAACTTCACAGTGCTGGACCGCGCCGACACCCAAGACCTGCTGGGCCTGGTGCGCCAAGAACTGGGCTTCGCCGAGCGCAGCCAGCGCTTTCCCATGCCGGCCACCTGCCTGGCCATCCACTCACGCTGCATCAACACCCGCCAAACGCTGACCGATGTACTGGCCAGCCACTACCCCTGGTGCGCGCGCAACGAACACGCACTGCTGCAACTGTTTGCGGCCTTTGGCGAGCGCAAGCTGCAACAGCAGTCGCTGGACTTCGACGACCTGCTGCTGGCTTGGTGGCACCTGATGCAAAGCCCGCCCGTGGCGGCGCGGCTGCGCCAGCGTTTTGACCACCTGCTGGTGGACGAAGTGCAAGACCTCAACCGCCTGCAAGCCGACATTCTGCAAGCCATGAAACCCACCGGCCAAGGGCTGACGGCTGTGGGCGACGACGCGCAATCGATCTACGCTTTCAGAGGCGCAGACGTGCAGATCATGCTGGGCTTCGCGCAGCGCTTCGAGCCTTCGGCCCGGGTCTTGAGCCTGACGCAGAACTACCGCAGCACACCCCAGATCCTGGCCGCCTCCAACGCTGTCATCGCGCTGGCCAAACAGCGCCACGCCAAAGAGTTGTGGAGCCAGCGTCCAGCCGCGGGATTGCCGCAGATCCACACCGTCCCCGACGAAGCCGCGCAGGCCCGCGCGGTGACCGACGCGGTGCTGAGCCAACGCGAAATGGGCTTGCAGCTGAAGCAACAGGCAGTGCTGTTCAGAACCACCAGCCACAGCGCCATGCTGGAATTGGAGCTGCTGCGCCGCGACGTGCCCTTCGTCAAGTTCGGCGGCCTGCGCTTTCTTGAAGCAGCGCACATCAAGGACATGCTGGCCGTCCTGCGCTGGGCCAGCAACCCCCTGGCCCAACTGGCTGCTCTGCGCTGCGCACGCCTGGTGCCCGGCATGGGGCCGGCATCGGTGCGCAAGCTTTTGGCGCACCCCACGGCCCTGCATCAGTTCAAGCCCCCCGCAGCGGCCGCAGCATCCTGGCCGGCCTTGCTGCAGCTGATGCAGCACTTGCGCAGCCCAGGCTCAAAATGGCCCGACGAGCTGCAAGCCGTGCACGCCTGGTACCTGCCCCACCTGGAGCGCCTGTACGACGACGCCCGCGCCCGCGACGCCGACCTGCAGCAACTGATGCACATCGCAGCCACCCACAAAACACGCGAACGTTTCCTGACCGAACTGACGCTGGACCCGCCCAACGCCAGCAGCAATGAAGCCGGCCCCCCGCACCGCGACGAGGACTACCTGATCCTGTCCACCATCCACTCAGCCAAAGGCCAGGAATGGCGCGCCGTACACGTGCTCAACGTCGTCGACGGCTGCATGCCCGCCGACCTGGCTACCGGCCGCGCTGAAGAAATCGAAGAAGAACGCCGCCTGCTGTACGTGGCCATGACCCGCGCCCGCGACAGCCTCAGCCTGTGGGTGCCGCAACGCTTTTACATCACGCAGCAGCGGGCGCTGGGCAGCCAGCACGTGTATGCGCTTCGCTCGCGGTTTGTGCCGGGGGAGGTGTTGGGGTTGTTTGAGGTGGGGGGTCAGGTGGATGCGCCATCAGCCGACGCGCTGCAAGGTGCAACGGCTGCGACGTCACCGAAGGCTTGCCCTGAAACGCCCGCCGCCGGCGCGTTTGACCTGAAAGAGGCGCTGCGAAGCCAATGGGCGGGGAAGAATTTGACCCCTGGTCTGCGTTGAAGCCACTGCCCACCTTCTGAACCCAGGCAGACTGCAACTGGCAACTCGCCACCGCTTGTGAGCGTCGCGCCCTCAATCCTCCCTCGCTTCCCCCTCACGACGCACAAAGGCCACATCGCGGCCGTCGGCCAGCAGTTGCAGCATGTGCTGCGGCCGCCCTTCTTCGTCCAGCGTCAGTAAACCCACGCCGCTGCCCTCCAGCAGCCGGCGGCCGTGCGGCGTGCCCTCGGGCTTGCGCGGGGTGACGCGCATCAAGCGGCGGCGCGTGAAGCGGTTCAGCGGCGAGCGGGGTGAATAGAGCCAGCGGTTGAGGTGATCCAGCACCGCCAGCAGACGCGGCGGGAAGCGGTTACGCAGCGCGCTGCTGCAGACCTGCCAGACATGCGGCCCGCTGGCTGCGGGATCGGCCTGCCCGCGAAGCGCCCGCGCGCGCAACTCCACGTCGTAGACGAAGGCATAGTGCACGTCGCCCGAGAGGATGACGAAGTTCTGCGGCGTGTGCGGGTGGCGGAAGATGTTGAGGATGGCGCTGGCGGCACCGGGGTGCGACATCCAGTTCTCGGCGTCCACCATCAGCGGCAGGCCGATGAAGGTGAAGACACGCTGCACGGTCTCGATCAACTTGACGCCAAAGACCGGGGCTGACACCACCAGCAGCACCGCCGGGTGGCCGCGCAGGGCCTGCTGCAGATCGGTCAGGCCTTCCCAGTCGAGCAGACCCGAAGGCCGCCGCGCCGAGACCTCCGAGCGCCAGCGGTGAGTGCGGCTGTCCACCACCATCAGCGGCGGCGTGGTGTCCCAGGTGTAGTGCCAGTCGCGCCACTGCAGCAAACGCTCGACCAGCGCGTCGTGCGCCGCGCCGCCGGGTGCGTCCATGGCCGCCTGCACGGCGTCCAGCAAGCTGTCGTCGAAGGCTTCCGGCCGGTTGCCCCAGCCCTGATTCAGCAGGTAGCCGATCAGCGCGTTGCCGATCATGCGGCGCGACAAGGGGTGGCCGTAGGCGGCCTGCTCCCACTCGCGGCTGAGGTTCCAGTCATCGGTGACGTCGTGATCGTCGAAGATCATCGCCACCGGCAAATGGGCCAGCAGCCGGCGCACGGCTGGCAGACCCGGCACGAATTCGTCCAGCGCTGCGCGCTCCCGCGCCCAGCGGCGTAGGTGGCGGTCGCTCAGGCCCGGCGGCGGGCTCAGATCCAGGCCTTCCCAGGGAACGGGCGACCACACCAGCAGGTACATCGCCAGCACCTCGGCCAGCGTGATCAGGTGGTTGTGGGCGTTGACGGTGGTGAAGACGGGCTTGCGCACGCCGCCAAAGACCAGCTCGACCAGCGCGCGGCTGCTTTCGGTCTTGGGCAGCAGCTCCATGCGGCGGTAGTAGGTGCCGGGGTGGGCGAGCAAATCGGCACTGCTGCGGATGCCGCTTGCAAACCCGCTCAGCGCCTCGTCGGGCAGGCCCAGACGGGCAGACAGTTGATGGATGGCGCGCAACATCGGGCCCGCCACGTCGTCGCAATAGACCTGGTCGCCGCTGAGCACCAATGCAGAAGGCCAGGGCCAGGGCCCGCTGTCTGGCTCGGCCAAAGGGCGCTGCGAAAGGGGTTGCTGACGGCGCCGAAGAAGGCGCTGCAGATGCGCGTCAGCACGCACCAGGCCGTCGCCGCCGGCGGCTTGGTGCGGCTTGCGGCAAGAGCCATGCAGCAAGGCATGCACCTGGGGGGCGAAGACGAAGCCTGGGCTTTGCTGGCCGGGGTAGCACAGCGCGGGGTCGGTGGTGTCTGTCCACGCCGGCTCCGCCGTTGCAGAAACCTCGCTGGGGTCGGTGGAGCTGGGGTCAGCGGAGCCAGGCTCGGCCAGCCAAAGGCGGTAAGCGGTCCAGGCGCCAACCTGCAAATCGACATCGAGCACAACCTCGACCAGATGCAAGTGCAGCCGCTCGCCAGCGCAAAAACTCCGCTGTTGCGTGCGGCTGGCAAGAGGTGCGCCCTCAGCACTGTAGACCGTGAGGTGGATGCGCTGCGCGCTTGTGGTGGCGAGCCAAAGCGCAATGTTGCGCGCTTGCACGCGCCTCAGCACTGGCCCGACCAACAACGGTGCTGCGTCTTTGGCGTCCATGCTGCTGCCGGTCGCGCCGCGCGCTGCGCCTTGAGGCGCACAACTCATGCAGCTGGCAGTTGCTGGTTCATGGTGCGCATCATGAAGGAAGGCTGCCAAGGGCATCGGCTGACGCGAATACATCCCCCATCGCCAGCAGTCCCTGTGGCTGCCACAACCGCCTGGTCGTCGCTGATGTCCAACGCTGCATCCCTGGCTCTCGCCAACCGTTCCGCACCACACTTGAGCTGCAACCTGCCCCAAAGGCTGTCCACGGATCTTCGGATGTAGGTACCCGGCGCAAACTCTCGCCCGGTACCACCGGATGAGTCAAACCTTGCCAGCAGCGCAGTGGCGGATTGCAGACGGTCTTCGTACCAAGCCAGCCAGGCCAGTGGCAGCAGCAGCATGCCGCGACGGCCTGCCCGGTCCAGGAGCTGCATCGCCTCGGGCAGCGCCAGTCGCGTGGCCTGAGTCTCGCCGCTTTGGGCCAGCATCATCAGCCACATGCCCAGGCGGTTGGCGCCCTGACGCAGGCGCCCTGCCGCGCGGATTTCAGCCAGTCCCTGACGGCCCATCGCGATGGCTCGGTCAGGGCGGCCGCGGTCATGTTCCGCCAACATCACGCCGATGACGGCCGACCAGGCTTCCCGCACCGCGCCCTGGGCCTGGCAGCGTGCCGGCTCTTGCAGGTTGAACTGTTTGCCACCCCGGCCAGGTGGGCCAGCGTGAGCTCCACGCCGGCGCGGTCATGGGCATCCGCATCCGGACCGGCCACGGCCAGCACTTTGCGGCACCACTGCAAGCCTTCCAGCGCATGGCCTGCGCGGTGCCACAACATGCCTGCATGGCCCGCCAGCGCGCCGGCCCCAGACATGGTCCAGCAAGCTGTCTTTGGTGACGAGCTGGCCGCTGTGCGCCGTCAGATGCGCCAACAGCGCCAGCGACTCGGGTTTGATCGGCAACTCTGCGCCAGCGCTGCACAGCCGGGCGTTGCCAAGGTCCAGCACAAAGTCGCCAAACTGAATGACGGGCAGGGCCGGGTCGACTGACAAGGTTGAGCCCATCCAGAGCGACCCTTCCCAACTCAATCGCGGCCACGGCCGGTCAGGGCCTCCACACGACACCCGAACAAATTCAACGGGTTCGCAGCACATGGGCGCAGGTGCAACCCATACAGACCCAGGCCGCAGCGTTGTTTCAAGGCCGCCTGTTTGCCATCGCGCCAGAGGTGCAACCCATGTTCAAGCGCGACATGGTGGCCCAGGGCAACAAGCTGATGGCAGCGTTGAACACCCTGGTGCTGAGCCTGGGGCGCATGGAACAGATGCTGCCGCTGGCGCGCGAGCTGGCCATCCGCCACGTGGCGTGGGGCGTGCAGCCAGCGCACTACACGCTGGTGGGCGAGGCCTTGCTGTGGACGCTGCGACAAGGCTTGGCCGATGCCGCCACACCCGCAGTGAATGCCGCCTGGGGCGAAGCCTGTGCCAGCTTTCTGGCGCGATGAAAGTAGCCGCCTACCCGCGTGCTGGAGCGAATGCTGAGACCGCAGCGACCTCAGCAACCGCAGCGACCTCAGCGAGCGCACTCGCAAACACGAAGGCCAGCCGGCTTCAGCCGCGGTCGCTTGCCGTGCAGCGAAGGACCGAACAACAGCCCGCTCTACGCCGGGCTCCGACAACCATTCACAGCAACTCATGGCAGACGACAGCTGAGCCTGTCTGCCCAGCGCGAGCGTGACACCTGGTACGACTTGCTGGCGTGGAGCCTGGACGCGCAGGGTCGCAGCACCGAGGCCGCAGCCTGCTGCGCGTTGGCCATTGACGCGGTGGTGGCGCAGCTGCTGGTGCCGGCCACACAGTGACCTTCAGACCCAACCAAACTGCGCCCGGACATCACGCACAGTCAAGTTGATCGGTGCAGTCGGCGCCTGCGGGTACTGGCGCAGGTTGGGCGCTTTGACGCCGCCGCTGTTCTGCCCCAAAACGGCCACCGCCCTGATGCGCCAGCCGAGGGCGCGCAAGGCATCCACGTAGTGGGCGGCATCCGGGCACGGTGTCCGGGCATTGTTGTTGGCGCTGGCGGCCAGACAAAAGATCACCGCCTGGCAACGCGCTTTGGCAACCTCGGCGACAAAGCTGTCGGCATCGGTGCCGGTGTCTTGCAATGAAGCGGCGCGGGCATAAAAGCGCGTTGGCACGCGCTCGCCTTGCAACTGCACATCTCGCACGCTGCGGCTGTAGCAGCCCGTGAGGCTGCGCAGCACCGAACCCTTGCGGGTGTTGGGGTTGCCGATCAGTACGTAGGCATCCATCGCGCTCACAACTCAGGCCTGCGGTTTGCCGACGGCTGGTTGGGGGGATGCAGGCTCAACGGCCGACTGCCGTGGCAGGTTGAAGATAAAAAATGGTCGGGGTGGAGAGATTCGAACTCCCGACCCACTGGTCCCAAACCAGTTGCGCTACCAGGCTGCGCCACACCCCGAAGCTGCGCATTGTAATGCGCTGCAGCATCGGTGCTGGATGTGGCGAAGCAACTGAGCCAAAAGCCTCAGAACAGCTCGCGATTCAGTCGACGCCAGACACACCTGCAGGCCTGCCCTGGCCAGCGCTGGGCGCAGGCAACTGCAGCTGTCGGGCCACAGCCA
>JBBQIB010000159.1:0-9670 GCA_038324515.1 Burkholderiales bacterium
GGAGCGATGTTGCTGGTGGCGCTGCCCGAGGTGCGCATCGAAGACGATGACCCGGCGCATCTGCTGGCAGTGCAACACTGGCTGGCCGCCGACCACCAGCGGGCAGCCTTGCTGGCCCATCAACCCGGACGCATGACGCTGCAAGCGGGCCCGGCACTGGCGCACGACGGCGTGACACTGGCTCGCCTGGTGGTGGAAGTTTGCGGCGTACGCTCAGCGTCGCCGCGCTTGCTGCGTGTCAGCCCCAAGGGGCCGGACTGAAGCAGAAGTGATCGGCGTCAAGCAACCGCCACCGGCTTGCGCAAGCGCTGAAACAGCGTCACCAAAGCCAGCACGGCAGCGCCGATCAGCAGGCCCACCAGCGCGTTGGCCAACATGGGCAGCAGCCACTGCCAGGCGCCGCCCATGCCGACCACGCCTGCGCTGATCGCCTGCTGCACAGGCGGCACCCCGTGCACCAGGATGCCACCTCCTACCAAGAACATCGCTGCCGTGCCCGCCACCGACAAGGCTTTCATCAGCCAGGGTGCGGCGCGCAAGATGCCCCGTCCGATGGCCTGCGCCAGCGCGCTGCCGCGCTGGCTGAGCCACAGGCCCAGATCGTCGAGCTTGACGATGCCGGCGACCAGCCCGTAAACACCCACCGTCATCGAGATCGCCACGGTGCTGAGCACGATGACCTGGGTCAGCAGCGGCTGGTCGGCCACGGTGCCCAGCGTGATGGCGATGATTTCTGCCGACAGGATGAGGTCGGTGCGGATCGCGCCTTTGATCTTGTCGCGCTCCAGTGCCACCAGATCTATCTGCGGGTCCTGCAACGCCTGGGACAGCGCTGCCTTGTGCTGCTTGTCTTCTTCTGCGTGCAACCAGCGGTGGGCCAGCTTCTCTGCGCCCTCGAAACAAAGAAATGCACCCCCCAGCATCAACAGCGGTGTCACCAGCCAAGGCACAAAAGCGCTGATCAACAGGGCCGCAGGCACCAGGATCAGCTTGTTCAGAAACGAGCCCTTGGCCACCCCCCACACCACCGGCAGCTCACGCTCGGCCTTGACGCCGGTGACCTGCTGGGCGTTGAGCGCCAGATCGTCACCCAGCACACCCGCAGTCTTCTTGGCCGCCACCTTGCTGAGCACGGCAACGTCGTCCAGCACGGAAGCGATGTCGTCGATCAGGGCGAGCAAGCTGCTGGCTGGCATGGCGCGCATTGTGGCTCAGCCCTGTGCACTACCGGGCTTCACTTTGGCTGCAAAGCGCCGAAGTAGTCTGCCATGAGCATCTTGAGCACCCCGACGCGCAACAGCGCCTTGATCGCCACCGAACTGGATCAGAAGCGCAAAAATGGGCCCCTGAAGTCGATCGTCATCCCGCCTTGCCCGGCCTTGCTGCGCGACCTGAAAAACGCGATGGGCGCCGCAGAGCCCGATCTCAATGAGGTGGCGCGCATCGCCGGCAGCGACGTGGCCATGTCGGCCACTTTGTTGCGCAACGCCAATGGTGCGATGTTTGCCTCAGGGCAACCCGTGCACACCGTGGGACAAGCGATGAACCGGCTGGGGCTGCGCGAATCAGCCGCGCTGATGACAGCTTTTCTGGTCCGCCACGCGATCCCTGTCAACCACCCCAAGCTGCGTGACTTCTGGGACGAAGCCAGCCAAAGTGCCGGCACACTGCACTTCATCGCCCGCCAGTTGCCGGGCCTGTCGCCCGAGCTGGCACAGTTGTATGGCTTGTTTCAGCATGTCGGCATGCCGGTGCTGCTGCAAAGCTTGCGCGGCTACGGCGGTACGTTGACCGAGGCTGCAGCTCGCAAGGACCGACCCTTCATCGCCACCGAAAACGCCAACCACCGCACCGACCATGCCGTGGTGGGGGCACTGGTGGCGCAAGCCTGGCATCTGCCCGCCAACCTGGTAGCAGCGATCCGCCTGCACCACGACAACACCGCCCTGAGCGACAACGGCATCGAACCCGAAGCCCGCACGCTGGTGGCCGCCGGCTTGCTGGCAGACCGCATGCGGCGCTTGCGTCTGACTCTGCCCCCCGACGCCGACTGGCAGGCGATGGGCCAGCAAGCGCTGGACTGGCTGGGCTCGTCAGAACAAGACCTGGAAGAGTGGCTGCAGATGGAGCAGGATCAGGAAGCTGCAGCAGCCTGAGGCAAAGCAGACCTCGGCATGCGGCGGGAGTTGGGGAGATACCGGCTCCCGCCGCAGTCACCTACATTGGCGCCCCTCCCCTTCATGCACGCCCAAACGATGGCAAGACCCGGACGGCGGGGCGCCGTATGGAGCGAAGCAAAGAAGGAGAGGCGGGCGTAGCCCGACTCGGGTGACATGAGCGCAATACGGCGCCCCGTCGTCCGGGTCCCGGTGCGACAGTGACACGCAAGAATCATTGCGCCCGTGACAAGCCATCAAAAACCAGCCAGCTCAACCCTTCTTACGCTGAACTTTGGCCTGAGTTTTGGCCTGAGTTCTGGAATAAGCCTCCGGCTGATCACCCAAATCACGCGGCGGCAGCCCCGTGTGCTGCGTCAACAGCCGCCCTTGGGTGACGCTGGAGCGGCGTGAACCCGCTGCGGTGCTGTTCTTGCGCCGGGTACTGACATAACCAGCGTCAGCCGCCGGCTGGTAGGTGGGGATCAACTGGTGCTTGCCGTTGCCGATCAGGTCAGCGCGGCCCAACTTCTTCAAAGCTTCCCGCAGCAGCGGCCAATTGTTGGGGTCATGCCAACGCAAAAAAGCCTTGTGCAGCCGGCGCCGCTTTTCGCCGCGCACGATGTCGACCTTGCCGGCCCGCTCGGGGTCGCGGCTGATGCCCTTCAGCGGGTTCAATCCGCTGTGGTACATCGCCGTGGCGGTGGCCATCGGGCTCGGGTAGAAAGTCTGCACCTGGTCGGCCTTGAAACCATGGCGCTTGAGCCAGACCGCCAGGTTCATCATGTCTTCGTCGCTGGTGCCAGGGTGCGCGGCGATGAAGTACGGCACCAGATACTGCTTCTTGCCAGCTTCGGCGCTGTACTGCTCAAACATCTGCTTGAAGCGGTCGTAGCTGCCGATGCCCGGCTTCATCATCTTGGACAGCGGGCCGCTTTCGGTGTGCTCCGGGGCGATCTTCAGGTAGCCACCCACGTGGTGCTGCACCAACTCTTTGACGTACTCGGGGCTTTGTACGGCCAGGTCGTAACGCAGGCCGCTGCTGACCAGGATCTTCTTGACCCCACGCAACTGGCGCGCACGGCGGTACAGCTTGATCAGCGGCCCATGGTCGGTGTTGAGGTTGGAGCAGATGCCGGGGTAGACACAACTGGGCTTGCGGCAGGCCGATTCGATCTCGGTGCTCTTGCAGCCGATGCGCCACATGTTGGCGGTTGGCCCGCCCAGATCGCTGATGACGCCGGTGAAACCCTTGACCTTGTCGCGGATTTCTTCGATCTCGCGGATCACCGAGTCTTCGCTGCGGCTCTGGATGATGCGGCCTTCGTGCTCGGTGATGCTGCAAAAGGTGCAACCACCAAAACAGCCGCGCATGATGTTGACGCTGAAGCGGATCATCTCCCAGGCCGGGATCTTCGTGATGCCGTCGTGGCCGCCTCCTTCGTCGGCATAGATCGGGTGCGGGCTGCGCGCGTAGGGCAGGTCGAAGACCGCGTCCATCTCGGCCGTGCTGAGCGGGATCGGCGGTGGGTTGACCCACAGATCACGCGCGCCCGGGCCCACGCCGTGGCGCTGCACCAGCGCGCGGGCGTTGCCGGGGTTGGTCTCCAGATGCAGCACGCGGTTGGCATGCGCATACAGCACTGGGTCGCTCTTGACTTGCTCGTAGGACGGCACGCGCAGCACCGTGCGCTCGCGCTGCGGCAGTTGCAGCGCGCCGGTCTTGCGGCTGACGGGCATGGCCACCACGGCCTGGGCCGGTGCGGCGGCGGAGGCAGCGGCGGCAGCAGGGTCATCCTTGACACAGCTTTGGCCTTGCTCAGCGGCTGCATCTTCGGTGCTGAGGTAAGGATTGACAAAGGCGTCGATGCGGCCGGGCCGATCAACTTCGGTCGAATCGAGCTCGAACCAGCCGATGGCGGTGGCATCGTCATCGCGGCGCATGAAAGCCGTGCCACGCACATCGGTGATCTGCTCGATCGGCTCGCGCTTGGCCAAGCGGTGCGTCACTTCGATGATCGCGCGCTCGGCATTGCCGTACAGCAGCAGATCGGCCTTGCTGTCGACCAGGACCGAGCGCCGCACCTTGTCTTGCCAGTAGTCGTAATGCGCAATGCGGCGCAGGCTCGCTTCGATACCGCCAATCACCACCGGCACATCGCTGAAGGCTTCTTTGCACCTTTGGGTGTAGACCAAGGTGGCGCGGTCGGGCCGCTTGCCACCCAGGCCACCTGCGGTGTAGGCGTCGTCACTGCGCAGCTTGCGGTCCGCCGTGTAGCGGTTGATCATCGAATCCATGTTGCCGGCAGCCACGCCGAAATACAGGTTGGGCTTGCCCAGCGCCTTGAAAGGCTCGGCACTTTGCCAGTCGGGCTGGGCGATGATGCCGACCCTGAAGCCCTGGGCTTCCAGCGTGCGGCCGATCACCGCCATGCCGAAGCTGGGGTGATCCACATAAGCGTCGCCTGTGACGATGATCACGTCGCAGCTGTCCCAACCCAGCCGCTCCATCTCTGCGCGGCTCACCGGCAGAAAAGACGCCGTGCCCAGCCGCTTGGCCCAGAAGGGGCGATAGCTGGTGATGGCGGGTGGGCCCTTGGCCACAGACGCGGCGGCTTTGCTGCGCAGGCGAGCGGAGGCAGGCACAGGCACTGGGGCAGCGGCGGAGGTCGTGGCGGAGGCGGTCAAGACAGTGGCACTCAGTATGGCAAGGGCATCATGTGCTGTTGGATGATGACATCGTCACTCGAAGCCACACGTTTGGAGCCCGATTGTGCTGGGCCTGAGCCATTGCCGCAGGACCTGCTGCGGCAGACCCGGTGGGACGTGTGGACTCAGGCCGACGGACATCGTCGATCGCGCAGCCACGAAACTCGCTTCAGGTTGCTCAAGCTTCGTGATCAGCGGTCGATACAGACCCATGGACAGCATCTTTCTTTGGCTGGGAGCGGCAGGCGCAGCACTGTTGCTGGTGGCAATCTGCGTGGCCTGGTGGGAACACCTGCGCAGGATGGCGGACATCGA
The DNA here is from genome assembly GCA_038324515.1 of Burkholderiales bacterium. Classification (GTDB taxonomy): domain Bacteria; phylum Pseudomonadota; class Gammaproteobacteria; order Burkholderiales; family Burkholderiaceae_C; genus Rubrivivax. Next base: position 5,181 of record JBBQIB010000159.1, read on the forward strand.
GCGTCAGATGAGTTGGTCGGAACAATCACGTTTTGCGCTGGAAGCCAGGGCTCGCGAGGTGGATGCCAGGCTGCTGGCGATGACGGCGGTGCTGCACAACCAGTTCGCAAACCCTGCGGGTGCGGGTGCAGTGAAACCGCCTGCTGCCAGTCCGGCCAGTCCGATCACCGCGGCAACTGCGCAAACCCCACCGGCCCGGGTACCTGCAGCGCCCGAGTTGCCGCAAAACCGCCACTCAACACCCAGGCCCAGGCCTTCACCGCCATTTGCAGAAGCTGCGGCGGTGCATCAGCCCGTACATCACCCAGCGACAGCCAGCGCCACTGCGGCAGCGATCATCAGCGCGGCAGCGGCAACCAGCAGCAGCGCGCGCGATTGGGACGCCGAGCGCACCACCCCGTTCGACAAAGCCCCCAGGCCCGTGCAGACCTGGGCTGACACCGAGCCGATGGTGCTGACCACCCGGGCCTTCGACTTTCCACCGACGATGCCCGTCGAGCTGACGCCGCTGGAGCCCAACGGCCGTTGAGCGCCCCAGGTTACGGCCGGCCCGGCCCGGCCCGGCCCGGTCCGGCTCGGCTGGGCTCGGCTCGGCTCGGCACCCCACTTCAACCAGCCGGTGTGAACCCGGGACGGGCCACCAATCCAGCGACAGGCGCGCCAGGCGCGGCCGGCACTGCGGGCCTTGAATCGTCCGCATCGATCTCTTCGCCCAGAAAGCCGCCGCTCTGGTGCTCCCACAAGCGCGCGTAGATGCCGCCAGCGGCCAGCAGCGCCTGGTGGCTGCCTTCTTCGACGATGCGCCCGCCGTCCATCACCACCAGCCGGTCCATGGCTGCGATGGTCGACAAGCGGTGCGCGATGGCCACCACGGTCTTGCCTTTCATCAGCTGGTACAGGCTTTGCTGAATGGCGGCTTCAACCTCGCTGTCCAGCGCGCTGGTGGCCTCATCCAGCAGCAAGATGGGCGCATCTTTGAGCATCACCCGCGCAATGGCCACGCGCTGGCGCTGGCCACCCGAGAGCTTGACACCGCGCTCGCCGACGTGGGCGTCGTAGCCCTGGCGGCCTTTGGGGTCGCTCAGGCCCAGGATGAAATCATGGGCGGCGGCGCGCCGGGCGGCACTCTGCATTTCTTCATCACTGGCGCCAGGGCGGCCGTAGGTGATGTTGTCGCGCACCGAGCGGTGCAGCAGCGAGGTGTCTTGAGTCACCATGCCGACCTGGCGGCGCAAACTCTCTTGGGTGACTTGTGAGATGTCCTGGCCATCGATCCTGATCACGCCCGATTCCAGGTCATACAGACGCAGCAGCAGGTTGACCACCGTGCTCTTGCCGGCGCCCGAACGCCCCACCAGGCCGATCTTTTCACCGGGCTGCACCGTCAGGTTCAAGTTGTCGACGATCTGCCTGTTGCCGCCGTAAGCAAAGCCCACCTGCTCAAAACGCAACTCGCCGCGCGGCACCTTCAAGACCTGCGCATCGGCTTTGTCGACCACCGTACGCGCCCGCGACAATGTCGCGATGCCGTCTTGCACGGTGCCGATGTGCTCAAACAGCGAAGCCATCTCCCACATCACCCAGTGGCTGATGCCGTTGAGCCTGAAGGCCATCGCGCTGGCAGCAGCCACCGCACCCACCAGAATCGCGCCGCTGGACCACAAACTCAGGCTGACCGCGGCAATGGCCGCGATCAGCGCCACGCTCAAGGCCTGGTTGACGATCTCGAAAGCCGTCACCAAGCGCATCTGGCGGTAGGCGGTGACCATGAACTCCTGCATCGCGCCGCGCGCAAAATGCGCCTCGCTTTGAGCGTGCGAGAACAGCTTGACGGTGGCGATGTTGGTGTAGGCATCGGTCACCCGCCCGGTCATCAAACTGCGCGCATCGGCCTGCAACTGCGCCACTTTGCCCAGACGCGGCACAAAGTACACCAGCGTCAGCGCATACAGCAGCAACCAGCCCAGGAAGGGCACCACCAACCAGGCATCAAAGGCCGCCAGCACCACCAACAAGGTGACGAAGTAGGTCACCACGTAGACCAGGATGTCGGTAAAGATCAGGCAAGTGTCACGCACCGCCAGCGAGGTCTGCATCACTTTGGTGGCAATGCGGCCGGCAAACTCGTCCTGAAAAAACGACATGCTCTGGTCCAGCATCAGCCGGTGATACTGCCAGCGCAGCCGCATCGGAAAGTTGCTGTAGACGCTCTGGTACTTGAACAGCGCCTGCAAGGCGGCAAAAACCACGCTGACCACCAAAATCCCCGAGAGCACCAGCAGCAACCCACCGTGCTCTTGCCACAAGTCGTGCGGCTGAGACTGGCTCAGCAGATCCACCACGTAGGCCATCATGCTGAACAGCAGCGCCTCAAAGGCCCCGATGGCCGCCGTGAACAGCATCACCCAGCCGAGATAAGGCCGCGCGCCGCGCGTGCAGGCCCACACGAAGGCCAGAAAGGTCTTGGGGGGCGGCTCTGGCGGGGCATCCGGGTACGGATGCACGTGCTCTTCAAATCTCTGAAACAAGTGCTGAAGCTCCAAACAAACCCAAAAAGTGCCGGGTAATCCGTTCCGTCAATGAGATTACAAGTGAAATTGATGCATTCGTTCGTCAGGCCAGGCGCAAACCACAGCCACAGCTGCAGCTATGGCACGGATTTGCAACGACGCATGGCGGACGAAGGCGCGATTTCATGTCATCGGTTTGGCGGAACGGACTGACTGGACCGAGGGGCTGGATCATAGGCAGCTGACAGCGGGATCGCCCCAGCCCCCTGCTGGCATGACCCGGCCTATAGTGCCCACAGGAGACTACAAGCCATGTATGACTATGTGATCGTCGGCGCAGGATCGGCTGGCTGTGTGCTGGCCGCGCGACTGAGCGAAGACCCGGGCATCCACGTCTGCCTGCTCGAAGCGGGCCCACCAGACCGCAGCGTGCTGATCCACTGCCCCGCAGGCCTGGCGCTGATGGCGCAGACGGGCCAAGCCAACTGGGCCTTTCAGACCGTGGCGCAGAGCGGCCTGAACGGGCGCCGAGGATACCAGCCGCGTGGCAAGGTGCTGGGCGGCAGCAGCTCGATCAACGCGATGATCTACATGCGTGGCCAGCCGCAAGACTACGAGCACTGGGCGGCACTGGGCAACCCGGGCTGGTCTTGGTCGGAGGTGCTGCCGTACTTCAAACGCGCCGAGCACAATGAGCGTGGCGCCGATGCCTGGCACGGCACGGGCGGCCCGCTGAACGTGATGGACCTGCGCAGCCCGAACCGCCATTGCCCTGCTTTTGTGCAAGCTGGCGTGCAATCCGGCGAGACCGCCAACCCGGATTTCAACGGCGCCAGCCAAGCAGGTGTGGGCATCTTTCAGGTGACCCACAAGAATGGCGAGCGTTTCAGTGCTGCCAAGGCCTATCTGACGCCCGTGATGGGCAGCCGGCCCAATCTGAAGGTCATCACCGGCGCTGAAGCCACCCGGGTGCTGATGGACGGGCGCCGCGCGGTCGGGGTCGAAGTGCGTGAAGGCGGGCAGTTGCGCCAGATCATGGCCCAGCGCGAAGTGCTGATGTGCGCTGGCGCTTTGCAATCCCCGCAGCTGCTGATGCTGTCGGGCATCGGGCCGGGGCCCGATCTGCAACGCCACGGGCTGGCCGTGGTGCACCACCTGCCCGGTGTGGGCCAGCATCTGCACGACCACATCGACGTGGTGCAAGTGGTCAACGCCCCGCACTTGAAGGATCTCTTTGGTTTGTCCTTCAGCGGCGCTGTGCAGGCGGTCCAAGGCGTGCTGGAGTGGCGGCGCCAGCGCAGCGGCATGCTGACCACCAACTTTGGCGAAGCAGGCGGCTTCATCCGCAGCACGCCCGAAGAGGCCACACCCGACTTGCAACTGCACTTTGTGGTCGGCAAGCTGATCGACCACGGCCGGCGTGTCGCTTGGGGCCACGGCTACTCTTGCCATGTCTGCCTGTTGCGCCCCAAGAGCCGCGGCAGCGTCACGCTGGCCAACAACGACCCGCGCTCAGCGCCGTTGATCGACCCCGGCTTCTTGAACGTGCGCGACGATGTCGACCGCCTGGTGCGCGGCTTCAAGCGCATGCGCCGCATCCTGCAGCAGCCTGCGCTGGCCACGCTGGGCGGCCGTGAGCTGGACAAGTCTGCGGCCGCGCAGAGTGACCAGCAGATCGAACAATATGTGCGCGACCATGCCGACACCATCTACCACCCGGTGGGCAGTTGCCGCATGGGGCCGGGGCCAGACGACGTGGTGGCCGCGCAATTGCGCGTGCACGGCCTCGAAGGGCTGCGGGTGGTCGACGCGGCGATCATGCCGCAGGTGGTGTCGGGTAACACCAATGCGCCGACGATCATGATTGCCGAGAAGGCGGCGGAGATGATTCGGGCGGCGGGCTGAAAATACAAAACCCCTGCGGGCTTGTGGCCGGCAGGGGCTGAAGGGTCAAGCGGCTGAAGCGCCGCAGGGGCTCAG
>JBBQIB010000160.1:0-9577 GCA_038324515.1 Burkholderiales bacterium
GTGCTGCGCGCCCGCCGCAATTCGCCACCCTGGTGCACGGCCACGCCACAAGAATCGTAGCCGCGGTACTCCAGCCGTTTGAGGCCCTCCAGCAGGATGGGGACGATGTTGCGATAGCTGACGGCGCCGACGATGCCACACATGGTGTTGATGTCCTGGGTTGGGATGGAGCGAATGCTAGGAGAGGTACGCTGATCTGTTCGTGCAAAAGTGGCGCTTGGATGAATGAAAACATCGCCATCTCAGTTCAACGAAATATTTGACTACCAGATAACAATTTGGAGACGGATAATTTCATTATGGAACTCGACGCCACCGACTTGCGCCTGCTGCAGATCTTGCAAGAAGACGCGTCGCTGTCCAACCAGGCCCTGGCCCAGCGTGCGCACACCTCACCCGCCACGGCGCTGCGCCGGGTGCGCCGGCTGGTCGATACCGGGGTTATCGAACGCCGCGTCGCACTACTGAACCCCCAGGCGCTGGGCGATGCGCTGACAGCGCTGGTGGAAATCACGCTCGACCGCCAAGGCGCAGAGCACCTGGATGCTTTTGAGCAGCGGGCGGTGGCAGAGGCCAGGGTGCAGCAAGTGTGGCGGGTCTCGCCCGGCCCCGACTTCGTGCTGGTGCTGCAGGTGGCCGATATGGCGGCTTACGGCGCGCTGGTGCAACGCCTGTTCACGCAGGATGCCAACGTGCGCAACGTCAAAGCGTTTTTCAGCATCAAGCGGGCCAAGTTTGAGCCGCAGGTCGCGCTGCCGCGAGGGGCATCAAGCCAGTAGTTCGTTCCGTCAACCCAGTAGGTCTGTAGCGTCAGATGGGTGAGACTGACGCAATGGCGCGGTAGAAACTTTGAAGGCACACCCAGCAAACATGTTGTTTTGTATGCGCATAGATGGCAACATACGGGCTTGTTTATCGTTTGCACAAAGACATGACAGCTTCTATCGCCGAATCCGCTCCTCCATCCGCTCTCCCGTCCAATCGCAAAGCTACCAACGTCACTTTGGACGCCGATCTGCTGAGCCGTGCCCGCGCGCTGAAGATCAACGTTTCGCAGGTGGCTGAGGAAGGGCTCCGCCATGCGGTTGCCTCCAAACAGGCCGCGCTATGGGTCGAAGAAAATCAGGCGTCGCTGGAAAGCTCCAACGCCTACGTTGAGAAGCACGGGCTGCCGCTGGCCAAGTACCGAAACTTTTGATGGCCCGCTTTGATGTTTACAAGAACCGCAGTGGCAGCGGTTATCTGTTGGACGTGCAGACCGACCTGATCACCCAGCTCAGTACCCGCGTGGTGGTGCCGCTGCTGCCCATTGATATCGCCCCCTCCCCGGCGAAGAGACTCAATCCAATCTTTGATGTCTTGGGCGTTGACACGGCGATGTTGACGCAATTCATGGCTGCCGTGCCGGTTGCGGAGTTGGGCTCACCCGTGGCCTCACTGCATCACAAAGGCGACGAAGTCCTTGCAGCTGTCGACTTCCTTCACCAGGGTTGGTGAGGCTGCACGGGTCGATCACCTGGACCCGGCCCAATTGACGAATCGGCTCAGAGGCTGAGAGTTTTTCGAGCGTGACCGAGCAGCGCGTCAAAAGGCGTCCGATCTAGGCGCAAAGCACAGCCATAGCCCGGGCTATGGCGCGCATTTGCAACGACGAGCGGGCGTCTTTTGGCGTGATGAGTGGGCATGATCGAAAGACTCTCAGCCTCTCAGCCCGGCACCCAACCCTTTAGACCCTCGCGCCGGCAATCGTGGCACCGGCGCCGGGCAGCACGCCGAAAGCGGCCGCATGAACCGCGTCGCAGGCATCGCCAGTTCAAGCGCCACTACGGAGGCGCCTAATGGTGGGTGGGGGATGGACCTGCGCGGCCGCTGCACTCGCGCTCTTGGTCGGACGCCCAGCAGCCGGCCTGGAACGATCTGCCCTGAACAACAAGCCAGCGGCGCCTGCGGACCCAGTCAATCACCGCATTGGGCACGATCGCAATCCCGGTGATCGATGTCAGGTCTTTTTTGAAAGTCGTAAGCCCCACGCGGATATGCCGCTGATCAGTGGCAGAAAGACGCATCTGCGAGAGTCAAGTTCATGGCGGCGCCGATCAGATAGGTACGGGTTTGCCGATGGCGGAAACGTGAATGGCCTGTGGGGGCCGTTTTTCAAAGGATGCGCCTGAGGATTGGAAGCCTGGGCTGCCGCACTCTTGAAGGTCTTCATCATCAACGGACTGCAACAGCTCAACCCAGCTTCAAAAGCGCCAGCCCCTTCAGATACTCCCCTTCGGGAAACTCCAAGGTCGTCGGGTGATCGCACGCCCCTTCCAGCCGCTGCACGATGGCGGCATTGACCCCCGCGTCAATGCCAGCCCCCGCAACGATCTTGTGGAACAGGTCGGCGCTGATGCCGCCGCTGCAGCTGAAGGTGAAGAGCAAGCCGCCCGGTGACAGCAACATCAGAGCCAGGCGGTTGATGTCTTTGTAGGCGCGCGCTGCGCGCTCGGCGTGGGCTGCCGTGGGCGCGAATTTGGGCGGGTCGAGCACGATGGCGTCGAAGCGGCGGCCGCTCTGCAGATACTGGCGCAAAGTGGCGTTGACGTCAGCGTCCATGCAGGTGTTGCGGCTGGCTTCGAAGCCGTTGAGTGCCACATGCGAAGCCACACGTTGCAACGCTGGCGCGGATGAATCGACGCTGACGACCTCGGCCACGCCTGCTGCCAGCGCAGCCACGGTAAACCCGCCTGTGTAGCTGTAGCAGTTCAGCACAGACTGCGCGCCCAGGTGCTTCAACCAGCGCGCAAAGGCTGCGCGGTTGTCGCGCTGGTCCAGGTAGAACCCGGTCTTGTGGCCCTGCGCAACGTCCAGCGTCAGCAGCCAGCCATGCTCGCTGATCTGGGTGGTGGTGTCGCCATCGCCATCGCCATCGACCTGACCCTGCCCACGCAGCCAGCCGGACTGGGCGGGCAGGTCTTCAAGTTGGCGGGCGCTGGTGTCCGAGCGTTCGTACAGGCGCGACAGGCCAGTGGCGGCCAGCAGTTGATCGGCCAGGATGGATTTCCAGCGCTCGGCGCCAGCCGACAAGAACTGGGCGCAGAGCAGGTCGCCGTAGCGGTCGACGACCAGGCCGGGCAGGCCATCGGCTTCGCCATGCACCAGCCGCACACCGCTGCTTTGGATCGGCAGGCGGCTGCGCAGGCCGATGGCGCGTGCCAGGCGTCGCTCAAAAAATGTCGTGTCGATGCGCTCCGCCTCGTCAAAGCTCCAGGCCCGCACTCGGATGCTGGATGCGGCGCTGTAAGCGCCCCAGGCCAGAAAGCGGCCCTCGTGGCTTTCGACGCGCACGGTTTCGCCTGCGTCGGCCTTGCCCCGCGCAACGCTGCCGGCAAACACCCAAGGATGGCGGCGCAACAACGAGCGCTCTTTGCCTGGCAGCAGCCGCACACTTTTCATGTCATGCCCAACAGGCTTCAGCCTTTGCGCCGGGCGCGCGGGTGCGCCGCGTCGTAGGCTTTGGCCAGGTGCTGATAGTCCAGCTTGGTGTAGACCTGCGTGGTGCTGATACTGGTGTGGCCCAGCAACTCTTGCACGGCGCGCAGATCGCCGCTGCTTTGCAGCAGGTGGCTGGCAAAGCTGTGGCGCAGCATGTGGGGGTGGATGCGGGTCGGCAAGCCGCTTTGCTGGGCCTGGACCCGCAGGCGGTTGCGCAACTGGTTGGGCGTCAGACGGGTGCCACGCTGGCTGACAAACAAGGCTCTCTCGTCGGCATCAGCAAACTCGCCCCGTTGGGCCAGCCAAGCCTGCAGGGCCCGCAGCGCAGCCACCCCCACCGGCACGCTGCGCCGCTTGCTGCCTTTGCCCAGCACATGGGCGTTGGCGTCTGAGAGGTCAATCCAGCCCTGGCCTGTAGTGCCTGCTTGCAGGTCCAGCCCCAGCACTTCGCCGGTGCGCAGCCCGCAGCCGTAGAGCAGCTCGGTGATGGCCTGGTCGCGGGCTTGCAATGCCGGGTGGCCGGCGGGGCTGATCTGTTCGGCCAAGCCCACCGCCTGCTCGACGGACAGGGCCTTGGGCAGCGGCTTGGGCGCTTTGGGTGGGCGGATACCGGCCACCGGGTTGGCTGGCACATGGCCCTGGCGGCCCCACCACACGTATAGCCCGCGCCAGGCGGCCAGTGCAATGGCGATGCTGCGTGGCCCCAGGCCAGCGCCACGCAATCCAGCCACCCAGCCGCGCACATGGTGCGGTTGCGCTGCGCGCAAAGCGACGCCGCTGGCCTGCGCTGCCGCCTGCAGCCGCTTCAGCGCTTCGCCGTACATCGCCAGCGTGCGCTCGGCCAGCCGCCGCTCAACCCGCAGGTGCTGCACAAAGGCTTGCAGCTCTGCGCCCAATTCAACGGCAGGGCCCGGCAGCGAGCCCATCGTGTCAGTCCGCAGGCAGCAGCCGCGACAACGCAGCGCTGGTGATGTCGCCAATGCGCACCAGAAAGTCTGTGCCCATCGACGCGGCGTAGCGCGTGGGGTCGGGCGAGCCCAGCACCAGCAAGCCGAAAGTTTGACCGCGCTCAAGACCGCGATGCAGCGGCAACATGGCCAGCGAGGTGACGGTGCTGGCGTCGTGCAGCCATTCAGAAGCCTCAAAGCCCGAATTGACGCCGCAATACGGCAAAGACAGGCTGGCGCTGAAGCTTTGCAGATCGGGGGTGACGGGCTGCGCAAACTCGGCATCGGCGTAGGCCGCATCCACGCCCCACAGCCGCAGCGCGACTTGCGGAATCATGAACTCATGCTGCAGTGAAGCGAGCAACAGCCCGGGCAGTTCAGCCAGCGCGGTGTTGACCAGCGCCACCCGGGTGAAGCGGTGCAGTCTGTCAGCCAGCACCACGTTGTCCTGGCTGTTGCGCACCATCTCCATGATCTTGTGCTCGAGCCCCTTGTGGCGCTCGCGCAGCATCTCCATCTGGCGCTCTTGCAGCGACACCGCGCGTTGGCCATGAGGGCTGCTGAGCTGCACGCTGGCCAGCAGCTCTGAATGGCGCTCGAAGAAGGCCGGGTTGTGGGCCAGATACTGGGCGATGTCGGTTTCGGTGATGCCCTGGATGGCGTTGTTCACAGCTCGATTTCTCCTTCAAAAACGGTCACGGCAGGGCCGCGCATCTGCACCGCGTGGCCGCTGCCGGCCCAGGCGATGTCGAGCACGCCGCCCCGGGTGTGGACTTTGACCTGCGGGCCCAGCCAGCCCAGCCGGATGCCAGCGACCACCGCAGCGCAAGCGCCGGTGCCGCAGGCCAGTGTCTCGCCAGCGTCGCGCTCGTGCACGCGCAGTTTGACTTCGCTGGGTGATACCACCTGCAAAAAGCCGACGTTGACGCGGCGCGCAAAACGCTCGTGTTCTTCGATGCGTGGGCCCAAAGTGGCCACGGGCGCCATGTCCACGTCACCCACACGCATCACGGCATGTGGGTTGCCCATCGACAGCACGGCCAACTCGGCACCTTCCACCGGCCACAAATCAAAGTGCCCCTCGCCGCGCGGCACCAGGCCGCTGCTGTCGAAGGGGATGGCCTGGTGTTCAAACGCCGGCTCTCCCATGTCCACACCCACCTGGCCGTCGGCGTGCATTTGAAGCTGCAGCACCCGGTTCAGGGTTTGCACACGCAGCGTTGTCTTGCCGCTCAAGCCCCGATCCAGCACGTATTTCATGCAGCAGCGCGCGCCGTTGCCACAGTGCTCAACTTCTTCGCCGCTGGCGCCGTTGAAGATGCGATAGTGGAAATCCACGTCAGCGCTGTCGGCCTTTTCGATGGCCAGAATCTGGTCTGCGCCCACACCCAGACGCCTGTCGCCCAGATGGCGCAGTTGAGCCCGGCTCAGCTGGATGGGCGCAGCGGTGCCGTCGAGCACGACGAAGTCGTTGCCCGCGCCTTGCATCTTGGTGAATTTGTAAAGCATCAGCGGATTATCGGCGGGCGCAGCACCCTCAGCCATAAAGAGGCGGCTCGCCCGGCGGCCGGGTCTTGAAGCGGCGGTGCACCCACAGGTATTGCGCCGGGCAAAGGCGGATCTGCATTTCGATGAACCGGTTCATGCGCGCTGCGTCGGCCAGCGGGTCGTCGGTGGGCCAGTCGGTCCAGGGCGGCAGAAACCGCACCCGCCAGCCTTGTCCGCCGGGCAAGATCTCGGCCACCACGGGTTGCACCACCATGTCCAGCGACCGGGCCAGCCGCGAAGGCGCCAGCAGCGTGGCAGCGGGCGTGCCAAAAAAGGGCACGAAAGCGGCGTCTCGCAAGCCAAAGTCCATGTCCGACGGGTTGAAGAACGCGCTGCCGCGTTTGATGGCCCGCACCATCGGCAAGGCGCTTTGCTGGCGCGTGAACATTTCTGCCAGGCCGAAGCGGCCGCGGCCCTGGCGCAGCGCCCTGTCCAGCACCGGGTTGCTTTGCGCGGTGTAGACGTTGCACACGCGGCGGGTCTGAAAGAGTTGGGTGGCAGCACCCGCCACGTCCACCGCCAGAAAGTGCGGCACCAGCCACATCACCGGGCGCGGGCTGCGCTCGGCCAGCGTGACATCGCCTTCGACCTGGATCAGCCCACGCAGCCGCTCGGCGCTGGCGTACCACAGCAGACCACGCTCGAGGATGCTGCGCGCCAGCCACTGAAAATGCTCGCGCACCAAAGCCTGCTGCGCTTGCTGGCTCAACTCGGGCAGGCACAGGGCCACATTGCGCAGCGCCACCTCGCGGCGCGTGCGGCCCAGGCGGTGCATCACCCGCCCCAACAAGCGGCCGATGGCGGCCTGGGTTTGCAATGGCAACCATTGCAGCAGCCACACGCCGCCCAGCAGCAGGTGCGCCAGCCAGTTCATCGGGTGGGCAGCCGGCGCGGCTGCTTGTAGCGGTGGTAGGCCCACAGGTATTGCGAAGGCAACTGCAGGATCACCGACTCCATCGCCCGGTTGATGCTTGTGGCGCAACTCAGCAGCCAGGCTTGGTCTTCTGCCGGGCTGGGCTTGACGGGTGGGGCAGGCAGTGGCTGGGGCAACTCGCGCAAGCGCACCACATAGCCGGCGCCACGCGGCAGCCGCTCGGCCCAGATCAACAGCACCGCCGCGCCGGTTTGCTGCACCAGGCGCGGCACCAGGGTCATCGTGTAAGCAGGCTGGCCAAAGAACGGCGCCCACACGCCCATGCCATCGGGCGGCACCTGATCGGGCAAGACACCCAGCGTCTGACCTTTGCGCAGCGCGCGCATCATCTGGCGCACACCGGCCAGGTTGGCGGGCGCGGTGTGCAAAGCGGGGCGGGCGCGGGCGGCTTCTTCCAGTTCGCGCAGCCAAGGCTGGCGGGCCGGCCTGTACAACACGGTGATCGGCTGCACCTGGCCAAAGCGTTCTGCATAAGCCTGGGCGGCGATCTCGAAGCAGCCCAGGTGCGGGGTCAGCAGCAGCAGGCCACGGCCCGGCTGCAAGTGCAGGTCGATCAGCTCGGCGTTCTCCCATTGCACGGGGTCTTCAATGGCCTGGTGCGCGGGGCGCAACCACAGACGCGGCAATTCGGTCACCAACTGGCCTGCCTGGGCCACAGAGGCGCGGCGGTCTTGCGGTGCCAGCCCGGCCAGCGCGGCGTTGTCGCACAGCCGGCGCCTGTAGTGGGCCGACAGCAAGTAGGCCAGCCAGCCCAGCAGCGCGCCGCCAGCGTGCAAATGCCGCAGCGAACGTCTGGACAGCCACTTCAACAACCGGTGCATGCTTCGTATACTTGCGCCATCGCCGAGTTAAAGAACAACTTGCGGGGCGATCAGCGGGGCCAAGGATAGTGGGCACCGCCGGGCAGGCGGCCTGAGACTGTGGTGTGTTTGACGCACCATGGGCTGAAGGCAGCAGCTCAACAAATCCGCTAAAGCGTTCGGCGCGGCTCCAGCAAACACCTGACCACGACGACGCAAGGTCTGTCTTTCAGGTGTTTTTTCATTTCCAGGAGCGCTTCATGGCCAACGACTTTCTCTTTACTTCCGAATCGGTTTCCGAGGGTCACCCCGACAAGGTGTCGGACCAGATCTCTGACGCCATCCTCGACGCCATCTTGAAACAAGACCCGCTGAGCCGGGTGGCGGCTGAAACCTTGTGCAACACCGGCCTGGTGGTGCTGGCGGGCGAAATCACCACCAACGCGGTGGTCGATTACATCCAGGTGGCGCGCGACACCATCAAGCGCATCGGCTACGACAACACCGAATACGGCATCGACTACAAGGGCTGCGCGGTGATGGTCTGCTACGACAAGCAGAGCAACGACATCGCGCAGGGCGTGGACCACGCCAGCGACGACCACATGAACACCGGCGCTGGCGACCAGGGCCTGATGTTCGGCTACGCCTGCGACGAAACCGACACGCTGATGCCGGCTCCCATCTACTACGCCCACCGCCTGGTCGAGCGCCAGGCGCAACTGCGCAAGGATGGCCGCCTGCCTTTTCTGCGCCCCGACGCCAAGAGCCAGGTGACGATGCGTTACGTGGACGGCAAGCCGCACAGCATCGACACGGTGGTGTTGTCCAGCCAGCACGCGCCCGAGTACAGCACCGGCAAGAAGATGACCGATGCCTTTTACGAAGCCGTGCGTGAAGAAATCATCAAACCCGTGCTGCCCAAAGAGTGGCTGACCCCGGACACCAAGTACCTGATCAACCCCACGGGCCGCTTTGTGGTGGGCGGGCCGCAGGGTGACTGCGGCCTGACCGGCCGCAAGATCATCGTCGACACCTACGGCGGCGCTTGCCCACACGGCGGTGGCGCCTTCAGCGGCAAAGACCCGAGCAAAGTCGACCGCAGTGCAGCATACGCAGCCCGTTATGTGGCCAAGAACGTGGTGGCCGCCGGGCTGGCGCGCCAGTGCCAGGTGCAGGTGGCCTACGCCATCGGCGTGGCCAGGCCGATGAACGTGACCATCTACACCGAAGGCACCGGCAAGATCAGCGACGAGAAGATCGCCGCACTGGTCAACGAACACTTTGACCTGCGCCCCAAAGGCATCGTCCAGATGCTGAACCTGCTGCGCCCGATCTACGAGAAGACCGCTGCCTACGGCCACTTCGGCCGCGAAGATGCCGACTTCACCTGGGAGCGTACCGACAAAGCCCCGGCGCTGCGCGCTGCAGCGGGGCTTTGAGCGACTGAGCGCGCGGCCGTGGTCTGGCCGATCTACCCGGCACCGCTGGTGCCGGGCCAGCGCATCGCCGTCACTGCACCCAGCTCAGGTGTGGAAGCGGCTTTGCACCCGCGGCTGGACCTGGCGCTGGTGCACCTGCGCAGCCAAGGCTTTGTGGTCGAAGAAGGCCAGTGCTTGCGACAAGAGCACATGGGCGCCAGCGCACCCGCTGCGCAACGCGCGAAAGAGCTGATGTCCTTTTTGCTGCGTGACGACATCCAAGCCGTGCTGCCGCCCTGGGGCGGCGAGCTGGCGATCGAAGTGCTGGATTTGCTGGATTGGGCTGCCCTGGCCCAGGCGCGGCCCAAGTGGCTGATCGGCTTCTCGGACACCAGCACGCTGCTGCTGCCGTTGACGCTGCGGCTGGGCTGGGCCACCGTGCATTTC
>JBBQIB010000161.1:0-9558 GCA_038324515.1 Burkholderiales bacterium
GCCCAGCAGCAGGATCTGTGCTGAAAAGTATACCCAGAGCAGCACCACCACCAGCGAACCGGCCGCCCCGAAGCCCGAAGCGATGCCGCTGCGGCCGATGTAGGCGCCGATGACGTACTTGCCGCCCGTGAAGAGCAAGGCCGCGAGCAGGGCCCCGATCCAGACGTCTGCCGCCAGCACACGCTGGCGCGGCATGACCTTGTAGATCAAGCCGAACATGAAGGCCACGAGAAGGAAGCCACCGACGGCGTTGCCAAATTCCACCACCGTCTGCCAGCCGCCAAAGACGGGGTCCAGACGACGACTCACGGCAGCGAGCACTGCGCTCGTGACGAGCGACACGATGAGCAGGAAGCCCACCGCGAGGATCATGCCGAAGGCCATCAATCGGGCACGAACCAGCGTCAGCCACCCACTCTTATGCTGCCGCCCCGGCAGCCGCCAGATCCGGTCGAGCGCATCCTGCAGCTCGGCAAACACGGTGGTCGCGCCGACAAGCACGAGCACCAGGCCCACTGCGGTGGCCGTCAGGCCTTCGGCGGGTTCGCGCACGCTGGCCAGCAAGCCCTCGACCGCGCTTGCACCGCGGTCACCCATCAGGCTCTGCAACTGCGCCTGGATCTCGCCGCGCGCGGCGTCTTCACCGAACACGAGCCCGGACACCGACACCACGATCAGCAGCAGCGGCGCCAGCGAGAACATCGTGTAGTAAGCCAGCGCCGCCCCCATGCTCGGCACGTAGTCGTCAACCCACGAGTTCGCCACCTGCTTGACGAGATCCCACCAAGCAGTGGGGCGGTCGGTATGCATCACGAGGGGCCGCAGGCGCCTGCCGTCGCCAGGTAAACCCGGCTCGCCGCGCTGCCGGCGAACATCGCCTCGATCTGTTTGAGCGAGTCGATCACGGAGCTGAGGTCGGCCACCCCGTTGCCGATTCGCCGCTGCTGCGCGGTCGTGGCCGCAGCCATCAGCGCTGTGCGGGGTCTGTCCCGGACAACGGCAGGCCGGAGGTCTTTTCGCGATGGTCATGCAGCCGCCCGAGCGTGCTGTCCAGCAGACGCGCCAGCTTGTGCGCGGCGCCATGCACCGCCTGCTCCAGCGTCGCGGCCTGATCCGACACGGCCACCGGCTGCCGGCCTTCGAGCCGTGCCTCCAGCATGCAGCGATGATCCCGCTGCCCGTTCTTGCCCGCGTTCTCGTCGCTCAGATGAACTTCCACCCGGGTGATGTGTTCGCTGAAGCGCTCCAGCGCCTGCTCGACCGTGGCACTCACCTGAGCGGCCAGCGCCTCGCTGCCTTCGATGTTGACGTCGGTATTCAGTTGGATCTTCATGGGGTTCTCCAGTGGGGTTCGGGACAGTGTCGGTGTGCGGCGTGACGTACGCCGTCATGCCGTCATGCCGTCATGCTCAGGGACCGCGACGACAGGTCAGTGACGAAAGCTCGCTGCCACGCCCGTACGGCATGGCATGCGCTCGGCTGGCAGGACATGGACCACACCCCCCATGCGTTCGACCAGCGCACCCAGGTCGTCGAGCACGTCGTCCACACGCGGGCTGCCAAGTTCTGCAGAATCGATGCGGCCGGTCGACCCGTCGATGCGCCCGGCCACCTGGCGCTCGGCCTCGATCAACAACGTCGCCACGCGACCGGCCACCGCGGCATGTGCGACCTGAGGCAGGTCGTCGCTGCCCAGCCCTTTGGCTGCGGCAGCCGCGTACGATTCGCTCCAGGCGGCCTGCCGTGCCTGCTGCTGCGGCGCTGCGACCTCCCAGGCGCGCTGCCGCAACTGCTCATGCGTCAGGCTCTGGGGATCGGCCATCAAGCCGCTGGCCATCAGGAACGGGTTGTGGCTGACGGCGCGGAACAGGTGGTGGTGTTCGGGCAAGGCCGCCAGCATCAAGGGCAGGCCTGATGGGCGCGAGTGGTGTTCCAGCACGGCGCGGTCAACGTCGCGGAAGAAGCGCTCGGCGTCGTCATCGATCTCGTCCTTCTTGCCGCCTTGGCCGTGGCGCATGGCCATGTGGCCGCTGCCGATGCCGCCGTAAGAAGACACGGTGGTGTGCGGCTCGGTGCGCTCGTTGCCCAGTACTGCGCTCATCGTCTGCGGCACGTCGCCCGCCAGCGCCACGGCATCCAGCGCGTTGCGATCGCCTTCATACAGCTGCACTTTGTGCAAGCTCAGCGCCAGCACCTGGTAGCGCCCGGTCGACTGCAGCCACCGGCGCAGCGGCTTGGTGTGGAAGCTGTCAGCTACCACAGCCAACTCTGCGACTGGCCGCTGCAGCAGGAACACGCGGAACAGGCCCGGCGCGCCCAGCACCGCCAGGCCGTCCAGCGTGTGGTTCCAGAAATCCTGATCCTGCGCGAGAGTTTCGAAGGGCTCGACCAGGGCCTTGACGGCATCGGCCGCATGCTGCTGGCGCAAGGACGTCTCGAGCGCCTTCACCAGATGGCGGAACCGGATCGGGTCTTGCTGGTTGTCCGGATGGTGTCGATGGGTCGGCTGGTAGAGCGACAGGCAGCGTTGGTCCTTGAACGATGCCAATTCGGACAGGCTCGCCTGGGTCAGTTTGTCGGGCGTGTGATGGGTCTTCATGTCGCTTCCTTTGTGGATGACTGCGATCGGCCGGCACACAGCGACGTTTGCACGCCACTCGACCTCTACCCAGGACGGCAACCAGCGCGCAGTCCTGTACGACTCTTCAGTCTGCCCAGTTCGCCGGTCCTCGTCTGTACGACAGCGCACACCCACCGGACTGTTCTGCAACGCCCGGTGAAGTCGGCATGTGGTCTGGTGCTGCTGCGGTGCTTCAGGCCCGATGCTTGCGCAGCGCCTGTGTCGCCGTCGCGTAGGCCTCTTCGACGGCGAGCACATCGTCTGCCTCAGGCACAGCTTCCAGCGCGCCCCTGAGGATCATGTCGGCCTGGCGCTGCAGACAGGCTGCGTCTGGCGCGCGTTGCACGTGGTCTGCGATCTGGGCGATGGCATCGAGCATGCGGATGGCCACAGCGGGGTTCGAACGGGCGCTTTGCCTGATCTGGTTGAAGGCTGTGTCGACGATGCCTGCAAACTTGGATCCTGGCGCCACCAGCCGCAGCTGCCGGTTGTCGTCGAATCGGTAGGTAGACGGCATGTCGCGGCGCGCCAGACGACACAGCCCCGATCCCAGTCGGTCGACGCAGGCAATCGCCGTGAACGGGTCGTTGATGCCAGGCGACAGAGCCCGCACTGCGATCTCGACCAACTGGTGGAAGGGGAACTCGACGTCCTGAGAGGCCGTGCGCTGGTCGCCCATCACAAAGGCAGCGTTCACCTTTTCCACGAGGGCTTCAGTGACCCGATCCCCGGGCCAGACCATCACCATCGCCCGGCCCTTGACGATGTAGTGCCCGGGCCGGCGCTCCAGCCGAAGCAGCAGATCTTCCTCGCTGGCCAATGCCATCAGGGCGTCAGAGTCGATCAGTTGGAGGTAGCCGTCTTCGAGGGCACCCACGGGACGGGCCTCGCGCGTGAACGGCTCCGGCAGCTCGGCTTCGCTCGGCGCTCTCGAGACTTCGGATCCAGGCTGGCCCAGGTGGCCGGGAAACAGCTTGTCGATCCCTTCCTCCAGTTCCCTGCCGACCTTCGCCACGACCTCATCGGCCTGGATCGAGACCGAGACATGATGGATGAAGTAGATCAGCACCCCGATGCTGACCATGGCCAGCAGCATGCCGATGCTGACGGCCAGATGGGGAACGAAGGCCACCTCGTCGACGCGACGGATGGTGCGCAGCACAAGCATGCAATAGACGAAGGTCGCCACGAAAGTGCCCAGCACCACCTGATTGGCGGTGTCGCGCATGAAGTTGCGCAGCAGGCGGGGCCCGAGTTGCGACGAGGCGAGCGACAGCGCGACCAGCGTCATCGAGAACACGGTCCCGGCGATGGCGATCATCGACCCGGCCACGGTGCCCATCAGCAGGCTGGCACCTTCGGCACCCCCTGAATAGCTCCAGCCCAGACGCTCCAGCCAGTCTTCGGTGACGGCTTTGTCGAGCTCGACGACGATCACGGCCAGTGCCACGGCCAGGGATGCCATGACCGCAGGCACCAACCAGAAGCTGGATCGAAGGCGATCCCAGTACCTGAGCAGAAGTGCTTTCAAGGAGCCTCTCTTCAATTTGCAGGTCAACACTGTATCGCCCAGCGTTTGGCTGAACAAGCCGCAGCTCCCCCCGCCCCGACCTGTTGCTCGACAGGCTCGAAGTTCCTCAAAGCCGGAGGTTGACATCTCGAACCGAAACGCGGCGTTCGATATCGCACATTGCCTCCGGCAACGCGCAGTGACGGCTTTTGTGTCGGCAAGAGTGCTGCCCTGTGCGGCAGCGCACAGACGCGGCACCGCCAGAAGCGCATCTTGGCATGCCTCAGACCGCTGAAAGTCGGACCCCCATGATTCGCCAATCCAAAGACCTGCTGGATCTCGCCATCGTCGCCACCGATGGCGACATCGGCGACGTGAAGGATCTCTACTTCGACGACGAAGCCTGGACGATCCGCTATCTCATCGTCGATGCCGGCTCGTGGCTGTCCAGCCGCAAGGTGCTGATCTCGCCCATTGCCGCAGGCAAGCCCGATTGGCCGAACCGGCGCCTGCCCGTATCGCTGAGCCGGGAGCAAGTCAAGAACAGCCCCGACATCGACAGTGACATGCCGGTCACTCGACAGCACGAGACCGACTATCTCGACCACTACAGCTATCCGTACTACTGGGGTGGCATGGGCTTGTGGGGCGCAGGCGGCTATCCGTCCATGACCTTGCCCGGTGACGGCGGCTTCGGCTCTCCCTCCGCCATCCGCGCAGAAGCGGACAACGCCCAGGCACGCACCGAGTCACGCCAGCGCGACAATGACGCTCACCTGCGCAGTTGCAAGGCCGTGGGCGGCTACCACATCGAAGCCAGCGATGGCGAGATCGGCCACGTGCAGGGCTTGCTCGTCGATGATGAAAGCTGGGCCATCCGATACCTGGTGGTGAGCACCAGCAACTGGTGGCTCGGTCACGACGTGCTGGTGGCCCCTCAGTGGATCCAGCGGGTGAGCTGGGAGCAGCAAACTGTGGCCGTCGACTTGACGCGTGATGCGCTGAAACAAGCGCCCAAGTACGACTCGGCAGTGCCGCTCACGCGCGAGATGGAAATCGCCGTTTACAAGCACTACGGGCGTCCAGGCTACTGGCCTGGCGTGGTGCCGGCGGCCTAGTGCCTGCGAAGGGGCCCGTCGAAGCACGGCCACCCTCACCACCGGACAACCTGTCGCTGATCGACATCGGCGATCTTGCGCTGGCGCTCGGCACCGACCTCGAGCGTGGTCTCGGCGCCGAGGAGGCTGCCAAGCGGCTGCGTGCAGACGGCCCCAACGAGTTGCGCGCTGCAGCACCCGTGCCGGCATGGCGCCGCGCGTTGGCGCAATTGCAAGACCCGCTGGTCTACCTGCTGGGCGCGGCAGCAGCCGTGGCCCTGGCCGCCTGGTGGTTCGAAGGGCGAGGCCGCGCTGGTGCCGCAGGTTGGCCACTGGATGCCATCGTCATCACCGCCGTGGTGGTGCTGAACGCGGTGCTGGGCTGGCTGCAGGAGAACAAGGCGGCGCAGGCGGTCGCAGCGCTGGCGAAGATGACCACGGCCACCTCCAGTGTGCTGCGCGACGGCGCTGTCGCCCGGGTGCCCAGCGCCGATCTCGTCAAGGGCGATCTGCTGGTGCTGGCCGAGGGCGACGCCGTGGGTGCCGATGCGCGCCTGGTGCAGGCCGCCGCGCTGAAGTTGCTGGAGGCGCCGTTGACGGGCGAGAGCGAAGCCGTGCTGAAGGATGCGGCACCGCTGACTGCGCCGACGGCACTGGGCGACCGGCTGAACATGGTCTTCAAGGGCACGGCGGTGGCGCAGGGCACGGGCCGCGCCGTCGTCACCGCCACCGGCATGCAGACCGAGATGGGCGGCATCGCGACGCTGCTCGACAGCACGCCCGACGCGCTGACGCCGCTGCAGGTCGAGATCGCGTATCTGGGCAAGGTGCTGGGCATCGCGGCCCTGGTCATCGCCGCCGTCGTGGTGGCCACGATCCTGCTCATCTCGGACATCCAGGGCGTGGGCGATGTCGTCATGGTGCTGCTGCTGGGCGTGTCGCTGGCCGTGGCCGCCGTGCCCGAGGGTCTGCCGGCCATCCTGTCGGTGGTGCTGGCGATGGGCGTGCGCCGCATGGCGCGCCACCACGCCATCGTCAAGAAGCTGGCCTCGGTCGAGACGCTCGGGTCGGCATCGGTCATTGCGTCGGACAAAACCGGCACGCTGACGCGCGGCGAGATGACGGTGCAGCGGGTGATGACGGCCTCGGGGCGCATCGACATCTCTGGCGTCGGATACGCCCCCGAGGGGCGCGCCGAGCAAGCTGGGGCCGATGGGCCCGTGGGCCCGATGCCAGAGGATCTGCGCGACGAGTTGCGGGCTGTGCTGAGTGGCGGCAGCCTGGCGGGCAACGCCCAACTGCAACAGGACGACAGCGACGCCTGGGTCATCCATGGCGACCCGACCGAAGCCGCGTTTCTGGTGGCGGAGAGAAAGTTGCTGGGCAACGAGGAGGCCGCGCCTGAGCGCGAGCAACGTTTTGAGCGCATCGGCGAGATCCCTTTCACCTCGCAGCGCAAGATGATGTCGGTGCTGGTGGTGGACCATGCCGACAGCGACGCGCACGTGCTCTTCACCAAGGGCGCGCCCGATGTGCTGCTGGCGCATTGCACGCACGCCCGCTGCGGCAAAGCTACGGTCGCTCTCGACGCCGCCCTGCACCAGCAAGTGCTGGCCGATGTGGCTGCGATGACCGATGCCGCGCTGCGCACACTGGCCGTGGCGCGCCGCACACTGGCGCCTGATGCGCAGATTCCGAGCGATGCCGCCGAAGCACCGAAGGCTGCCGCGCTGGAACAGGATCTGGAATACCTCGGCACCGTGGGCATCATCGACCCGCCGCGCCAGGAGGCGGCTGCGGCCATCGCCCAGGCCCACCAGGCCGGCATCCGCGTGATCATGATCACCGGCGACCACCCGCGCACGGCGGTGCGCATCGCGGCCGATCTGGGCATCGTCGATGCCGGTGCGCCTGTGCTGACGGGGATCGATCTCGACAAGCTGGACGACACCGCTTTCGCCGCAGCCGTGCCGCAGACCTCGGTGTTCGCCCGCGTGGCGCCCAAGCACAAGCTGCGCATCGTTCGTGCGCTGCAGGCCAGCGGCAACGTGGTGGCGATGACGGGCGACGGCGTCAACGACGCCCCGGCGCTGAAGGCCGCCGACATCGGCGTGGCAATGGGCGTGGGGGGCACCGAGGTGGCCAAGGAGGCGGCCCGCATGATCTTGGCCGACGACCACTTCGCCACCATCGTGCTGGCGGTGCGCGAAGGGCGCGGCGTGCTCGACAACATCCGCAAATTCCTGCGCTACCTGCTCTCATCCAATCTGGCCGAGGTGCTGACGGTGTTTGCCGGTGTGGTGGGCGCGGGTGTCCTGGGTCTGCAGGCCACAGCCACCGGCTCGGGCGGCGCGCTGGTGCTGCCGTTGCTGGCGACCCAGATCCTCTGGATCAACCTGATCACCGATACCGGCCCGGCGCTGGCCATGGGCGTGGACCCGATCGCGGAAGACGTGATGGCGCGCAAGCCGCGACCGCGAAGCCAGCGCATCATCGATGCCCGCATGGGCTTGAGCGTGGCCGAAGGCGGTGTCGTGATGGCGGTACTGACGCTGCTGACGCTGGACCTGTTCCTGCCCGGCGGGCTGATCGAGCCGGTGGACGCCTGGCTCGGTGCCGGCCCGCACAGCCTGGAGCTGGCGCGCACCGCTGCCTTCACGGTGCTGGTGCTGACGCAGCTCTTCAACTGCTTCAACGCACGTTCAGAGTCCGCCTCCGCCTTCCGGGCAGCGTTCTCCAATCACTGGCTGTGGGCGGCGGTGGCGCTGTCGACAGCGCTGCAAGTGGCTGTCGTGCACCTGCCATTCCTCAATCTCGCTTTCGGCACCGTACCGCTCTCGGCGGGACAGTGGGGCGTGTGCGTGGCGATGGCCAGCGGCGTGCTCTGGTTCAGCGAGACGAGAAAGCTGTTGCGACGAATCTGGGTCCGACGCGGACTCGCGCCTTCTGAACAGTGAGCTCGTCACGGACCCGATCGAGAGATCGACCCCAGCGCAGGCCAAGCCAAAGCCGTTGCCGCGTCCGGCAGCATCGAGCGCGCGCACCGCGCTGGGGGCAGAGTTGCGCCATTTGCTTGCAGGTGCCCAGGCCGCTGCCTGCTGAGGCCAACTGATTGTTGAGGCCCAATTCACCTCGTTTGCGTCTGAGCGTCGGTAGGCGAGGCCCGGCAAGGCTCGATGAACTGTGCAGCCGCAGCGGCTGCGTTGACCGCTGTTACTGCGGGTTGCGCGGCGGGTGCGACACGAGCTTGCTCGGCATGGACCTGCGCCGCCCCAGGTAGTACAGGCGCGCCAAGGCCATCACCGCCCACAGCATCGTGCAGGGCACGACCCAGCGCAGGCGAGCCAGCAGCGTGTCGGCGGCGGCATCACCGCGGTCGATGCTGCCTTGACTGTAGAGGTGGCGGTTGGAAAAGGTGAGCAGGCGGAATCAGGCCCCCACCACGAAGAACAGTATGAGCGGCAATGGCAGTGACATGGCGATGTATGCGACGAGTGTCTAGGGCGACGCTGAACAAGTCCCCGCGATGCGAGTGTCCGCGCCCTGGTTCGGGATGGGATGCAAGGCGCAAACCGCAGACATCCCCTGGGCTACGGCGAGGATCTGCAACGCCGCAGACCGCCCAAAGCAGGGATGCAGGCGCCGTGAGGGACTTGTTCAGCGCTGCCATAGGTTGCGTGACGGTGAAGATACCTGCCCGCCTGACGCTCTGAGCAAGCGATTGACCGCAGTTCACGCGGGGTCCAGCCCGCTCGGCCACCTGCGTCCGGCTGCCACCATTCGGCGCGGCATTCAGCGCCGCCTACGCCCCCACTGTCCTGTCTCCACCGAACACGCCTGCGCCGGCGAACCTGGCTCTCGCCCCCAATCGCTCCTCCACGCGCAGCATTTCGTTCCACTTGGCCATGCGCTCGCCGCGAGCGAACGAGCCGACCTTGAGCTGGCCGACCTGCCAGCCGACGACCAGGTCGACGATCGTCGTGTCTTCGGTCTCGCCGGAGCGGGCAGAGACGATGCCGGCATAGCCGAGCGCGCGCGCCGCCTCCCAGCACTGCAGCGTCTCCGTCAGCGTGCCGCGCTGGTTTGGCTTGAGCAGCACGGCGTTGGCGGCGCCCGCGGCAGCCGCCTGCTTGACGAGCGCGGCATCGGAGACGAGGAAATCGTCGCCCACGACCTGCAGCCGGTGGCCAACCGCGCGCGTGAAGCGGGCGAAGGCCTGTGCGTCGTCCTCGGCCAGCGGGTCTTCGATGCTGACGATGGGGAACCTGTCGCACCAGCGCAGCAGCAACTCGATCAGCCCGTCGCTGTCGAGCTCGCGACGTTCCAGGCCG
>JBBQIB010000162.1:0-9530 GCA_038324515.1 Burkholderiales bacterium
CGAGCGCGGCGAGCCCGCTCGGCCGCACGCCGGTTCTGCCGCTGCGAAGCCGCAGCCTGCACCGCAGGCAACGCTGCCGGTACCCGCACCCGCACCAGCACCAGCACCAGCACCAGCACCGGCACCCGCACCAGCACCCGCACCCGCACCGGCGCCAGCACCCGCTCCGGGCCCTGCTCCGGCCCCCACACCAGCACCCGTGCCCGTGCCCCCGCCTGTGCCGAGAACGGCGCCCTCTATTTTGGTCAACCCCGTGGATGCGACCACCAGAGTCGGTGTCTTGGTGAGCTTCAGAGCCGAAGCCGCTGGCTCAGGGCCATTGGTCTTTCAGTGGCTCCGCAATGGTGTGCCGATTGCCGGTGCTCGCATTGATGCACCCAATGCGCTGCCGGTGACGTACATACTGGAAGTTCCCGCGCTGACAGACGATCAGAATCGATATTCGGTCGAGGTCTCCAACGACCTTGGCAGAGTCGTCAGCACCGAAGGCAGGCTCACCGTCCTGCCCTAAGCTGAAGGATGGGTTCGAGGACCTTTGTGGAGCCTGACAGCGTCTCAATCGACAGGTGTACGCCGGTGGTCTTTCAACGCTGATCGCTGCGCCTTGTGTTCAAGCCGCCGCCTCTTGGACGCGCGGGTAGGCCGCGTGGGCACCCTGAGTTTGTCGGGTGTCTGCGCAATGTCCAGCAGCGCCTGCAACCGCGCCAGCGCATCCGCTTCGTTGCGCGGCAGGCTGCGGTGGGTTTGCGCCTTGATGACGATCACGCCATCGGCGCCAATGCGGCGATCGGGCAGGCTCAGCAAGCGTTGCTGAATCTCGGCTGACAACGACGAGGCGAGCACATCGAAGCGCAGATGCGCCGCGCTCGAGACCTTGTTGACGTTTTGGCCGCCAGCGCCTTGCGAGCGCACGGCGCTGATCTGCACGTCCGCGCGGCCCAGGCGCAGCCAGGCTTGGCTCATCTCACTTGTTGCTTTGCACCTTGCTGACCACAAACAGCAGCACCATGGCCCCTACCACCGAGGCGATCCAGCCTGCGCCCTGACCGGCTTGGTACCAGCCCATGGCCTGCCCGACAAAGCCGGCGATCAACGCGCCGCCGATGCCCAAGGCGCCGGTCAGAATCCAGCCCATCTTTTGATCGCCAGGCAGAAGAAAACGCGCGATGGCGCCGACGATGAGGCCGATGACAATGGTTCCGAGGATGCCCATGAGGGTGACTCCGATGCAAGGGGTTCAGGATGAAAGGTGGTGTTGCAAGTCGCTGACGCGCACCGGGACTCGGGCCGCCAGCGCACACATCAACTCGTAGCCGATGGTAGCTCCCGCCAGCGCCACCTCGTCGATGCCCAGCAGGGCGCCTCCCGGCCCTTCGCCCCACAAGGTGACGTCGCTGCCCACTCCGGCGTTGGGGGCGAGCGACAAGTCCACCGCCAGCATGTCCATCGACACCCGGCCCACGGTACTGCAGCGCACGCCGTCCACCAGCACTGGCGTGCCAGTGCCGCAGTGTCGCGGGTAACCGTCGGCGTAGCCGCAAGCCACGATGCCGATGCGCTGCGCTCCGCCGGCGGTGTAACTGCTGCCATAGCCCACCGTGTCGCCAGCTTGCAGATCCTGTGTGGCGATCAGCTGACTGCGCAGTGTCATGGCCGGCAGCAGACCCCAGTCGGCGGCGCTGCGTTGCGGGAAGTCCGGCGCACTTCCGTAGCTGATGATGCCGGCGCGTACCCAGTCGTTGCGCAGCGCGCCGCTGCCGTGGCGCAGCACCGCAGCGCTGTTGGACAAGCAACGCTCGCCTGCCAAACCTTCGCTGTGGCGCACGAAGCTCTGTACCTGGTGCACGATGCCTCGCGGCCCGTCGGCATCCGAGAAATGCGTCATCAGGCTGATCTCATCCACTTGCGGCAGGGCCTCCAGCCGGGCCCATGCGCTGCGGTAGCTGTGCGGCGCAAAGCCCAGCCGGTTCATGCCGCTGTTCATCTTCAGGAAAACACGGTGCGGCTGCTGTGTCTTGTGCGCGGCCAGCCAATCGATCTGCGCGCTGTGGTGCACCACATGCCACAGGCCCAGGCGCGAGCACAGCTCCAGATCGCGGGGCTCGAAGACACCTTCCAGCAGCAGCACCGGGCCGCGCCAGCCCAGGGCGCGGATGCGCTCGGCCTCTGCCAGGTCCAGCAGCGCAAAACCGTCGGCGCTGCGCAGCCCTTCAAAGGCGCGTTCGATGCCGTGCCCGTAAGCGTTGGCCTTGACCACCGCCCACAGCCTGGCGTCGGGCTCGGCGGCGCGGACGCATGCCAGGTTGTGGGCCATCGCTGCAGGGTGGATCAGGGCTTCAATGGGGCGGGGCATGGTGGACGGGTCGGCGAAAGGTCTGGCGGGCGGGCCGCCGTTCAGCGGATCAGCGAATGCGGTGGACGGGTAGCGTCAGGGCGCCATGACCTGAGGCGAAGACTCGCGCAGGTGGATTTTGACAGCGCTGCTCGACTGGGGTCGCGCCAGTAGTCTTGCAGGGCCTGCCTGATCCACGCTGCATGCTATAACCCGCCGCCAAGAACATGGAGACACAGCGCCGACCCCAGTTGCGCGCGGCGCAGCGCGCGACCGGATGAAAAAAGGTTTTTCGACCATCATGTCGGCGCAGTTCTTCAGCTCGCTGGCAGACAACGCTTTGCTGGTGGCTGCCATCGAGTTGCTGCGCCTGTCCAATTCACCCGCCTGGCAAGTGCCGGCGCTGGCGCCGATGTTTGCGCTTTTTTATGTGCTGCTGGCACCCTTTGTCGGCGCCTTTGCCGATGCCCTGCCCAAGGGTCGCGTGATGTTCATCAGCAACAGCATCAAGGTGGTGGGCTGCCTGATGATGCTGTTTGGCAGCCACCCTTTGCTGGCCTATGCCGTGGTGGGCCTGGGCGCTGCAGCTTATTCCCCAGCCAAATACGGCATTCTCACCGAGCTGTTGCCGGCTTCGTTGCTGGTCAAGGGCAACGGCTGGATCGAGGGCCTGACGGTGGGCTCGATCGTCCTGGGCATTCTGGTGGGCGGGCAGTTGGTGGGCACGACGGTGTCGTCGTGGTTGTTGGCGGTCGATTTGCCGGGCCTGACCACCAGCATCGATACCGCGCCTGAAGCCGCGATCTCGGTGATCGTGTTCTTGTACCTCACGGCAGCCATCTTCAACCTCTTCATCCCGCGCACCAGTGCGCCGCTGCAAACCTTCAGCAGCAGTCTGCCCACGCTGGTGCGCGACTTTGGGCAATGCAACAGACGGCTCTGGGATGACAAGCTGGGTCAGATCTCGCTCGCCACCACCACGGTGCTCTGGGGCATCTTTGGCAACCTGCGTGTGATCGTCTTTGCCTGGGCAGCGGCGGCCCTGGGCTACGGCACCACGCAGGCTTCCAACCTGGCAGGTGTGGTGATCGTGGGTTCGGTGATCGGTGCCGTGGCGGCGTCCAGTTTCATGAAGCTGGAGCACGCAGTGCGGGTGATCCCGCTGGGCATCCTGGTGGGTTTCTTGATGATCGGGTTGGTGGTGCTGACCAATGTCTGGGTGGCCGCGCCGTTCTTGATCCTGCTGGGGGCTTTGTGCGGTTTTCTGATCGTGCCGATGAATGCCCTGTTGCAGCACCGCGGCCACAACCTGATGGGTGCCGGGCGCTCGATTGCAGTGCAGAACTTCAATGAGCAGGCCTGCATCCTGGCGCTGGGTGCCTTCTACACCGGCATGACTCGTTTTGGGCTGACCGCCTTCATGGCCATCACGATCTTCGGCTTGCTGGTGGCCGGGGTGATGGAGTGGATTCGCCGCTGGTACCTGCGCAACCTGCGCGATCACGGCAGGGAGGTCGAGCGTTTGCTGCAGATCGCCCGCAGCGACCATGTCTGAGGCCCCACGACCAGGTTCAACCCAGGACGCTGCGTTGGCTGGAGCTGTTTCAGGCTCTGCTGCGGGGCCAGCCCGCGGGCCCGCCGCAGTGTGGCCTGCACTGGCCCTGACGCTCAATGCCTTCGTCTGGGGGGTCTCCTGGTGGCCCTTCAGGCAGTTGCAGGGCCTGGGGCTGCATCCGCTGTGGGCCACCGTGCTGATCTATTCGACCACGGTGGTGGTCATCAGCGTCTGGCGGCCCGGCGCCTGGCGAGAACTGTGGCAACGCCCTTCACTGTGGCTGCTGGTGCTGGCTGCCGGCACCACCAACGCCACCTTCAATTGGGGCGTCACCATCGGCGACGTGGTGCGGGTGGTGCTGCTGTTCTATCTGATGCCGCTGTGGGCCGTGCTGCTGGCGCGCTGGTTGCTCAGAGAGCCCATCAGCACGGGCGCGCTGCTGCGGGTGGCGCTGGCGCTGGCCGGTGCCGGCATTGTGCTGTGGCCTGCTGAAGGCGGCTTGCCGGTGCCTCGCACGCTGGCAGAGTGGCTGGCCGTCTTGGGCGGCTTCAGCTTTGCGTTGAACAATGTGCTGCTGCGCCGCGAAGCCCATCAGCCCGAGTCGGCGCGTGCCTTGGCGATGTTCCTTGGCGGCGCGCTGGTGGCGGGGGTGCTGGCGGTGGCTTTGACGTTGCAGGGCGCCGTGAATGCCCCGCCAGCCGTCAATTGGGACGGCGGCCCGCCTGCCTGGGTCTGGGGTGTGGCTGCGATGAGCTTGCTGTTTTTGGTCGGCAACCTGGCCTTGCAATACGGGGCTGCGCACCTGAGCGCCAACGCCACAGCGGTGATCCTGATCAGCGAGGTCTTGTTCGCTTCTGCCTCTGCCGTCTGGTTGGGGGCTGGCGTGCTGACGCCGCAGTTGGCCTGGGGCGGCTTCCTGATCGTGATGGCCAGCTTGCTGGCGGCGCGGCAGCGATCCTAGAAACGGCAGTTGACCGCTTGGCACCGCTGGACAAGCGGCGTGGATGCTGCAATTCATGACCACGGCGCACTTCATCCCTTGGGTGACAGCGCTACGCACCCGATCGAGCCACGCTGGACCACGCTGGCAGGCCTTCAGGCCGTGTTGCGAACCCGCGCTATGCCACAGGGCATCGCTGTGGTTCGCGCACCCAGTGGGCTGCCGCTAACGCATCGGCTCGGTGTGCTGCGCCCAGCCTTGGCGCACCAGCACCTGGAGCAGCAGGGTTTCGTCCAGTGGCTTGGCCAAGTAAGCGTCGCAGCCTGCCAGCGTGCCACGGGCGCGGGCGGAGGGCCCCTGGTGGGCCGAGACGATCACCAGCGTGGGCCGTGGCAACTGCCCACTGCGACGTTTGATCTGCTGGCACAGTGCCAGCCCGTCCAGGTGGCTGGACTGACCCAGCTCGACATCGATCATGACCATGCCGATGTCTGAGTGTCCATCGACAGGATGCAACGCCTGCCATGCTCGCTGGCTGCTGCCAACGCAAGTGCAGCTCACACCGCGGCGCTGCAGACGACTTTGCAAGAAGCGCAAGGCGATGGCGCTGTCATCGACCAGCAGCGCGTGCCTGCTGGGTTCAGCCGCTGCGGTGTTGGCCAGTCTGGTGGCCGGCGCGCCCAAGGCAGCGGCCTGCGCTTGGCCGCTCAAGCGCGCGGCATGTTCGGCTTGTGCCCACAGCGTGTCGAGGGCACGCAGCACCTGGGCTCGCTCGAAGGGGCGGCGCAACCAGCCTCCGGCCAGAGGCGGCGCCTGATCACCGATGCACAACGTCCTTGGCAAATGCTGCAACTCAGCCAAAGTGGCAAGCGTTGCCGGATGGTCGGTCGCAGCGACCAGCAGAGTCGCTTCCTGCCAGCGCGCAGTGGCTTCATAGCGCGGCAGGGGCTGAGCGCTCAGCCGCAAACAAGCAGCGAGGGTGTTGCGCTCGAAGTCGTTGAAACCGAGCAGAGCGACGCGGCAAGGGGGGCCGTTCATCGGAGCAGCAAAAGCTCGCGCAGCAAAAATCCGGGCCCGCGTTGTGTTCGCTGTGCAGCCCACGCTTCCGGCCATTGCCCTAACATCTGCGCCCTGTTCTTCACTTGTGTTGGCTCATTGACTGGAACATCCCATGTCCACGACTGTTTATGATTTTGACGCTTTGTCGATCACCGGCCAACCCGCGCAACTGGCCAGCCAGCGGGGCCAGGTGCTGCTGATTGTCAATACCGCCAGCGCTTGTGGTTTTACGCCCCAGTTCAAGGGGCTTGAGTCGCTGTGGAGCGACTACCGCGACCGTGGTCTGGTCATCCTGGGCTTTCCCAGCAACGAGTTCGGCGCCCAGGATCCGGGCAGCGACGAGGAGATTGCGTCTTACTGCCAGATCAACTACGGCGTCAGCTTTCCGATGATGTCCAAGATCGAGGTCAACGGCCGGCAGGCGCATCCACTGTGGCAATGGTTGAAGACAGAGGCGCCGGGCTTGCTGGGCAGTCAAGGCGTCAAGTGGAACTTCACCAAATTCCTGGTCGGCCGGGATGGCCAAGTGATCAAGCGTTATGCGCCTACCGTCACGCCTGAGTCGCTGCGAGCCGACATCGAGGCTGCGCTGGCGGTGAGTGCACCGGCTGGTCCCTGAAGCAAGACCCAAGGAGCCCCATGTTCTCGCACCTCGACCCCTACGCTGGTGACCCGATCCTGAGCCTGAATGAGGCTTTCCAAAAGGACCCACGCGCCGACAAAGTCAATCTGTCGATCGGCATCTACTTTGACGATGCTGGCCGCATTCCGGTGCTGGACTGCGTCAAGCAGGCAGAAACGCGCATGCTGGCCAGAGGCGGGCCCAAGCCCTATCTGCCGATCGAGGGTTCTGCGCAAATGCGCAAATCGGTCCAGGAGCTGTTGTTCGGCGCGCAGCACGAAGCCGTGCAAAGCGGCCGCATCGCCACGCTGCAGACAGTTGGCTCCAGCGGCGGATTGCGAGTGGGCGCTGACTTCATCCGCCGCTGGTTGCCCGCCAGCGGCCTGTGGGTCAGCGACCCGACTTGGGACAACCACCGGGCGATGTTTGAAGGCGCCGGTATCCCGGTGCAGACCTACCCCTACTTTGACGCTGCGACCGGCGGCCTGAATTTCGAGGCCATGCTGCAATGCTTGCAAGGCCTGCCGGAGCGCAGCGTGGTGTTGCTGCACGCCTGCTGCCACAACCCCACCGGCGTCGATCTGAGCGCCGAGCAGTGGCAGGCGCTGATCCCGGTGCTGCAGCAGCGGCACTTGCTGCCGTATCTGGATCTGGCCTACCAGGGCTACGGTGATGGCATCCAAGAAGACGCTGCTGCGGTGCGCACGCTGGCCAGCAGCGGCTTGAGTTTTTTCATCGCCAACTCGTTTTCGAAGAGCATGAGTCTTTACGGTGAAAGAGCCGGTGCTCTGAGCGTGGTCTGTGCTGACGCTGCGCAAGCCGAACTGGTGCTCGGCCAGATGAAGGCCACCGTGCGCTGCAACTACTCCAGCCCAGCCATTCATGCCGCCGGCATCGTCAGCCATGTGCTGGGGGACGAAGATCTGCGGGCCTCATGGGCGCTGGATGTGACGGCGATGCGTGAGCGCATCCAGACCATGCGCAGCAGCCTGCACGCGGTACTGAGCGCCAAGAAGCCTGCGCATCACTTTGCTTACTTTCTCAGCCAGCGTGGCATGTTCAGCTACACCGGGCTGAGCGCCACGCAGGTCGACACGCTGCGTGAAGAGTTCGGGGTTTACCTGGTGCGCTCGGGCAGGATGTGTGTGGCCGGGCTCAATACCGGCAACGTCGAGCGCACGGCGGCGGCGATCGCTGCCGTGGTGTGAGTACCCAGGCGCATGCCTGGATTCGGCCGGCGTGCGTCTTTCGCGCCACGGTCGCCGGCCATGCGCGCGACTTTGGGCACGTTTGAGAAGTAAGTAGAAACCCTATGTCTCTGAGAGATAAGTATTTACCCTAATATCGCGGTCATGCCACTGTTTCCAGTAGGCCTTGTGAAAGCAAAATGACCACGATCCGAATCACCTCTCCTGCCCCGGTTGCTGAACCACGCGGCGCCGCCTGGGCTGCTTCTGCCGCGTCTGCGGTCTCGGCCCTCTTCAGCGCAGCTTTTGCCTGGTTGCATTTGGTCCAGCACCGTCGCATCCAACGCGAGTTGCTGCATGACGCCAAGCTGTTGCGCGCTTACGCACGTCAGGTCGAGTTGCATGACCCGCGCTTTGCTTCCGACTTGTTTTCTGCCGCAGACCGCCACGAGCAGAGTCGCTGAAGTCGCACCCCGTGGCCCGCATTTGCTCAGGCCTGGACGCCGTGCCGCTGGGCAAAGTCCAGCATCACCAGCGCTGCGTCCAGCGTCATTTGCCCGCTTTGCGCCAGCGCAACAGCATCTGACAGCGAGAGCAGGCAAAAGCGCTGCACCTCGCCGTCTTGATTGACGGGCTGGTGAGCTGGCTGCAAAGCCAAGTCGTGGCTGTACAGCGTTTCGCGCTGCAATCCGGCTTGCACATCCCGCAGCAAGCTCAGTCGGGCGGCCGGGCGCGACTGTCGGACCACGTCTGCTGACAGCCCGGCTTCTTCCCAGCCCTCTCTGACCAGGGCCTCAAAGGGGCTCTGGCCGGCAGTCACACCGCCACCGATCAGGTTGTCCCACAGCCCAGGATCGGTGGCCTTGTCATCGGCGCGCTGAGCAACCCAAACCTGCGCCGGCTTGCCCTGTGCAGCGGGCACGTAGCCGGTAGCGTGTGCGCCCAGCGTCAGGCTGCCCCAGAAACGTGCTGCAGCGCGTTCCATGCGCAGCAGCTTGCGACCGCTGCCGAGCGCGGGCACATCCACCCGTTCATCGCGCCAGCCGAGGATCAAGCCTTGATTGCGCAACTCGGCATTGAGTTGGGTGAGCGCTGCTTCGCAGCTTGGCAGCGCGCCGTGCAACTGCACGCCACCTGCCTGGACATCCAGCCGGACTTGCTGCGTGGAGGCTTGATCGAGACCGAGTTGGGTCACCAGGTGTTGCAAAGTCGCCAGGTGCGCGCGAGCCACAGAACCCACCCATTGCCCCTGGATGTGAAAAGGCAAGCGCTGCGCTGGCGCATGCTGTTGGGCGGCGATCGATGCCGCTGCCAGGCTCAGCATCAAGCGCTGCACCTGAGGCGCGACACGCCCCGGGCCGTCGGCTTCATCGGCAAGTGGCACTGCGGTCCAGGGTGCTGCTGCCCCCGATCGGATGAACCTGGCATCAGCGGCTCCTGTGTCGGTGTTAAAAGGGTTGGCTGGCATCATCGCGCACTTCGTTCGCGCACCTCTTTCGCGAATTTCTTTCGCGAACTTCCTTCGCGCACCTCTTTCGCGAACTCCCATCGCGCACTCCCATCGCCATCATCGCCGTTACAGTGCGGGGCCTGATCTCCCCGTTGGCCTGCATCGAACTGTCCCTGCTCTCATGTCCACAAATTCAGCGGCCGACAACGCCCCTCTGCGCGCCGCTTTGCCCTTGGTGGTGGTGCTGACGCTGGTGTGGGGCACCAACTGGCCGCTCTTCCCGCTGGCCATGCGCGAGGTGTCGGTGTGGACCTTCAGGGCCATCAGCGTCACCACCGCAGGGCTGGCGCTGCTGCTGATGGCGCGCTTGCTGGGCCAGAGCCTG
>JBBQIB010000163.1:0-9372 GCA_038324515.1 Burkholderiales bacterium
CGACTGGGAGGTGACGCAACTCCTCGCCAACGCGATGGGGCTGGAGTGGGACTACACCCACCCGAGCGAGATCATGGACGAGGTTGCGCGCCTCACCCCCAGCTTTGCCGGCGTCTCGTTCGCGCGGCTCGACGAGTGCGGCTCGCTCCAGTGGCCGGTCAACGAGGCGTTCCCCGATGGCGCTCCGGTGATGCACATCGACGGGTTCGCGTCCGGCAAGGGAAAGTTCGTCGTCACCGACTACGTCCCGACCGACGAGAAGACCGGCCCGCGCTATCCGTTGCTGCTGACCACCGGGCGGATCCTGTCGCACTACAATGTCGGCGCGCAGACCCGGCGGACCGACAACGTCGTCTGGCATCCCGAAGACCTGCTCGAGATGCACCCGACCGACGCCGAAAACCGGGGCCTGAAGTCGGGCGACTGGGCACGGCTCGCCAGCCGGACCGGCGAGACCACACTGCGCGTGGCTGTCACCGACCGGGTCGCGCCGGGGGTCGTCTACACCACGTTCCACCACCCGCAGACCCAGGCCAACGTCGTCACCACCGAGTTCAGCGACTGGGCCACCAACTGCCCCGAATACAAGGTGACGGCGGTGCAGGTGATGCCGGTCATGCAACCGTCCAGCTGGCAGGCCGAGTACAGCCGCTTCAATCGGGTGCAGCAGACGCTGTTGCACCCCGGCAGCGAGATGGCGGAAGTGGCGGAAGCGTCGACCAGGACGGACAGGGCACAAAGCCAATGAAGCGCCGCAACGACAAGGCGCAGCAGGAGGGCGCACAAAGCCTGCCGGTGCGCGTTGTGCGCGCGGGCGCAACGTTCGAGCTGCACGACTGGGTGGCCGACGAAGTGCCTGTGGCGCTGGAGTTCAACGGCATCTCGCAGGCCGTGATGCTGGCCACGCCGCTGGACCTGGAGGACTTCGCCTTGGGCTTCTCGCTCAGCGAAGGCCTGCTGGAATCGGCGGACGAGCTGTACGAAGTCGAGGAAACGGCATCCGAGCTGGGGATCACGCTGCACCTGCGCGTGGCCGCCTCAGCCTTCGCCCGGCTCAAGAACCGGCGCCGTTCGATGGGCGGCCGCACCGGCTGCGGCCTGTGCGGCACAGAAAGCCTTTCGCAGGTGCATCGCGACCTGCCGCCGCTGCCCACGCCACCCCATGCGCCGCTGCTGCAGCGCCAGGCCATCAGCCGCGCGATGGCGCAGTTCCAGGCGTTGCAGACGCTGCAGCAGGCCACCGGCGCCGTGCATGCCGCAGCCTGGTGTTCAGCGGCGGGCGAGGTGGAGTGGCTGCGTGAAGACGTGGGCCGCCACAACGCGCTGGACAAGCTGATCGGCGCGCTGGCGCGTGCCGGTGTGGATGCCACCTCCGGCTTCATCGCCGTCACCAGCCGGGCCAGTTTCGAGATGGTGCAAAAGGCTGTCTCGGCCCGTGTGCCGTTGCTGGCGGCGGTGTCGGCGCCCACCTCCCTGGCTGTGAAGACGGCCGCGCGATCGTGCCTGACGTTGGTGGGCTTTGCACGCCAGCAGGACTTGGTGATTTATACGCACCCCGAGCGGCTGGCGCTCAATTGCCTGCAGGAGGGCTGGCATGCACACTGAGGTGCTGGTGCGCATGGCCAACCAGATCGGCGACTTCTTCCAGGCCATGCCCGACCGCCAAGAGGCTCTGGAAGGAGTCGCCATGCATCTGAAGAAATTCTGGGAGCCGCGCATGCGGCGCGAATTGCTGGCGCATGTCGATGCCAAATCCAGCACCGGCCTGCACGCGCTGGTGGCCGAGGCCATCGACCGCCATCGCTCGCTGCTGAGCTGAAGCGGCACGGCTGCTGCTTACGACCCGCGCTTGCGCCGTCGGTGCTGCTTCATGTCACGGAAGCGATTGCGTCCTGGCCCGCTCAGTCCGAGGTGAAATTCCCTCAGTTCGGTATTTCCGGATAGCGCATGGGCCGGGCCGTCCATCATGTGGCGGCCGCTCTCCAAGATGTAGCCGCAGTCGGCGCACTTCAGCGCCACGTTGGTGCTTTGTTCGGCCCTATCGCCGTCTCTGAAGACCGGGAGCACCTGCCTGGAGCGAGATCAACCCCAACGTTCACTACGTCTTCTTTGAGTTCGACAACGTCGCAGCGCCGCGCGCGCTCGCCGGCTCGGAAGGAATGGAAAAGATGGCGCAGCACTTGGACGCGGTTTGAGGGAGCAGGGTCACGCGTACGCGCGAGGTGCTTGAGGTCGTGCAGGCGCTCGATGTCGCCTGAGGACCCCAGATAGAGCGCAGCCTTTTACCCATTCCCCACGCACCGGCCGTCGGCCAGCCAGGTGTCGGGCGGCTTGGACGGCAAGCTCAGCCCGGCGTGCCAGATGGCGTCGTAGGTTTTGCGAACCATACCTAGCCATCCTAGTGGTCCGTTCCGCCAAACCGATGACATGAAATCGCGCATTCGCCCGCCAGGCGTCGTTGCAAACCACAGCCATAGCTGCAGCTATGGCTGTGGTTTGCGCCTAGCCTGACGATCGAATGCATCAATTTCATGTGTAACCTCATTGACGGAACGGACCACTGGCCAGTCTGAAACAGCCCACCTCCACCCTGGTGAGTGCAAACCCGAATAGCTGTCGGCAAGTCATGCTATTAACCTGTCATACCAATGAACAACACGTTGACACTGCTGAGTCCCGTCAAAAAGCGCAAAGTTCACGAGGACATCGCGGCGCAGTTTGAGGCGCTGATTGCCTCCGGTGCCTTGCGAGAGGGCGACACCTTGCCGGCCGAGCGGGAGCTCATGGAGATGTTCTCGGTTGGCCGTCCAGCGGTACGGGAAGCGCTGTTGGCATTGGAGCGCAGCGGACTATTGCGTTTGTCCAATGGCGAGCGTGCCAGAGTCAGCCGGCCGACGACGGCCAGCGTGGTCGATGGGCTGTCTGCCTCAGTGCGGGTGGTGATGGCACAGGACGAGGGCATGCGCAACTTTCAGGCTGCCCGCACGATGTTCGAAGTGACGTTGGTGCGCCATGCTGCGCAGCATGCGACACCGGAACAGATCAAGTGCCTGAGCGCAGCACTGAAGCGCAATCACGAGGCAATGGGCAAGCTTTCTGAATTCGAGAAGACCGACGTCGCCTTCCATTACGAGATCGCACTGATCGTCGGCAATCCACTCTTTTCCGGAATGCATGAAGCCCTGGTCGGCTGGCTGACTGAGCAGCGCAGAGTGTCGCTGCGCGATGCGGCGGCCGACCAGGAGGCTTATGACTATCACCTTGCGATCTTCGATGCGATTGCGGCGCACGACGCGGACCGCGCCGAGGCTGCCATGCGCCAACACCTGGATTCCGTGGTCGCGGTGTACTGGAAGATGAAGAGCCAAGAGGGGACTGCGCGTGACTGAAGCAGCCGGGTTGCAAGGCTATGTCATCTGGGTGGACTTCGAAATCGACCCTGAGCAGATGGAACGTTTTGAGTTCCTGCTGCACGCCAACGCCAAGGCTTCTCTTGAGCTGGAGCCCGGCTGCCGTCAGTTCGATGTGTTGGCACCCTTGCCGGCCCAGTCGGCAATCTCGCTGTACGAGATTTACGACGATGAGGCGGCGTTTCAGGTTCATCTGGCATCGAGTCATTACCTGGAATTCGCCGCCGCCGCCGCGCCGGCAGTGAAAAACAAGGTGGTCAAGGCGTATTTGCTGAAGGCCGGCTGAGCACGCAGACTGACATCGGAGTCCAGGTCGTGCAGCCACGACCTCAGACCCATCACGAGGAGACTGGCAGAATGAGTGAAACAACGCTGAAGCAGCGCATCCAGGCCGGCCAGATGCCGGTGGGTACGATGGTGTTCGAGTTCTTCGCGCCCGGTATCGCACGTTTGGCCGCCGTTGCAGGTGCAGATTTCGTCATGTACGACATGGAGCACAGTGGGATCGGCATCGAGACGATCAAGGCTCAGTGCGCGTTCTGCGCCGGCACCGGTGTAGCGCCTCTGGTGCGGGTGCCAACCAACCAGTACCACCTGGTTGCGGGCGTGCTCGATGCCGGCGCCCACGGCATCATGGTGCCGATGGTGGCCGACGCCGCTCAGGCGCGTGACATCGTGTCGTGGACACAGTATCCGCCAAAGGGCCGCCGTGGTGCGGCCTTTGGGGTGGCGCATGACGGCTATACCTCAGGCGCTCCGGCCGACAAGATCGCTGCCGCCGAAGCCCGCACAATGGTCATTGCGATGATCGAAACTCCCGAAGGCGTGGCCAACGCCGACGCCATCGCTGCCGTGCTCGGCGTCGACGTTTTGTGGCTTGGACACTTCGATCTGACCAACTTCATGGGCATTCCGGGCCAGTTCGAACACCCGGACTTCGTGGCTGCGGTCAACACCGTCGTCGCAGCAGCACAGCGGCACGGCAAGGCCGCCGGCTTCATGGCCAGCGACGATGACTGGGCGAAGCGCTTTCACGACTACGGCTACCGCATGTTGGCTTACAGCATGGACACCTTGCTGTACCAGCGCGGGTTGGCCAGCGGCATACAGAACCTGCGCGCGCTGCGCTGACTCTTTCAACACCACATCATGACGAATCAAAGCTTCCGAGTCGGGCTGACGCGCGATCTGTTGACCGGCGCAGGTGAACCCTCGTTCGGCACCGGTGCGCTGGACGTGCTGAACCAGACGCCGGGCATCTCCTGGGAATTCATTCCCGAAGCGGTAGCCGCGATCACACCCGAACTGACTGCACGTTACGACGCCATTTACGTCAACACACCACGGGTCGGTGCCGATGCCTTCGGCTCCGAGGCGCCACGGGTAAAAATCATCGCGCGTCACGGTGTCGGGTACGACTCGGTCGACGTGCCGGCGATGACCGCGCGCGGCGTGCTGGTGACCAACACGCCAGCAGCAGTGCGTCGCCCGGTCGCAACCATGGCTCTTACCTTTGTGCTGGCCTTGGCTCAGAAGCTGATGACCAAGGACAAGCTGACCCGCACCGGCCGCTGGAATGATCGCAATGACCACATGGGCCAGGGCCTGACCGGAAAGACGCTGGGGTTGGTGGGCGCCGGCAGCATCGGCCTTGAGACCTTGCGGATGGCGCGCGCGTTTGACATGCGGATGCTGGCCGCCGACCCGTTTGGCAATGTCGACGTGGTGCAGGCTGCCGGCGGCACGCTGGTCGGGTTGGACGAACTGCTGGCGCAGTCTGACTTCGTTGTTGTCGCCTGTTTGCTGAACGATGACACCTACCATCTGGTCAATGCCGAGCGGCTGGCGAAGATGAAGCGCAGCGCCTACTTGATCAACGTGGCGCGTGGGCCCATCGTCGACGAGTCGGCGCTGATTGCTGCATTGCGCGCGGGCGAGATCGCTGGTGCCGGGCTCGACGTGTTCGAGCAGGAGCCAGTGGACCCAAGCAATCCGCTGCTGACGATGGAGCAGGTCATCGTCACACCGCATTCGTTGTGCTGGACCGATGAATGTTTTGATGCCATCGCG
The DNA here is from genome assembly GCA_038324515.1 of Burkholderiales bacterium. Classification (GTDB taxonomy): domain Bacteria; phylum Pseudomonadota; class Gammaproteobacteria; order Burkholderiales; family Burkholderiaceae_C; genus Rubrivivax. Next base: position 5,481 of record JBBQIB010000163.1, read on the forward strand.
CACAGCGGCTTGGGCGCGATCGTTGACATGTCGGCACGCCGTCGGCCGCAGTACGTTGTAAACCGCGATGTGCTGGCGGACGAACGGGTGCGCGACTGGTTCGACCCAGGCTGATGCGCCGGCACACGCGACACCGCCCGGGGCGGCTTGCCAACGGGTTCATCCCAATGCATTTCAGCGCGCGGCGGCCGGCTGCACGCTGGATCGGAGTCCGGCCACAACCCATTGCCCCGACGGACCGTGGGCATCGACCTTAAACGGAGACATCATGAAAATCTTGCGCAAGACATTCATTGCCCTTGGGTTGGCCCTGCTTGCTGGCAGCGCGCTGGCGCAAGCCAAGTACGTGCTGAAAGCCGGCCACGGTGGTTCGGTGGAGACAGCCAGCCACAAGGCGCTGGTCAGGTTCGGCGAGACGTTGACAAACAGCACCAACGGGCTGGTCAAGGTTGAGGTCTACCCGAATCGCCAGCTCGGCGAAGAGCGCGAACTGGTCGAGGGTCTGCAGCTTGGCTCGGTCGATGTGGCCTTCGTTTCCAACCTCAGCAGCTTCGTGCCGCAAGTGTCGGTCATGGACATCCCTTTCCTGTTCAAGGATGAGCAACATGCGCATCGCGTACTGGACGGCAAGGTTGGCCAGCAATTGAGGGCCGCGATGGACGCCAAGGGCATCATCGGCCTCGAGTTCTGGGAGGGAGGCTGGCGTCACCTGACAACCAAGAAGCCGATCAACGTACCCAAGGACCTGGCCGGACTGAAGGTGCGCACGATGCAGAACCCGGTGCACATCGAAGCCTTCAAGCGTCTGGGCGCAGCGCCGATCCCGATGGCCTGGGGCGAGGTTTTCACCAGCCTGGGGCAGGGCGTGATCGACGGCCAGGAAAACCCGATCACGATCATTTACACGAACTCGCTGTGGGAGGTGCAAAAGAACGTGACGCTGACCGGCCACCTGTACGGCATCCACTATCTGATGATGAGCAAGGCCACGTGGAACAAGTTGCCGGCCGACATTCAGGCCAAGGTACGCGCCGCCGCCAAGGAAGCCACCACGTTCCAGCGCACCCAAAGCGCAAAGCTGGAAGCCGAGCAGATCGAACTGCTGCGCAAGAACGGCATGGTCGTGTCCAAAGTCGACACGACGCCTTTCCGAAACGCTACCGCTGAGGTGGCCAACGCGCTGAAGACGGTCGATCAGAAGATGTTGGCCGATATCCGCGCCCAAGCTGACTGATCCCTGGGCCAGCGCAAGTACGATGTTGCGACTCTGGAGCCTGGTCGAACGAGCGTTCGAAGCCCTGCTCATCCTGCTGGTGATAGTGATGACCACTGTCTGCCTGGCGCAGGTGGTTTGGCGCTATTTTTTCAACGACCCACTGATCTGGTCTGAGGAGATGGCGCGCTACTTGTTCGTCTGGATCGGCTACCTGGGAGCCTGGGTTGCTTGGCGTAGACGTCAGCACATCGCGCTGGACGCTGTGCTTCTCCTGCGTTCGGCGGGAGTACGGCGTGTGTTGGCCCGGTTGGTAGAGTTGCTGGTGCTGGTCTTTTGCCTGTACACCGCCTGGGGAAATGTGACTCTGATGGGCATTTCCGGCAGCCAGCTTTCGGCCGTGCTGCAACTACCCATGAAATGGGTCTACCTGGCGCACACAGTGATGGCAGCGCTGGTCAGCATCGACATCTTGCTCGGCTGGCTCGGGCGCTCAACCACAAACGACATTCTCGCATCGGGGCCGACGCCACCGACGCTGGCGAGCTGAGGAGCTGACCACATGGCCTGGATCCTGTTCCTCTCGTTCTTGCTGCTGCTGGTGATCAACGTGCCGGTATCATTTGCGCTCGGCATCGCGTCACTTGCAGCCGTGATCTACGGCGGCCTTCCGCTGGCGCTGGTGGTGCAAAAGATGACTGCTTCAATGGACAGCTTCGTGCTGTTGGCGGTGCCGTTTTTCCTGCTGGCCGGCCACCTGATGGGTCGCAGCGGCATCGCGCGCGACATTGTCAACTTCGCGGATTCGCTGGTTGGTTTCATGCGGGGTGGCCTGGCGCACGCCAACATCGCCGCCAGCACGATGATGGGTGGCATGACCGGTTCGGCGGTGGCCGAGGCCTCGTCAACTGGCGCTGCGTTGATCCCGCCGATGATCGAAAAAGGCTACGAACCCGGTTTCACCGCAGCGGTCACGGCCAGCTCATCGACGATCTGTGTGGTGATTCCACCGTCGATCCCGCTGATTATTTTTGCCGTGGCAACTGGCGTATCAGTCACCGACTTGTTCCTTGGCGGCATCGTGCCCGGCCTTCTGATGGCGGCTGCGCTGATGGGAACGGCCTGGCTCATCGCGGTGCGCCGCGGTTATCCCAGTGGGCCGTTGCCCTCGATGGGCTCGGTCGCACGCGCCGCGCGCGCCAGCTTCTGGGGCCTGGTGATGCCATTGGTGATCATTGGCAGCATCCGTTACGGCATCGCGACGCCAACGGAGGCCTCCGTGGTCGCGGTGGTCTATGCGCTGGTGATAGGCCTGTTCGTCTACCGCACCATCCGCGTGCGCGACCTGCCCGAAATAGTCCTCGAATCGATGGGCACGACCGGCGTCGTGATGTTGATGATCGCGACCGCGTCGCTGTACGGACTGATCATCACACGCGAGCAGATACCGCATGCGGTCGCAGGTGCGATCATCCAACTGACCACCGAGCCGCACTTGATCCTGTTGCTGGTGCTATGTGTCTACCTTGTGGCCGGCATGCTGCTGGATCTGGGTGCCAACATCATCATCCTCGTGCCGGTACTGTGGCCGTTGATCACGCTGCAGGGCATTGACCCGGTGCAGTTCGGCCTTGTCACCGTCATCGGCCTGGCGATCGGCCTGATCACTCCGCCGGTTGGCGCCTGTCTGTTCGTGACATGCGGCATTGCCAAGACCAGCATTCTCAATGCCAGCCGTAGCGCGCTGCCGTTCATCGCCGCGTTGGTGCTGGTGGTGGTGGCGATCATCTTTTTTCCCGCGCTGGTGACCTGGTTGCCGTATGCGGTCAAGCGTTAGGGCAACGCTGAACAAGTCCCTCGCGGCGCCCGCATCCCTGCTTCGGGCGGTCTGCGGCGTTGCAAATCCTCGCCATAGCCCAGGCTATGTCTGCGGTTTGTGCCTGGCATCCCATCCCAATCCAGGGCGCGGACATTCGCGGGGACTTGTTCAGCGTCGCCTTAGTGCTTCCCCCCAGCGGATCTTGCATCCACTGGGCGCACATACTCGCGTGGTGGCTACACTCTTCGGCGCGCGCATCAGTCTCCGCCATGTTCCCCGCAGTCGAACCTCTACCCTTTGACCGCTGTTTCGAGAGTCATCTCGATGTTTGATGCACGCTGGGGCGCTAGCCGCCACTGGCGGAGTTGGTTTGGCTGCCGTGCAAGTGGCCGCAGCCTTGGGCGCTCGCGTCATCGCTTGCGCCAGCACGCCGGATAAGTGTGAGCTGGCATTGCTGAACGGCGCAGGGCACGCCATCGACTACACGGGCGCCGACTGGCGCAAAGAAGTCCTGGTAATCACCGGGGCCAGCGGGGTGCAGGTCGTGTTCGACCCCGTCGGCGCCGACGCTGTCAGGCTCAGCGCCACGCCGAGTGCATCAGCGCAACCGACCTTCCTCCACGGCGTGGCAGGCGACGCTGGCGCCCAAGGCCGGCAGCAGGACGGGCACGACTTCACGGCAACGGTCGTTGGCGTGTGGGCAGCGCGGATGGAACGTACAGCCGCTCGGCGGTGTCAGCGAGTCGGCGATCTCGCCAATGACGGCGGGACGTTCCTGCCCCGACATGGCAAGGTCGGGAATCGCGTCGAAAAGCATGCGCGTGTAGGGATGGCGCGGATGCGCGAACAGCGCCTGCGCA
>JBBQIB010000164.1:0-9344 GCA_038324515.1 Burkholderiales bacterium
CATGCGATGCAGCCGCAACCGCCCTTGCGCCGGGAAGTACCGGGTCGGTCAACCCGAATGCCGACACGATGGGGATCTTCTCTGTTTCCAATATCTCCAACATCACAACTGGTACGACGGTCTTCGTCAAGGGTGCTGCCCAGGGCTACATCACAGGTGTATTCGGCAACCTGCTGGATCAGACAGCTGAGGTCAGTTGCACCGTCGTCGCGGGTTGTACGACGACCGCGTTATCCGTTGGCGGATTCTTCGATCTTTGGTTCAATTCAACAGACTACGATCCCTCCTTGGGCCCGTTGGTAGGTGCCGGCAAGGATCTCAACGCGGGTATGTATCCGGGCGTCACCGATGGCGGCGCGGTCTTGTTGTTGCGAGGTGTCTTCGCCGCTGGCGCGGTGCTGAACGGCGATCTGGTTTCATCCTATTTGACCAACTTCAACAACGGTACCTTCGGCGGTAACGGACAGGGCTTTCTCGATGTGACAGATGGGCTCTGGATGGACTACTTCAACACCAACTCGCTGGGGAATGCGAATGGCGGCTTCAACGACCTGTTCCTGACCAATACCTTTGATGATGTCAACGGCGCGGCGTCAGGGATCGGCTGGACCGTGAAGTCTGTGGCTCAAGTGACCGGCCAAGCTGTTCCTGAGCCCGGCTCGATTGCACTGGTCGCGCTTGGATTGCTCGGCATGGGTGCGGTGTCTCGCCGTCGCAACAAAAACAGCAACAACAACAACAGCATCAGCAACAGCTGAGCTCGGTGCGAGGCTGAGCTTGTCCAGCTGCATGACAACGGACCGCGAGGCAACAACCTCGCGGTCTTTTTTTTGTGCACCCACCCTGGGCGCAGTCACGTGGGTGCAAGTCTCGTGGCTTGTGCGCCCTCTGCAGGTCAGCTCCTGGCCTGTGGGTTTCCCGTCGTCTGGGGCCGTCGAAGCAGTCGATCGGCGTGCGCATCCATGAAACGGTATGCAACTGTCCTCGCCCTCGCCGGCGCTCGGGCGTAGGATCATCCGACACGTTTGAATAGTTACCGGCCTCGATTGATCGTGATGACGCCCACCAGACAGCCCAGCCTGGATGCATTGACTCGCAAATAGGCTTCCTCTTTCCGGGAAATTTGAAGGGCATCGCGCATGAATCAGGGTGGCATCTATGCAGACAGGGCACCCCGCGTTCGTCCGTTGAAGAGCGCCCTTGAATTGCGCTACCAGGTCTACTGTCTTGAGTGCAATTTTTTGTCGCCTGACGACTACCCGGATGGTATTGAGACCGATGCACACGACGAGCGCGCGGCACACTTCCACGCCTTGGACTTCGACGACGAGCTGGTCGGCTATGTGAGGCTTGTTCGGGCCGGTCAAGACGGCGCGTTTCCCTTCCAGGAGCACTGTGAGCTTTCGGTGGGAACCACAGATCTGCCTGACCCCGACCAGTCGGCAGAGATCAGCCGCTTGATGGTGCGAAAAGACTATAGACGCCGCCGTGGCGATCGGCTGTCGGGCGTCACGGCGGAGCAGAATGCAGCGGCCTTGGCCAGAGACAGGCGCCATCAAGCCCCCCAGATCCTGCTCAGCCTGTACCGTCAGATGTACAACTACAGCCGAAGCATCGGCATCCGGTACTGGTTTGCGGCGATGGAACGGCCCTTGGCACGATCGCTGTCACGGCTCAATTTCGCGTTTGAACCCATCGGGCCGGCAACCGATTACTACGGCCCAGTGGCCCCGTATCTGGCAGACCTGACCAGACTCGAAGAACAAGTCGGTGCCCTGGACCCCGAGTTGCTGGCGTGGCTTTCAGCGCCAGGCGCCGAGCGCGAATCGCCTCTGACCACTCCGGTGGCTCCCTCGTTGGTGCTTCGCTCAGCTCCCGCCAAGCCAGCCCGTCAGTTGGAGAGCGCCAGCCATCTGTTGCGTTAGCCGGTGCTACAGTGGGAGGTCGGGCGTTGCATGCAACGGCCCAGAGGTTCAAGCGCAGGTCGACCCTTGACCGCCCGATTCGGCGTGATCGTATCGCCCAAATTTCAGATGCCCGGGGCCGGTGAAGGCGAACAAACGCCGGCAAAGTCTGCACTGCGCATTCCTTCACGCAGCCCCCGCAGCCATCCCCATCTGATTCAAGCCGTCTCACTTCCAGGCCGATAGCTGGGCGTGACCGCTGCATAGTGCAAACCCGGCGCCGCTTGGCGGTGGCCGAGTTGCGACTGTTGCCGTGGTCTGCCCAAGCCCTCTGGAGAGACCGCATGCCTGCCAAGATTGCACACACATTTGCTTTTGCCTTGACCTCTGTGGCCCTGGCTTCGCTGCTGGCCAGCGCGCCCGCCGCAGCCCAGTCCGCCGATGCCGCCCGCAATGCCGCCAAGCAGGCGTTGCAGAACAACCCCGAGGTGACGGCTCGGCTCAACGCCTATCTGGGCAAGGTCGAAGCCCAGGCCGTGGCTTCTGCGCCTTGGAAGCCCCGGGTAGACTTGAATGCCAATGTCGGCACCGGCAGCACGCGTGACCGCGGCGGCTTGACGCGGGACCTGGACCGCGCCGGTGTGGGCCTGACGTTGACGCAGGTGTTGTGGGACGGTTTTGCCACTCGCCACGATGTCTCGCGGGTCGGCCATGAACGCCTGAGCCGCTGGTTTGAATTGGTCGAGACCTCTGAGCAGACCGCGCTGGAGGCCACGCGCGCCGTGTACGACGTGCAGCGCTTGCGCAAACTGGTGGCGCTGGCAGAAGACAACCTGCTGCAGCATCAGCAGGCTTCAGCCAAGCTCGACGAGCGCTTCAAGGCCGGCGTGGGCCGGGGTGTGGATCTGGACCAGGCCCGTGCACGCCTGGCGCTGGCTGAATCCAACCGCGACACCGAACTGGCCAACCTGCACGACGTGGCAGCACGGTATCAGCGCATCGTGGGCGAGCAGCCGCCGGCCGACATGGGCTCGATCGAGCTGCTGCGCGCCGGCATGCCAGGCAGCGCGCCAGAAGCCGCGCAGATGGCGATCAGCCGCAGCCCGGCTGTGGCTGCGACGATTGAGAACCTGCGCGCCGCCAGGGCCGGCGAGAGCAACCGCCGCTCGGCCTTCCAGCCACAAGTCAGTGTGCGCGCGCATGCCACTGGCGGCCGCAACCTGGCGGACATGGACGGCCGCAAGTCCGACGCTGGCGTCGAGCTGTTGATGAACTGGAACCTCTACAACGGCGGCGCCGACAGCGCCCGTGTGCGTGAGCAGCAGTACGCCGTGCAACAAGCGCAGGATCTGCGTGACCAGGCCTGCCGCGATGTGCGCCAGACGGTCTTGATTGCCTACAACGATACCGCCAAGCTGGTCTCGCAGCTGGGCAGCCTGGGCCGCAACTCAGCCGCCATCGAACGCGCCCGCGACGCGTATCGCCAGCAGTTCGACATCGGCCAGCGCAGCCTCTTGGACCTGCTGAACGCCGAGAACGAGGCCTACACCGCGCGCCGCTCACTGACCAACGCGGTCTACGACCGTGCACTGGCTTACGCCCGCACGCTGGCTGCGACTTCGCAGCTGACGACGCGTCTGAACCTGTCGCGCGATCTGATGCCGGGCGACGCCCAGAACTGGGCGGCCGGTGAGGATGTGGCGATGCGCTGCCCGGCCCAGGCAGTGGACCTGGCGCCGCTCAAAGGCGGCGACACCAGTCTGCCGCTGGATGCCACAGGCCAGGCCGCACCGACCGAAAGGCCGGCCGTGGCCAGCGCCATGCCGGTGCAGTTGCCTGGCGCGCTGGTCTCGCTGCCGCTGACGGATGCTGCACCTGCAGCCGGGGTGGACCAGCGCCTGAAAGCCTGGGCCAAGACCTGGGCCAGCCGCGATGTTGCGCAGCTCTCGGCCTTTTACGCGCCTGACTTCAAAGGCGGTGCGGCTTCGGTCGCCGCCTGGCGTCACCAGCAGCGGCTGCTGCTGGCGGGCAAAACCGATGTCGCATTGGAAATCGAAGAGCTGCAGATCAAGCCATTGGCTGACGGCGGCGTCGAGACACGTTTTGTGCAAAGCTTGCTCAGCAACAAAGGCGCAGAGGTCAAAGGCACCGCGCTGACCTGGCGCCAGGTGCAAGGCCAGTGGCACATCGTGCAAGAACGCAAGGTCTGAGGCCATGAGCCAGACCCCGGTGTCGACGCGGCCATCGCGCCCACCAGCAGTCGTGGCGCCGCCCGTACTGACCCAGGCTGGGGCGCGGCCGACGGAAGCGTCTGAGAAGGCCAAAGGGGCTGCTGCGGCTACCCCGCAGCCCACAAAGCCGACCCCCCCGCCCCGCCTGCGCGAAGACCTGATCGCCCCGGACCCGCTGCTTGATAGCCTGGTCGAAATCTGCCGCCTGCACGGCGTGGCCGCCACGCGGGCCTCGTTGTCTGCTGCCTTGCCTTTGCAGGAGGGTCGGCTGACCCTGGAGCTGGCCGAGCGCGCCGCTGCGCGTGCCGGCATGGCCAGCAAGCTGCAACGGGTGGCGCTGCAAGACATCGATGCAGCCACCTTGCCGGCGGTGTTGATCCTGAAGGACAACCGCAGCTGTGTGCTGCTGGACAGCGAACCCGGCCGCGATCAGGTCAGGGTGCTGCTGCCCGAGACCGGGCAGGGCGCGGTCAACGTGCGGCGTGCGTTTCTGGAGGCCCGCTACACCGGCGTCACGCTGTTCGTGCGTCCGCATTTCCGCTTTGATGGCCGCACCGAGGTGCCGGGCAGCAAGGCCGAGGCCGGCATTCGCTCAAGCTCCGGTGCAGGCGCCAGTGATGAGCACGCCGCACCTGGCCATCCGCTGTCGCGCCACTGGTTCTGGGGCGTGGTGCTGGAGCAGCGCGGTGTCTACCGCGATGTGCTGCTGGCGGCGCTGCTGATCAACCTGTTTGCGCTCGCATTCCCGATGTTCTCGATGAACATCTACGACCGCGTGGTGCCCAACCATGCGGTAGAAACACTGTGGGCTCTGGCCATCGGCGTGTGCCTGGTGATGGTGGCCGACTGGGGCATGCGCCTGATGCGCAGCCGCTATGTCGATGAAGCGAGCGCGCGCATCGACGTGCAACTCTCGGCCGCGCTGATGGAGCGTGTGCTGGGCATGCGCCTGGAGAGCCGGCCCAGCTCGGTGGGCTCGTTTGCGCAGAACCTGCGCGGCTTTGAGCAAGTGCGTGACTTCATCGCCAGCAGCACCGTCACGACGCTGATCGATCTGCCGTTTGCGTTGCTGTTCCTGGCCGTGATGGTGTGGATATCACCTTGGCTGGCGCTGCCGGTGATGGTGGTGGGCGTGCTGATTCTGGGCCTGGGCTGGGTGCTGCAGAAACGTTTGCAAGAGCTCGCGTTGACCACCCACCGCGCCAGCGCCACGCGCAACGCAATGCTGGTGGAAAGCCTGAACGGCATCGAGACCATCAAGAGCCAAGGCGCAGAAGCGCAGGTGCAGGCCAAGTGGGAGCACACCAACGCCTTTTTGAGTGTGGCCAACATGCGCATGCGCGCGCTGTCCAACCTGGCCACCAGCAGCACCGCGGTGCTGACGCAGATGGTCTCGGTGTCGATCATCGTCATCGGCGTGTACCTGATCAACGAACGGCTGCTGAGCATGGGCGCATTGATTGCGGCTTCGACCCTGGCCGCCCGCGCTCTGGCGCCTGCCGGGCAAGTGGTGGGCTTGCTGATGCAGTACCAGGGCGTGCGCACCAGCCTGCAGAGTTTGAACCAGGTCATGGCGCAGGCCCAGGAGCGCCCGGCCGGCCGCAACTTTGTGCAACGCGCGGTGATGCGCGGCGACATCGAGCTGCGCAACGTCCACTTTCGCTACCCGGGCCGCGACGAGCCGGTGTTGGAGAACCTCAACATCCGCATCCAGGCCGGTGAGCGTGTGGCCTTGATCGGCCGTGTCGGCTCGGGCAAGTCGACCATCCAGCGCTTGATGATGGGCCTGTACCAGCCCACGCAGGGCGCCGTGTTGGTGGACGGTACCGATCTGCGCCAGCTCGACCCCGCCGACCTGCGCCGCAACCAGGCCTATGTCTCGCAGGATGTGAACCTGTTCTACGGCAACCTGCGCGACAACATCGCTTACGGCTTGCCCTTTGCTGACGACAACGCGGTGCGCGAAGCCGCCCGCGTGGCTTGTCTGTCGGAGTTTGTGGACCGTCACCCGCAGGGCTTTGACATGCCAGTGGGCGAGCGTGGCGAGACACTGTCTGGCGGCCAGCGCCAATGTGTGGGCCTGGCGCGCGCGGTGCTGCACAACGCACCGATTCTGTTGCTGGACGAGCCGACCAGCGCGATGGATTTTTCGACCGAAGCGCAGGTCACTTCCGGCATCGCTGAGTTTGCGCAAGCCAAGACAGTGGTGCTGGTGACGCACCGGACCTCGATGCTGGCGATGGTCAACCGCGTGATCGTCATCGACGGCGGCAAGGTGGTGGCCGATGGCCCGCGTGACCGCATCATGGAAGCTCTGGCCCACGGCCGCATTGCGAGGGCGGCATGAGCGAGGGCAGTGTGAGCGAGGGCAGCATGAGCGCGGGCGGCACGATCGCGGGCAGAAATGGCGCGGCCGGCAACAGCGCGACCGGCAACAGCGCAGCCGCAGGCAGCGAGACCGCGCTGCGCAGCTTCGAGCAAGAGGCAGGCGAGTTGTTGTCGCGCCAGCGCAGCCACCGGGCGCGCTGGATCACGCGCTGCACGGCGCTGGTGTTGGTGGCGCTGCTGGTCTGGGCGGGCCTGGCGCGCGTGGACGAAGTCACCAAGGCCGAGGCCAAGGTGGTGTCGTCGCGCCAGTTGCAGCAGGTGCAGTCGCTGGACGGCGGCGTGGTCTCGGAGATTCTGGTGCGTGAAGGCCAGGTCGTCGAAGTCGGCCAGGTGCTGCTGCGCATCGACGAGACGCGGGCCACCTCGGGTGCGCGCGAAAACGCCGCGCAGGGTTTTGCCTTGCAGGCCCGCGTGGCGCGCTTGCGCGCGCTGGCCGAAGGCGGCCGCTTTGATCCGCCGGTGCACCAGGGTGAGGAAGAAAAACGCATCCTCAGCGAAGAAAAGAACCTGTTTCAGAACCGCGCTGCCGAGCTCGACAACCTGCTGTCGATCGGCCGCCAGCAACTGATGCAGCGCCAGCAAGAGCTGAGCGAAGTGCGCGCGCGCCGCAGCGCTGCAGAGCGCGGCCTGGCGCTGGCGCAGCAAGAACTCAACCGCACCCGCCCGCTGCTGGCCAGCGGGGCGGTCAGCGAGATGGACATCCTGAAGCTGGACCGCGACGTCTCGCGCAGCCGCGGCGAAGTCGAGCAGTCGGGCGCCCAGATCCTGCGCGCCCAGGCCTCGATCAGCGAAGCCGAGCGCAAGATTCAGGAGACCGAACTGAACTTTCGCAACGATGCGCGCAAAGAGCTGGCCGACAACATGGGCCGCCTGAATGCGCTGAACGAGAGCGCTGTCGCGCTGAATGATCGCGTCGACAAGTCGCAACTCAAGAGCCCCGTGCGTGGCCGCGTGCAGCGGCTGCTGGCCAACACCGTGGGCGGCGTGGTGCAGGCCGGCAAGGATCTGGTCGAGATCGTGCCGCTGGACGACAAGCTGGTGCTGGAAGCCCGCGTGCAGCCGCGCGACATCGCATTCATCCACCCCGGGCAGGCCGCCAACGTCAAGTTCAGCGCCTATGACGCCTCGATCTACGGCGGCCTGGAAGCGACGGTGGAAAACATCAGCCCCGACACCGTCATCGACGACCGCGGCAATGCCTTCTACCTGGTGCGCGTGCAGACCCTGAAGGCGCAGCTGGGCGAGGCGATGCCGATCATCCCGGGCATGACGGCTGAAGTGAACGTGCTCACCGGCAAGAAGTCGGTGCTGAGCTATTTGCTCAAGCCGGTGTTGAAGGTCAAACAGAACGCGCTCACGGAGCGTTGAGTGAAGTGTTGATTCAAGCGTTGATTTCAGCGCCGCCCATTTGTTGAAGAGAGAACACCATGCCCGTCATCGTCCACACCCACAGCTCCACAGTTTCGGCCTTGTGGGGGAACTCGTACATTCGCGGCGCCGACGGCAAGTTCAGGCTGCTGCAGATCGGTGACCCGGTGGTGCGCGGCGACGTCATCCTGACCGACCAGAACGCGATCGTGCGCTTGAGCGAAGAAGCGCAGCCGCTGGCGCACTGCCCCGCGCCCGAGACGGCAGTGGCCGCCGCACCCGACACCAGCGAAATGGACCGCGTGATTGCCGGCATGGACAAAGGCGAGATCGACTTTGCCACCGCCGCCGGCAACAGCAGCGCCGAAGGCGGCCTGCAAGCCGGCCTGCGGGTCGAGCGCTTGCAAGAGGTACTGCCCGACAGGGGCGCGCTGAGCTTTGCGCCCATCGTTGCGGCCTTTCAGCCTACGTTGGCACCTTTCGCAACACTGGCCGCGCCTGTGGCGGCCAGGCTGACGGCAGCTGCGCCGCAGATCGCCGGTGACGAAGTGGTGGAGGGCAATGCGTTGGTTTTTCTGGTGCAGCTGGCGCAGGCCAGTGACCAGCCACAGCAACTGGACTTTGCCCTCGACCTGGGGTCTGAGCTGGGTCGCGCCAGCGCCGCCGACATCGGCGAGCCGTTGTTCAGCGCCGGCGTGACACGCAATCCGGATGGCAGCATCACGGTGCCTGCGGGGGTAGCCAACTTTGCGGTCACGGTGCCGACGCTGGACGATGCCCGCGTGGAGACGACCGAAACCTTGGTTCTGCGCCTGGGCGGCGCGCAGGCCAGCGGGGCGATCCTGGACAACGACCAACCCACAGTGCTCAGTGTCATGCCGGGCCCTGCCCCTGCAGGGGGTCCCGGTGGGCCGGGCAGCCCAGCCGACCCCGGCAGTCCTACCGGTCCGGGTGGCCAGCCTGGGCCAGGCAACCCGTCTCAGGACATTCAGGGCGGCCGTGTGCCCGAAGGTGAGACGCTGGTCTACACGGTCACCCTCAGCGAGCCCACCCACGCGCCCACGTTGTATCCTTTCTTGCTGGGTGGTGGCAGCGCGTCTGCGGCCGACCACCGCGACCCCGTGTTCAGCGATGGCGTGGTGCTCAACCCTGACGGCAGCCTCACGGTACCGCCCGGCATCGGCAGCTTCACGATCACGGTGCCCACTGTCCAGGACACCCAGGTAGAAGGCGACGAGACCCTGCCGGTCTTGGTGGGTGGAGTCACCGGTACAGGCGTCATCGTCGACGACGACACCCAGGCACTGCCACCCACGGTGGTTGACATCGAACCTGGCGCCCCAGGCATCGCGGGTGACGCGGTGCCAGAAGGCGATGCGCTGGTCTTCAACGTCAGCCTCAGCGGCCCGACCCTGGTGCCCACCCACTACCCGTTGGCGCTGGGCGGCGGCAG
>JBBQIB010000165.1:0-9323 GCA_038324515.1 Burkholderiales bacterium
CACCGGATCGGCGCGCTGGCCGTGCCGCAGGGCCCGCTGCCGGCGGCCGAAGCGTTGAGCTTCGGTGCCGTGGCGCTGTTCACTGAGCGGGCGCAGTCGGCCGACAGCCGCTTCACCCTGACCGACGCCAACGCCCCCGCCGTCATCGACCTGTGCCGCCAGCTCGACGGCCTGGCCCTGGCCATCGAACTGGCCGCTGCGCGCGCGCCAATGCTCGGTGTGCAGCGGCTGGCCACCTCCATGGGCGACCGGCTCAAGGTGCTGACCAGCAGTCGCAACCGCATCGCGCCGGCACGCCAGCAGACGCTGCGCGCCGCGCTCGAGTGGAGCCACGGTTTTCTGGAGGAGCGCGAGCGGGCCGTGTTCCGGCGGCTGTCGGTGTTTGCGGGCAGTGCGTCGCTGACGCTGGTGCAGCAGGTGGTGTCCGACGCGCCCGATCCCGATGCGCAAAGGCAAGGCAATCTCGACGACACCCTGGACGAATGGGCGGTGCTGGACGCGCTGGCGCTGCTGGTCGACCGTTCGTTGGTGCTGGCGCTGGCGCCCGACGACGCGGTCGAGTCGCGAGAACCGCGATACCGGCTGCTCGACACGCCGCGACTCTTTGCGCGCGAGAAGCTGCAGCAGGCGGGCGAAGAACCGGCGCTGCGGCGGCGCCATGCGCTGGCGGTGGCGGCGCTCTTCGATGCGGCTGACGAGGCGTCCTACTCCGGCACCATCGGCGCCGATGCACGGCGGCAGTCGATGGCCGCCGACCTGGACAACGGCCGCGAGGCGCTGGCCTGGGCCCGGGCGGCCGACGATGCGGTCTCGGTGGTGCAGATCGCCACGACGATGGGCGGGGTGTTGCCGGGCAGCGCCCACCGCGAGCGGCTGGCGCAGGCGGACGCGGTCGAGCCGCTGATCGAGCGCCTGGAGGGTGCCGATCTGCTGGCCAGGGTGTGCAGGCTTGTCTCCGGCTCGATCGGCAACACCCAAAAGCAGCGCGCTCTGGTGCTGACCCGTCGCTGCGTGGCGCGCATGTCGCCGTTGTCGGCCACCGACGCGGCGCCGGCCCGCTGGGCGCACCACAGGGCGCAGACCGCGCTCGCGAACGCCGAGTCGACTGGCGGCGAACTGACGGCCGCCGAGGCGGCGCTCGCGCAGGCGCGAGCGCTGGCCGACCCGGCATGGCCGCCGGCTCGGGCTTTTTGGCGGGTCGAGGCCGAGTGCTTTGTGGCCCGGGCCCGCGGCGACATGGCGGCGTATCTGCACTGGACGCGCCGGCTGGTCGCCGTGGCGGAGGCCCGCGGGAGACCGGACGTAGGCGCCCTCGGCAACCTCGTCGACGCGGAACTCGCCGCCGGCAACCCGGCGCAGGCCGCGGCAACCGGCGTGGCCCTGGTCGCGTCGCTGGCCGGCGGGCGCGATGAGCGCGGGCTGGCCTACGCCCGCCTGAACCTGTCGGCCGCACTGCTGACCCTGGGCGAACACGAGCAGGCCCGTCCGCACCTGCGCGCCGGCTGGGCGCAGGCGACGCTGTTCGACATGCAGCCCTACTTCGCCGACGTTGTGACGCTGCTGGCCGCGTTCGACGGCCGCCTGGAAGCCAGCGCGCGTCTGGCGGGTTACGCCGACGACGCCAATGCCCGCGCCGGCGAGCGCCAGCCCAACGAAGCCGCGGCGCACGCCCGCGCCGTGCAACTCGCCCACGCCGCCTTGGGCGACGCCACCTTCGACCGTCTCCATGCCGAAGGCGCGACGCTGCGCGATGCGGACATCGAGGCCATCGCGTTCCCTGCGCCGCCTTGAGGGTTGCGGGTCAAGCACCATCCGCAGAGTCCAAAGACTGCTGCAACTGATGGCCATCGACGGGCCGGCTGACGGTGGAAGTGCTCTCAGCCTGACAGCCGCACGGTTTGCGCTGCCGAGGCCCGCACTTTGCGCCGGCCAGCGGCAAACCGTCCAGCCATCGATGGCTTGAACACCGGTGTTTGTGCAGCGGTGATCACGCCGCCGCCCAGACACACCTCGGCGTCATAGAGCACGGCACTCTGGCCGGGCGTCACGGCCCACTGGGGTTGATCGAAATCGAGCTGCACGGTCAGAGCCTCGGCTCTCGACTGTGGGTCTGTATCTCCACCCGACAGGTCGTCGGTGCCTTGGATCCAAGACAGATTGCAACCCGCGTCAGCTTGCCTGTAGCGCGTCTTGGCTGCCAGCCTGCCTCCAGCGGGCGCGCTGCCTGCCACCCAGCTCAAGTCCTGCGCCTGCAGCCAGGGTGACAGCAGCGCCGGGTGGTCGTGGCCTTGCACCACATGCAAGGTGTTGAGTTGCAGGTTTTTGTGCGCCACATACCAGGGCGCGTGGCTGCCACCACCCGAAGCCACACCACCAATACCCAGGCCCTGGCGTTGGCCCAAGGTGTAGAAAGACAGGCCGACATGCTGCCCCACCTCGGCGCCGCGCTCGTCCAGCATCGGCCCAGGCTGGTTGTGCAGGTAGCGCTGCAAGAACGCGCGAAACGGCCGCTCGCCGATGAAGCAGATGCCGGTGCTGTCCTTCTTTTGCGCGTTGGGCAGTCCAATCTGCGCTGCGATGTGCCGCACCTCGGTCTTGGGCAGCTCGCCCACCGGGAACAGTGTCTTGGCCAATTGCGCCTGGTTCAGGCGGTACAGAAAGTAGCTCTGGTCTTTGCCCGGGTCCAGCCCCTTGAGCAGCTCAAAGCGGCCATTGCGTTGGCGCACTCGCGCGTAGTGCCCGGTGGCGATGTGGTCAGCACCCAGTCGCAGTGCGTGGTCCAGGAAGGCCTTGAACTTGATCTCGGCGTTGCACAACACATCGGGGTTGGGCGTGCGGCCTGCACTGTACTCGCGCAGAAACTCGGCAAACACGCGGTCTTTGTATTCGGCCGCGAAGTTGACATGTTCGATCGGGATGCCGATCACGTCGGCCACCGCAGCAGCATCTACAAAGTCGATGTTGGACGAGCAGTATTCGCTGTCGTCGTCATCTTCCCAGTTCTTCATGAAGATGCCGATGACCTCGAAACCCTGTTGTTTGAGCAGCCAGGCGCTGACGGCCGAATCGACGCCGCCGGACAAACCCACCACGATCCTTTTCAAAGCCATGGTGGATTATCGGCCGCAGCGGGCACGACGGCCGCTGTATGACCGCTTTTGCCCGATGACCGCTGTTGCCTGATGGCCGCCACCGCACTGGCCTCACAGCGGCCGTTCGCTGGCTCCTGCCAAATAAAACCACTCGTGCCCCGGCAGCGCCGCATGGTCCGGGAAGACGATGTAGCCGGCCTGCGCTGCGCGCACCTCGCTGCCGTCGGCCCTGCAGGCGATCAGATCGCCTGCCGCCAGCGGGTCGAAGCTGGTCCAGGCCTTGGCAAACTGGTCGTCTGCGGCATGGCGGTCGACCACTTCGGCCAGGGTCAGGCATTCGAATGGACCGCTGGGCGGGGCGGGCGATTCGTCGACCAGACCCAGCAGCGCCAACGTCTGGCGGATCGCACGGTAAGCCACCTCGGGGCCCACGGGGTCGTCGTGCTGGCCGCATTCCAGCGTCACGCCATAGCCGCCCTGGCTGCGCATGTATTCGGTGGTGCCTACCGCGTAGCTCGGGTCTTCTTGCACGCTGCCCGGGTTCAGTGCGCGGGCGCGCCGCGCCGTCACGCCTGCGGCGTAGGCCGTCATCCAGCCGTCGACCACCCGCTGCAGCCCCAGATGCGCTGCCAGTTGCGCCTCGGCCTGCTCGTGCGCAAAGGGCTCCAGCAGGCCGCGGTTAATGGCCGGCCCGCGCATCACGAAAGGGCGGACGGGGCTGCGAAAGCTGTGCAGGTCCAGCAGCACCTGGTGCTGCGCCAGCAAGGGGCACAGCGCGCTGGCGATGCGGTCTTCGTAGTCCTGTGGCGCAGCGCTGGGTTGCAACCGCCGGTTGAGATTACGCTCGCCCATGCGCCGCTTCTCGACATAAGCCAGCGGGTTGCACACCGGCACAAAGGTGACGCTGCCGCGCACGATGTCAAGTTGGCCGCTGTCGATCTCTTCGATCACGCGCAGGATGCCTTGGGTGCCAGCGGTCTCGTTGCCATGCACAGCACCTGTGATGATCAGGCGCGGGCCGCTGGCCAGCCCAGCAAAGCGGTGGACGCGCAGGTGCGTTGTGGAAGGCTTCAATGCAGCGAGGCTCATGGGTGTCGGACTTTTTGGGCGTTGTTGGGTGATTTTTCAGCTGTGCGCTGGCGCACCGCACAGCATGCGATGAGCGCTTTGGTAGCGCTGCTGAATGCCTTCGATCACCGACGGCGGCAGCTCCAACGCTGCTTGCTCGGCGCCCCCGGTCACAGCCACCGAGGCCAGAAAGTCGCGCAGGGGTTGTTTGTCCAGCGCTTCGATGCGGCCCTGGGCCAGCGCATCGGCCAGCCAGAAGCGTGAGCTGTCGGGCGTCAGCACCTCGTCCATCAGCGTCAGTTGGCCGTGCTCATCCAGGCCAAACTCGAACTTGGTGTCGGCCAGCACGATGCCGCAGCTGCGTGCATGCCGGCTGGCAGCATTGAAGAGTGCGATGGCTTTGGTGCGCACTTCTTCTGCTCGCTGTGGGCCCAGCAGTGTCTGCAATTCGGCAAAGCCGATGTTGATGTCATGGTCGCCCACTGCGGCCTTGGTGGCCGGCGTGAAGATCGGCTCGGCCAGCGGCGTGGTGGGTGTCAGCCCACTGGCCAGCGGGATACCGCAGACGGTGCCGCTCTTTTGATATTCCTTCCAGCCCGAGCCTGCGACAAAGCCCCTGACCACCGCTTCGCAAGGCAGCGGTTGCAGCTTCTTGACCAACATCGCGCGGCCCTCGATCAGCGGCGCTTCATCGGCCGTGACCACGCTGGCCGGGTCTTGCCCCGTCAGGTGGTTGGGCACGATGCCGGCCAGCTTGTCGAACCAGAACAGCGCCATCTGTGTCAGCAACCGGCCCTTGCCTGGGACGGGCGCCTTCATCACCACGTCAAAGGCCGACAGGCGGTCGCTCGCCACCATCAGCAAGCGGTCTTCGCCCACCGCGTAGAGGTCGCGCACCTTGCCTTGGGCAAGCAAGGGCAGCGAGTGCAACAAGGGCGGGTCGGGGTTCGGGCTCAAGGTCGGTCTATTCAGGCGCAGGACTGCATTCTGAAGGCTGGAGCAGTGACCGCCCGCCTGACCGCGTGCATGACCGCTTGCATGACTGCCCGCATGACCGCCTGCATATCCGCCTCCACGTTCGCTCGCATGACTGCCTCCATGAGCGGCCGCACAGCCGGCGACCTGCCCACCCACACTCCAACGATCAACTGTCCAGCCAGCTCAAGCTGCTGCTTTGTGCGATGTCGGCCGACACCTCCAGCCGCACTTGCGCACCCAGCGGCAGCGGCAGGTTGGGTGTGCCGTGCCCTGCTGGCCAGCCGCCCAGCGTGGGCTTGCCCAGTGGCGCCAGCATTTGTTGCAGTGGGCCCAGCGGCCGGTCGCCGTCGGTGAAACTGCCCAGCACACAGCCCGCCACCGCATCCAGCACGCCGGCCAGGCGCAGTTGGGTCAACAGGCGGTCGACGCGGTGGGCGTCTTCGTTGATGTCTTCCAAAAACAAGATGCTGCCGTGTGCCGGCCAGGCGAAAGGTGTGCCGAGCAAAGCCGCCACCAGGCTCAGGTTGCCGCCCACCAGCCGTCCGGTGGCGCTGCCGGCAATGCGCAGCGAAGGCCCTGGCAACAGCGCGGGCTGCCACGTGCTGCCCGCAGCGTGCCCTTGTTGCAGCAGCTTGAACAGCGCTTCGGTGTCGGCCTCGCGGCCTGCCTTGAGGTGGTCGGAGGTCGGCATCGGCGCATGCAGACTGACCAGGCCTTCGCGGCACCACAGCGCATGCAACGCGGTGATGTCGCTGTAGCCGATCAGCAGCTTGCGCGCGCTGCGCACCAGTGTGGTGTCGATCTCGGGCAGCAAGCGCATGGCGCCGTAGCCGCCGCGCATGCAGTGGATGGCGGCCACATCGGGCGCGGCCAGCGCGGCATGCAGGTCCGCCAGCCGGGTGGCGTCGTCGCCTGCCAGGTAGTCTGCTCCCGCGCCTGGCTCACCGGCGCAGGTGGCGTGGCAGCCGGGGTAGATGCGCACGCGAAAGCGAAAACGGGCGTACAGGTCCGGCAGCCTGGCCAGCGCATCGGGCTGCGCCGGGCCCGCAGGGGCGACAACGGCAATCAGGCTGTCCTGGGGCAGAGGGGGAATCAGAAACATCGGTGGGCTCAGCCTCTCAGAAGTGGAATGTGGGGGCGGTGTGAGTTCACACGCCTGGATGCAGCTGAGCCACGATGCTGGCCACCGCCGCGCCCAAGGCCGGCAGCCGCCAGGTCGTCGCGCAGCGCTCGTCTGGCGCATAGCGCCGGCCCAGGCTGGTGAGCACGGCAACGATGTAGTGCAGCCCGCCGTGGTTGACGATACCGGCGTCGGAAGCGTAGTTGTCGGTGGTGCCGGTCTTGTGGGCAAAGGCCGGCGCATCAGGCCCGCCCGGCACCCAACCCGGGGTGCCACGCAAGCTGCCGCTGGACAGCACTTCGTCGAGTTGCTGGCGCCGCAATACGGCGTGCAGATGGGCGCGGCTGCCGGGGCTGAGCCCAGGCGTGTTGGGCGGCAGCCAGGGTGCGGGCGGTGCCGTTTCGTCGATCAGCCACAACAGCCGCACGGTGTCCCACGCCGTCATGTGGATCTGGCCCACCCCGGCGCCGTCGGCGTTGCGCCATCCGCCATCGGGCTGCGTGCGGTTGATCTGCAGAGTGGGCAAGCTCCAGGCCACGAACTGGCGGTTGAGCCGGTTGTCTGCGGCCGGGCTCAACCAGCCCAGGCGGTGCAGCAGCGCCACGCAGGTGTCGGTGGCATCGTTGTCGCTGACCGTGATCATCGGCTCCAAAGCCTCGGGCCAGCCACACAGGTCTTCGTCGACCGCCAGGGCCACGCCCACCGCCACCATCAGCTTGAGCAGCGAGGCCGGGTAGGGGGCAACAAAACGTGGGCCATGGGCCTGCCCTGGGCCAGACAGAGGCTGCCAAGAGAGTTTTTTCCAATCTGCCCCTGGCAACCAGGCGATCGACTGGCCAGCTAAGTCTTGCGGGTCAGCATCAAAACGCAGATTCTGAACCGCGCCCAAGTTGGGCCCGAACTCGGCCACCCAGCCTTGCGGGTGCTCGCGCGAGAACAGCACATTGGCACCCGAAGGCCGCGATCCTGGTGTGAAAACCAGCACCGCCAAGTCAATGCTGGGTCCGGCCTTCAAGCCGCGTATCGGCTCAGCTGGCTCAGCTGGCTCAGCCGGCTCAGCTTGCTGCCAAGGATCGACCGCTTGTTGGAGGCGCAGCTCATGCACAGCGCTCAGCAGCTTTTCGGGCAAGCTCATGCGGCACGACCCTCCAGGTTTGCGGCCATCGCACACCGCATGACAAGACCGGTCGATGGTATGCAGGCACAAGGTCGCGATGGAGATCTTCTGAGAAATTGTCGCGAGCTGCGGTGCGGCGTATCGTCCTGGATACCGATGTGGTGGTCCAGCAAGACTTTGGCAATGCGCCGGGCCGGTTTGGCGTCGAATTGACCACGCCTGTCATGTTTTTGAGGAGTTTGATGCGATGACCGCCTATTTCGGCGAGCGTGCCAGCTGTGCTGCTGCTCGCCAGGGGCAACCCAGCGTGCTGTTGCAAGCCTTGTCGCGGCAGGGGAGCGAAGCGCCGCGGGCGGGTGACGAATGACCCGTCCAGCCCGTTGCAGAGCCTGAACCTGAAGCTTTTGCACGCGAAGCACCGCAAGAATCAGGTCATCAGCAGCAAGTTCCGTGAACTCGCGGGAGCTGGCTTTTCAACCCTGTACCAGATGACAAGCCACCTGCCGCCCAGCCACCTCACGCAAGAGCGGCGTTTCGGTCTTGCAGCGCGGCTGCACCAGCGGGCAGCGAGTGTGAAAGCTGCAGCCGCTGGGCGGCTTCAAAGGGCTGGGGGTTTCGCCTTTCAGCGCGATGCGGGGTTTGCGGTCGGCGGCCTTGAGCACCGGCACGGCGCCCAGCAGCGCCTGGGTGTACGGATGCAACGGGCGCCCCAGCACGGCGGCCTTGGGGCCATGCTCGACGGCGGCGCCCAGGTACATCACCATCACCTCGTGCGCCACATGCTCGACCACGCTCAGGTTGTGGCTGATGAACACATAAGCGGTGCCGGTGCTGTCCTGCAGGTCCATGAACAGGTTCAGGATCTGCGCCTGGATGCTGAGGTCCAGCGCCGAGGTGGGCTCGTCCGCCACCACCACGGCTGGCTGCAGCATCATCGCGCGCGCCACCGCCACGCGCTGGCGCTGGCCGCCGCTGAACATGTGCGGGTAGCGCTGCGCATGCTCGGGCCGCAGGCCTACGCGCTTGAGCATCTGCAGCACCTGCTCCTGGCGCTCTGCCGCGCTGAGCGTGGTGTTGATCAGCAGGGGTTCGGCCAGCGCGCTGGCGATGGTCTTGCGCGGGTTGAGTGAGGCGTACGAGTTCTGGAACACCATCTGCACCTGTCTGCGCATCTGGCGCCAGGCTTCGGTGTTGCGCTGGCTGGCCGTCGCTGCTGCCAGCGCGTCTTGCCCGCCGATGTGCAGGCTGCCGGCGCTGGGTGCTTCGACCAGTGTCAGCTGACGCGCCAACGTGCTCTTGCCGCAGCCTGACTCGCCCACGACGGCCAAGGTGCGGCCAGCAGGCAGGCTGAAGGACACGCCGGCCAGGGCCTTGACGATGGCAGGTGCCCGCCACAGACCTTGGCTGACGCGGTAGTGGCGGCTGAGTTGTTGCGCCTGCATGGCGAGTGGCTGCTGTGTGGGTGCGCCCTGCGCTGCACCAGATCGCTGCTCAGCCATGCGCGACCTCCGCAGCAGTGACTGTGAGCAACGGGAAAAAGCAACGCACGCCTTCAACCAACGCTGGCCTTTCTTGCTGACAACGTGCCTGCGCGTAGCCACAGCGTGGCGCCAGCAAGCAACCCGCTGGCCGGTCCAGTTTGCCGGGCACGATGCCTGGCAATGTGCTCAGCCGCCTGGCGCCGCGGTTGTGCTCTGGCAAGGCCGCCAGCAACGCAGCGGTGTACGGGTGGCGGGGGTGCTCAAACAGCGCATCGGCAGTGCCAGTTTCGACCACCTGCCCGGCATACATCACCGCCACCCGGCCGGCACTGGCCTGCGCCATTTCAGCCACTACTGCCAGGTCGTGTGTGATCAGCACCAAGGCCATGCCTTGTTCCTGCTGCAGCCGCAGCAGCAACGCCATCACCTGCGCCTGGATCGTGACGTCCAGCGCAGTGGTGGGCTCG
>JBBQIB010000166.1:0-9309 GCA_038324515.1 Burkholderiales bacterium
AAACCACCTCGTCGCCATCGAGCACTGACAGGTGCACTGTCTCACGAAACTGTGCCAGCAGCCAAACCATGAAGGGCTCGGCCAGTTGCTTCAAGCCGATCTTGGCCATCACCACAGACCCGAGTTCCCACAGTTTGATGGTGGTGGCGTAGCTGCCGGACGCCTGCTCTTGGCGAACATAACCCGCCTCCCCCAGGCCCTGCAAAAGCCGGTGCGCGTGGCTCTTGCCCAGGCCGGCCTGGGTCGCCAGGTCGGTGACGCCCATCGCGCGCTCGGCATGGGCCAGCACCTCAAGCAGCGCCAGGCCTTTGAGCAGCGTGTTGTTCATCCTCTGTTCCGATTCGTGAGAAGGGCGTACTCTAAGGTGGACCGCATCTGCAGCCGCTGCAGGACAGATGAATCGGAACGTCACCATGCCGCTGAGCGCGCCCGTGATGGAAGAAGTGGAAGCCGCGCGCGCTCTACCGAATGGTCCTCGTCTTTCGCAGGTTCGCCTCGACGCCTGCTGCCGCCTACGCTGCTGGCCTGACCGACGAACGCATCGATCTCATTTGTAAGCTCATTGGCGGAACGGACGACTGGCGAAAGTGCCCACGTGCGTTGCCGCTGTGCGGCGCGAACTCAAGCGTGTGGCCTGGGGCAACGCTGAACAAGTCCCTCGCAGCGGATGTTGACTCTGCTCATGGGATCAATGCGCCAGCAAGAAATTGTCAGGTGGCGCGGCGCGCGAGCAGCAGCTGGCGATAGCGCGCAATGCGCGCCTGCAGCCCGGGCGGGGCCGCAGATCGCACCAGCGCAGCGAGGTCCGCGTCACGCAGGTCGGCTCGGGTGGCACTGCGAATGGCTCGCGCTGTGGCTGCCTCCACGGCCATGATGGTCAGGTCTGCGGTGTCGCCGATGCCGGTGGCAAGTCCGGCGTCCTGCGCCTGTCGGGCATCGAGTTCACTGCCTTCGAGCACCCAACGGCGCGCCGCATCGGTGCCGATGCGCTCCGCAAGGCGGCGCGTGCCCAACACAATGCCAAACTGCGCGCCTGGAAAGCGAAAAGTGGTGCCTGGCGTCGCCAGGCGTTGCTCGCACACCGCGAACAAGTCGGCCCCCGCGCCCCATGCCCGGCCCTGCGCCACGGCCACGGTGCGGATCGGTGCATGCCACAACAGCGACAACAGCGTCTCGATGCGCACCAACCGCTGCAGCAGATCGCCATCGCTCGCCGTGGCGAGATCCGACAAATCCAGGCCGGTACAAAAGTGTTTGCCCGCCCCACGCAGCAACAGGGTGTGAATGTCCGGATCGGCCAGGGCATGACCGCAGTGACCCAACAAGTCCTCGACCAGAGCGGCACCCAGCGCATTGCCCAATTCGGGACGATTCAGCGTCAGTGTGAGAACCCCATCCTGACGCGCGACCAGAATCATCGGCCCACCTGTGCGCGCACGGCCGCCGACCGGTCCCACAGATTGGGCACCATGACGTTGTCGTAGCCGGAGACAAAGTCGATCGTCGTGCCCGTGTCGTCCAAACGGTGGCGGCGCACAGCGCCGATGTTGGCGCCGTAGACGTGGATGCTCACTGCGGGGCCTTCGTCCCAGGCATGGCTGACACGGTGCCAGTCGCCGACGGTGGGCGAGACGGCCTCGATCGCCCCGCGCTGCATCACATGGTGCTGCCCGGTGGCGACAGGCTTGCGGTCCTGCAGCGTGAACTCATCGCAGCGTTCGGCGCCGCGCAGCACACCGACCAGGCCCCAGACGGTGTGGTCATGCACCGGTGTCTTCTGGCCTGGACCCCAGACGAAACTGAGCACCGAGAAGCGATCCAGCGGATCGCAGTGCAGCAGGTACTGCGCATACCGGTCCGTGCGCGGCGCCGCAAAAGACTGCGGCAGCCAGGTTTCAGCCTCGATCAGACGGGCCAGCAGCAGCCGGCCTTCGCTCAAGAGGCGCGATTCGTCGCTGGTGGCGCCGACAAGTCGCGTCATGGCGACAACAAAGTCTCGCAGAGGAGCTACGGCATCGGACATTACGATTCTCCTGTTCGGTGGCCTAAGGGGTCCTGCGCGTGGCGCTGCGGCAACGCTGGGCAAGTTTGGCAAGCATGCGCCCACCGTATTGACGGGGGTCAGTTCCATTTTTGCAGGTTGGTTTCAAGTCCGAAGCGCAACGACCCGGTTCAATGCACTGAGGTTGAGGACTTGCTGGATCTTGCCAGGGTCTGCGCAAACACCTCCAACCGCGAATCCCCGATGAAGGGCCGGGACCGCCCGTTCCCGGCGCTTCTAGTGGTCCGTTCCGCCAAACCGATGACATGAAATCGCGCATTCGCCCGCCATGCGTCGTTGCACATCCGCGCAGGATCTGCTGGCGTGACGGCGGCGATCAGTGCGTCGCACGCCACGCCTTCTCGGGAGTGGCTCAGCGGCTGGCGCTGGCCAAGCCACTCAAGTTCAAGACCTCGATCTGGCCGCGCCCCAAGCGGACTCGGCCGACCGGCTCCAAACGCTTCAAGGCCTGCGATACCTGGGGTCGGCTCACGCCACAGCGCGCCGCAGACGCGCTCATGCACGCCCCGCTCGGCCCATGCCGTGTTGTACCAGCATGAAGGATCCAGAATCCCTGTCTGGGTGACAACTCGCGTGACCTGCCCCCAGCCGTGACCGCAAGTGAGCATCACCAAACCTTGGATTCAGCCCTCATGCAGACAGCACTTCATCAGGCCAGCGACAAAGCACGAGCTTGCTGCCGCCAGCATACGCGGCACCATCAGACCGGACTCAGGCCAGCAGCCTTGCTCGCGGCCTTGGCGTGCCTGCTCGTCACCGGCTGCGCCACCCCGCCCCAGGCCACCGAGCCGCGCCGAGTCACGATGACCGAGGCCAACTGCCCCAAGGCGGTCTACCCGGCGGCGGCCAAGAGCGCTGGCGCTGCAGGCTCGACTGAGCTGCAGTTCGAAGTGGACCCCCTGGGCAAGGTGGTGCGCATTGCCATCACCAAGCCCAGCGGGGATGGAGACGGGCACCGGCTGCTGGACGCCAGTGCGATGGACACCTTGCGGCAGTGCACTTTTCCGGCTGCACCCGGCTTCTTGCCGGGCCTGGGCAGCGTCAGCTATGTGTGGAAGATGGAGGGCTGACGAGCAGGCGAAGGTTGCGCCGCACCCTCAGGCCTTGCCTCAGGCCTTGACTCAGACCTTGCCCAGCGCCTGCTCCAGATCCTCCAGCAGATCATCGATGTGCGGGTCTGCGCGCATGGGCCGAAGCGGCCGCGGCTGGGACAATGACCCCTGT
This sequence comes from Burkholderiales bacterium, assembly GCA_038324515.1. Classification (GTDB taxonomy): domain Bacteria; phylum Pseudomonadota; class Gammaproteobacteria; order Burkholderiales; family Burkholderiaceae_C; genus Rubrivivax. The sequence continues at coordinate 3,287 of JBBQIB010000166.1, forward strand.
TCAAAGCATGGAGAAGCCCCTGTGAACCTGGATTTCATCCCCGACTCGACCCGCGCGGCGGGTTTGTCAGCGCTGATGAAGGGCGTCGGCAAGCTGACGCGCTTCTTGCCCATCCCGCAGCCCACACTGCTGGTCGGCCCCGGGTCGAGCGCTCGACTGGGCCAGGCAGTGGCAGGCTTTGGCCACCGCAAGATCCTGATCGTGACCGATGCCGTGATCTCCAAGCTGGGGCTGCTGAAGGGCCTGAGCGATGCGCTGAGCGCAGGTGGCACCGACTTCGTGGTGTTCGACGAGATCACGCCCGATGCCCCGATGCCGTTGATCAAGCGTGGCATCGAGTTCTACAAAGAGCACGACTGCGACGCCATCGTGGCCTTTGGCGGTGGCTCGTCGATGGATGCCTCCAAGGCCATTGCAGCCTCGATCGCCAACCCGGACAAATCGCTGCGCCAACTGGCCGGCTACTTCAAGGGACTGCGCTCGCCGGCGCCGATCTATGCCGTGCCCACGACAGCCGGCACGGGCTCGGAAGTGACGGTAGCGGCGGTGATCTCGGACCCCGAGCGCGAGACCAAGCTGGTCATCATCGACACCCGGTTGGTGCCCAAGATGGCGGCGCTGGACCCGCTGTTGATGACCGGGCTGCCACCGCACATCACCGCAGCCACCGGCATCGATGCGCTGACGCACGCGGTGGAGTCTTATGTCGGCCAATGGGCCACGCCCTACACCGAGGGCATGTCGCTGTCGGCCGTGGGCCTGATCTTCGAGAACCTGCTGACGGCCTACACCGACGGCGGCAACCTGCAGGCGCGCGAGAAGATGTCGCTGGCCTCCACCTACGCCGGCATTGCCTTCACGCGGGCCAACGTCGGCTATGTGCATGCGATTGCGCACCAGTTCGGCGGCAAGTACCACACGCCGCACGGGCTGGCCAACGCCATCATGCTGCCGCATGTGCTGAAGTATTCGGCCCCGGCGATCACCGACCGGCTGGCTCAACTGGCCATCCGCGCCAAGCTGGGCGACGAGAGCGAAGACGAAGACACGCTGGCGCAGAAGTTTCTGGACGGTGTGGATGCGCTCAACGCGGCCCTGGGCATCCCCAAAACGCTGCAGGCGCTGAAGCCGGAAGACATCCGCGCGCTGGCCAAAGCCGCTTGCAAAGAGGCCCACACCGGCTACCCGGTGCCACGCTACATGACCCAGGCGCAGTGCGAGGCAATGATCCGCCAGGTGCTGCCCACTGAAAGCCCGCCCGCCGCCGCAGCGCGCCGCAAGGCCCCGGCTGACAAGAGTCGGAGCAGCAAGAGCGTGAGCAGCAAGACCACCACTCGCAAAACTGCGCCTAAAACTGCGCCTAAAACTGCGCCCAAAGCTGCCCCCAAAGCTGCCCCAAAGACGGCCGGCGCAGCCAGGATGCCTTCGGCACCCCGCAAGAAGGCAGCAAGCAGCAAAGCATCCAACTCAGGCACTTGAAGCCCTGACGCTCACACATTCGGAGACCCAAAAATGAAAAAAGTAGTGACCGTTTCGCTCGGCTCGTCCAAGCAGGATTTCAGCTTCAAGACGCGCTTTCTGGGCCATGACTTCGAGGTCAAGCGCCTGGGCGCAGACAACGACACCAGCAAGGCCTGGGAGCTGATGCGCAGGCACCAGGCCACGGCAGACGCGATCGGCCTGGGCGAGATGGGCGACCACCTGCATGTGGGCCAGAACACCGTGATCAACAAAGAGTCACGCCGACTGCTCAACGTCGTCACGCGTGTGCCCGCCACCACGGGTGCCAAGCTGCGCCGGCTGCTGCAGGTGCGCGCCGTGCGCTACGTTCAAAACGAGCTCGGCCACTACTTCAACAACAGCCGGGTGCTGTTCTTGTCCGGCATGCGCAACTACGACATGGCGGTGGCGATGTCGGACTACACGCCCAACCTGTCTTTTGCAGATGCGTTGGCACAGACCGGCGCGCCCACGCTGCTGAGCTCTCTGACCCAACTCGAGATGTACGCCAAGGGCAGCGAGTGGGCGCTGACCGGCAAGTCGCGTGAGATCCTGGAAAACGCGCTGCCGGGCTTCAAGAACCAGCGTATTGCCGCTGCCATTGCCAAGGCCCACGTGATCGTCGGCACCTTTGCAGAGCTCAAGCAGGTGGGCCACGTCAGCAACCTGGAGGGCAAGACGATCATCACCTCGGCGGTGGATGACGAGCGCATGGAGTTCTTCAAGAAGTGCAAGGTCAACCTGGTCATCGACACCTCGCCGCAGCTCTTTGAGCGCGTGGTGGGCATCAACGCCATCGAAGCGATGATCCTGGCGGCCGTAGGCAAGCCGCACGAAGAGCTGAGCGACGACGATTTTGAGGAGATCCTGGACGAGCTGAAGATCAAGCCGCGCCTGCTGCACCCCACCGGCAAGTTCCGCCTGATCCGGCGTTTTGCTTTTGTGATCCACCCGCTGAGCCAGGAGTTCATCAAGAAAGGTTTTCCGATCCCCAAGGCCACGCCCAAGTTCGTGATGGACCAGGTCGAGACCCTCGCAGCGCACCTGCCGCCGATGGTGTACTGCAAGATGGAAAACATCGTCTCGCCCAGCGGCGCAGAGGCCGAGGGCTGGTTGATCTCGATCGGCGGCACGCCCAAAGAGATGCTGTCGCGCAGCCCCGAGTTCACCTATCGCCGTTTGTTGGCGGCAGCCAAGATGGCCGAGAAGATGGGCGCGCAGCTGATGGGTCTGGGCGCTTTCACCAAGGTGGTGGGCGACGCCGGCATCACGGTGGCGCGGCGTGCCAGCATCCCCATCACCACCGGCAACAGCTACTCGGCTTCGGGCGCGCTGTGGGCAGCGGCGGATGCGATGAAACGCATGGGGCTGGTCAAACAAGGCAAGGACGGCAAACGCATCCAGGCCAAGACGATGGTGATCGGCGCCACCGGCTCGATCGGTTCGGTCAGCGCCCGGCTGCTGGCCATGGCATTTGACGAAGTCGTGATTGCCGGACGCGACATCAAGAAGTTGGAGGAGTTGAAGGCCTCGATGTTGCTCGACACCCCCGACGCCAAGATCGTGTGTTCGACCCACTACGACGATCTGCTGCACGAGATGGACATGATCGTCACCTCGACCTCCGGCGCCGGCAAGAAAGTCTTGGACATCACCAAAGTCAAGCCCGGCTGCGTGATCACCGACGTGGCGCGGCCACTGGACCTGCCGCCAGAAGAAGTGGCCAAGCGGCCTGACGTGCTGGTGATCGAATCGGGCGAGATCGAGCTGCCCACCAAAGTCAAGGGCTTGAAGAGCATCGGCCTTCCGCCCAACGTGATCTATGCCTGCCTGGCAGAGACCATCGTCTTGGCGCTGGAAGGCCGCTTCGAGGTCTTCACGATCGGTCGCGACACCGAGTGGGAGAAGGTCAAGGAGATCTACAAGCTGGGCATCAAGCACGGCATGAAGCTCTCGGCCATCTCAGGCGTCAAGGGCGTTTACAGCGATGCCGACATCGCCAAGGTGGTGACACTGGCCAAGAAGGCTCGATTGACCTGGGACCGTGATGCAGCGGCAGCAGCGCCCAACGACAAGGCCCCCAGAAAGGCGGCCAAGAAGGCAGTGGCCAAAGTTGCCCCTGCGGTAAGGAACGCGCCAGTCGGAAGAGCCGCACAACCCGCCACAAAACCCGACATAAAACCGGCCGCGAAAGCGGCCACAAAGCCCGCAACAACGCCCGCAACAACGCCGGCCATAAAAACTATCGCCGCCAAAGCAAGGCCCAAGAAGGCAGCCTCGGTCGCTGCTGTGAAGAAGGTGGCTGCAAAAACGACTGCCTTGAAAGAGGCAGCAGTCGAAAAAACAGCAGTGAAAAAAGCAGCCCCCCAGGCAGCGCGCAAAAAAGCGGCGGCCAGCGCCTGAGCAACATCGCCCGAGCCCTGAGCTGAACCATGAGTGCCACCCGCCTGAACCCGCTGGACACCGCCTGGTTGTTCACAGAAACCCGCGCCACCCCCAACCATGTGGGTGGCCTGCTGCTGTTTCGACTGCCACCCGATGCGCCGCAAGATTACATGCGCCTGTTGACGGCCGACTTTCGTGCGCACCGCAATTTCAGCCCGCCCTGGAACCAGCGGCTCAAGTTCGCCTTCAACAAGAACCCGATGCCGGCCTGGGTCGAAGATGAAGAAATCGATCTGGAGTACCACGTGCGCCATGCCGCCCTGCCCTGGCCGGGTGGCGAACGCGAATTGGGCGAGTTGGTGGGTCGTCTGCACAGCGCCCCGGTGGATCTGGAGCGGCCGCCTTGGGAGTGCACGATCATCGAAGGCCTGGAAGGCAACCGATTCGCGCTCTTCGTCAAGATGCACCATTCGTTGATCGACGGCATCAGCGGCATGAAATTGCTGGAACGTGCGATGGCCAGCGACCCGGAAAAGAGCAAAACGCTGCCGCCGTTTTGGGCCAGCGGGATGGACAAGCGCTCGGCTTCCGCACGGCGCTCGGGTGCACCCACGGTCGCCAGCGCCACTGCAGCGGTGGTTGAGGGCTTGAGCCTGCAGGCGCGCTCGCTGCCGCAACTGGCGGTGGCTTTTGCCAAGATCATCAAGCGTATCGGCGACCCGAGCGACGGCTTGGCAGTACCCTTTGACGCACCGCGTTCGCTGCTCAACGGCCGCGTGCGCGAAAAGCGCCGCTTTGCCACGCAGCAGTTTGCGATGGCCCGCCTGCGCGCATTGGCCAGCGCTGCCGGCTGCACACTCAACGATCTGGTGCTGGCCCTGTGTGGCGGTGCCTTGCGCCGCTTTCTGCTGGAGCGTGAAGCGCTGCCGGACAAGTCACTGACGGCAGGTATCCCGATCTCTGTGCGGCCCAGCGACGACGAAGGCACCGGCAACGCCATCAGCTTCATCGTCGCCACGCTCGGCACCGATGTGACTGACGCGGTGCAGCGGCTGCAAGCCATCAAAAGCTCGGTGCAGCACGCCAAAGCCCACGTGCAAGGGCTGCCGCGACAAGCCATGATCCAGTACACGATGCTGCTGATGGCGCCCACCATCGTCACGCTGCTGACCGGCATTGGCGGGCGCACGCCGCCGATGTTCAACATCACGATCTCCAACGTGCCGGGCCCCGACAAGCCGCTGTACTTCAGGGGCGCAGAACTGTTGTCGATCTTTCCGGCCTCGATCGTCACCCACGGGCAGGCGCTGAACATCACTTGCGAGAGTTACGCGGGGTACATGAACTTTGGCTTCACGGGCTGCCACAGCTCTTTGCCCAGCATGCAAAAACTGGCGGTTTACACCGCCGATGCACTGCAGGAGCTTGAGAGCGCGCTATTGCCTGCTCTGCCCGCCATCCAGGTCATCAAGTCTGCCAAGGCTATCAAGGCTGCAAGGACTGCACCTGCAGCGAAGAAGATGCCGGCCAGAAAGGCAGCCGCGACCGGGCCTGCAACCAACAAGAAGAGATCGACTTCGAAGCCAAGCGTCAAAGGAGCTGCGGCGCACAAGGGCCTCTCCAAAGCCAGGCCTGAATTGAAACTCACAGCAAAACCCACGGCTAAACCCCAAACCCAGCCGAGGTCACGCGTCGCGAAGGCTTGAGTTTGAGCCGGACATGACCCACAAAAGGGTCATCTCCGTGCCGAGCCAGAACGATCACCTGGGCTGAAGCCGGTCGCGCTGCGGCCAGGCTCGGCCAGATCGGCGATCATTGAGGCCAAGCCAGCATCAAGACGAAGAGACTATGCCAACACAAGTCGGTTTGATCGGCCTGGGCGCGATGGGCCTGGGCATGGCCGGATCACTGCGGCGGGCCGGCCATGCGCCTTTTGTTTTTGATCTGCGCAGCGAAGTGGCGCAGAAATTTGCCGGCGCGGGTGGCGCAGGTTGCGGCACGGCATGCGGCTCGGTGGCCGAGCTGGCCGCCGCTTGCGACGTGGTGGTGTCGGTGGTGGTCAACGCGCAGCAGACCGAGGCCGTGCTGTTTGGCGACGGGGGCTGCGCCGCGCACATGAAAGCCGGCAGCGTGTTTGT
>JBBQIB010000167.1:0-9261 GCA_038324515.1 Burkholderiales bacterium
CTCAACGCGCAAAGTCCCCCCCGTTGAGCTTCAGCATCGGCTTTGCTTTTCGCAAAGGCGATGTGCCCTCCGGCCATACCGTCATACCCAGCCTTGGCACGCTGCAGGTGACGCCGCGCAACCGCTGGCCCGATGGCTCGCTGAAGTTCGCGCAACTTGCTGGGTTGATCCGGCTGCCGCCTAACGCACCGACCGTGGTGTCGCTGCGTTCCGCTACGGAAGGCAATTCCGCGGCGCCGCTTTCGACAAGTAACCTTAGAGCGACTGCTGTCACGGCGCACGTTGGCTGCGGCGCATTCGGAAGCGCCAGCTGGGCAGGTGCCGACTGGGACCTGCCCTTCCAGGTCTGGGTCACTGGGCCGCTGATGTCCTCCTGGGTCTACCGAAAACCCATAGGCAGTGACGCGCACCTCGTGGCATGGCTGGAAGTTCGCTTGTTTAGTACGGGTGCCGTCGAGGTGCTGCCTTGGGTCGAGAACGGCTACCTTAATGTCGCCAACCCGACGCACAAGTCGGCCACTTTCACATTCGGCCTCGGCAGTTCGACGCGCGAAAGCCTGGCCTTCGTGCTCACGCCGCATTCGCGCACGCCGCTCCTGAGTGGCACGCGGCTTTCGCACTGGCTTGGCGCTGATCCTGCCGTGGAAGTGCAGCACGATCAGGCGTACCTGCAGGCGAGCGAACTTGTGCCGACCTACGCGGGACCTGTTTCGCCGAGCGCGGCGGCTGCGACAGGGTGCGTGACCGGAGCGTTCACGCCGCTGTCTGTAGGCGGTTTGCGTTATTCGGCGGACAACATGGCCAGCTCGGGATTCCAGTGGCCCATCGGCTTGCTGCCGACGAATGACGTTCTGTACCTCACCACGCCGGGCTTGTATGGCTCAGTGGTGCGTAACGGCTATTGCGCTGGACGCTACCCTCACCACTATCGCGACGAAGTAACGAATCTGCCGCCGCGCCCGACTACTTGGCCGACTCTGACATTCAGAGACTCGACGGGATTCAAAGACAACGGCCCCAGCTCCGGCGGCCCGCAGACGCCGGCCTATGTCGCAGGCACGACATCAGGGCCTGGGTGGGACCCAGCGCACTGCCCGAGCGTGGGCTACATGGCCTACTTGCTGACGGGTCGGTCCTACTTTCTTGACGAGGTGGTGATGAGCGCCGTGGCGCACATTTTCTGGAATGGCGAGGCGCGGCGCGGCGGCGCACTGGGGCTGATGCACCCGGTGGCAGGAGCAGTGCAGACCCGCGCTTCCGCGTGGACTCTTCGCACATTGGCGCAGGCTGTTGTGGCACTGCCGGATGCTGACACCAGCGGTGTTCGTGGCGACCTCATTGCGTCACTGCAGGCTAACGTTGACAACTACCACACGACGTATGTGGCACAGGCGAACAACGTATTCGGCGCAGTGCTGATGGACGTGGACTACAACACCAACGCCACGCGCTTTGTGGGCGCGCCGTGGATGCAGGACTTTCACATCGCTGCCTTCGGCTATATGAAGGCGTTGCAACCCGCCATCAGCCCGACCTCGCAGACCAAGCTCGACACGTTTTTCGCATGGCACGCTCAGTTCGCGGTCGGGCGCCTGAACGCCAACAGCGGCAGCAACTGGTGGTGGATCAACGCAGCGATCTTCCGCATGACGTTCAGCCCCACCAAGAGCCCAAACTGGCTCACCGGTGCGGGGCCCTGGTATCCGTCGTGGAAGGCGATGTACGACGACACGCAGTCGTATGCGAACGTGTCCGCCTTCGGCACGACCGATGGCACAATGGTCGCGGAAGTGATGCCAGGAGCGAATGCGCTCTGGGGCAACCTGATGCCGGCATTGGCTTACGCGGTGCGGCACGGCGTCACTGGCGCGCAAGCGGCACGCGACCGCGTCACGGCTGCCGCCAACTGGCAGGCACTTGCCGACGCGTTTAAAGCGAATCCGGTGTGGTCCATCGTCCCGAGTCAGCTGGTATCGGTCAATAGCCCTGCGGCGTTGACATCGTTCGAGATTGCCGGCACGACGCACGCAGGCTCTGTTGCTGATCCGGCTGGAACGCCGGGTAATGCGTCTGCGAATTCGCGCCTAGCCTTCTGCAACATCGCCATCAAAGGGTCTGAGATCGTTCTCGCAGCCACCGGTGGACATGGTGATTACAGTGGGAACGAAGTCACTTCGATAGACCTTGCGGCGGCCTCGCCGGCTTGGGTGTTGCGGAAAAGCAACACGGCAAACCCAACACCGGACCAACCCTACAACCTCAACGGCGGCACGCCAACGTCGCGGCACACCTACAACGGCACCTACTTCAACGCAGCTGCAAATCGGCTGATGCTGCACAACACGGCGGTTATGTGGCCCACCGGCGGTTCGAGCCCGAAGTCCAACGCCTTCAACCTCGACACCAATACCTGGGACGCAGCCGGTACATGGGCCGATGCTGCGGCGTCAGTGCTGTGCGCGGACGGCGCAGGCAACGCCTGGGGAGGCGGCAACTACTTTCAGCTTTGGAAGTGGTCGGCCGCGACGAACTCGTGGGCCAGAACCGGCAGCTTCGCGGGTCAGGTTCTCCGCTCGATGTGCTATGACCCGACGCTGAACCAGCTGTTCCAGTTCACGGTATCGAATGGCAACGATGCAGGCGGCACTGTTGCGGCATGGAAGTACAACGCGGCAGGGACGACGCAGACGGCAATCACGTTCAACGATCCAGACGGCGTTCTCGGCATGCTCGCAGCTCCGCAGCCTTCAACATTCGGCACGGATTACTCGGCGCTCGACTACGACACGACGAACAAGTGCTTCTGGCTGTTCCACGGCCGCCTTAGCCCTTTGCCACGGCTCATCAAGATCGTGCCAAACGCCGGTACGACCTGGGACCTGTCGCTGCCATCAATCGGCGGAGTGGGTACGCCACCGAAGTCATTGGGCGCGCACAGCCGAATGAAGTACCTGCCAGCGCTCAACGGATTGGTTTTCATGTCGGACGCCTCACGCAACCTGGTTTTCATCAGCCTGAGGGCTCAGTCGCAGTAGGCCTATCGAGCAGTACGAAGGCCGGGGTCGCGGCCGGTTAGCTGTCGGGTACCCAGCAAAAGCAGTCGGCGGCGGGCAAGGCCAAGACCGCACGGTTGCGCTTTTGCGCCTTCTTGCTCCAGGGCATGGTCTCGAGGCCAGTGATTGGTTTGCGCGCCGACTCGAAGGTCTTGAATCGCATCATTGGCTTGGGGGGGTGTCTGGCGCTGCCGCAGCTTGATGACCAGCCCGTTCTCAGTAACCAGGCTGAGCACCGCGTCTGTGTTTGCGCCACTCCTGTCGATCGTGATCGACTCAGAACTGCCATGCAGGTCAGTGGCGTTTTCGAAGGAGCGCCGTGCTGAAGTTCCCGCGGGGTGGGAAGCGCGCAAGGTGGAACGGCAGCGCATTCATGCAGAATTTAACGTTTCGTTCTAACTCGGCGTTGCGGCGGCCGGACGAAGATAGTGAAGTAAGTTCGTACGAGGAAGCGGGCGCGACCTCGGGTTCAGAGAATCGGTTACCAGGTGACACGCCCCGAGCCGTTTGTCACTCCATTGAACACCCTGGATGACCGATAAACGCAGGGTAGCGAGCAACAGGTGAAGCAATGACGGACCAGGAGAGGCGTGAGTTCTTGAGGCTCGCCGCGTGGAGCGTGAGTCTGGCTTCCCTGACCGCATGCGGTGGCGGCGGTGCCGGTGCCGAGCCTGTTGCCGGGTCGCCGCTATCGGCTCCACCACCCCCGCCGCCGCCGCCCCCGCCCCCGCCGCCGCCTGCGCCTACGGGTTTCGGTGCGTCAACGGGTGCAACGGAATTCAGGCTTCTCAGCGCCACGACGGCGAATGCCGTGCCCTTCTGTGTGGGCTTCGCGTTCAAAAGGGGCGCGGTGGCTTCGGGCCGCGCAGTGGCAGGCGATACAGCCTCAGTGCAGGCCGTCATCAAGAACCGCTGGCCGGACGGCTCTGCCAAGTTTGCCGTCGTTGCCGGCCGGGCGAATCTCGTCGCCGGCGCACCGCTGACGGTGCGGCTGACCAGCGTAGCCGCTCCCGCAGCAGTTGCCCCGCTAAGCCTGGCAGACCTGCGAGCCACGGGCATTGCGGCTGAGATCACGGCCTCGGGCTTTGGCGCTGCGGGCTGGGCAGCCGCAGACTGGGACACACCGCTGGTCGCGTGGGTCAGCGGTAGCGAGATGTCGAGTTGGGTCTACCGCAAGCCCATCGGCACCGACGCGCACCTGGTGGGCTGGCTTGAGGTGCGCCTTTTTGCCGGCGGTGCCGTCGAGGTGCTGCCGTGGGTCGAGAACGGCTACCTGCGCGTGGCTGGGCCCGGTGCGCGCAGTGCTTCCTATGCCTTCAGCCTGGGCGGCACGCAGCGCTTCAGTGCCGCTATTGCCCTTCAGCACCACCAGCGCACGCCGCTGGTTTCAGGTACGACGCTTTCGCATTGGCTGGCCGCAGATCCGCAGCTGCTGATGCGCCACGACGCCATCCACCTGCAGGCCACTGAACTGGTGCCCAGCTACCGGGCGGTGGTGGCTGAGAACAGCGCGGGCGTGACAGGACTGCCATCGACCTACACGCCGCTGCAGCAGGGCAGTTTCGACTACTCGGCGGACAACATGGCCAGCGCTGGTTACCAGTCAGCCATCGGCCTGCTGCCGCAGCACGACGTGCTGTACCTCACCAGCGGCAGCGCGGCGGCCTACGCGGCAGTGGTGCGCAATGGCTACAGCGCGGGCCGTTATGCCCTGCATTACCGCGACGAGACCACGCAACGCCCGCCGGCGTTCAGCGCATACCCCACTCTTGTGCTGGCCCAAAGCGGTAGCGGCCTGAAGGACACTGGGGCCAGCACCGCGGGCAGCTACACGCCCAATACCGTTGGCGGCACTGGGCCGGGGTGGGACACGGCGCACGCCCCCAGCGTGGGCTTCATGGCCTACCTGCTGACGGGCCGCTTCTACTTCATGGAAGAGACGCAGTTTTGCGCCACGACCAGCCACTTCAACGTCACCGACTGGGGGCGCGCCGGGGGCAGCCGCGGGGTGCCGGCGCCGGGCTACACCGGTGCTTCGGGCATCTGCAGCACCTTCGTGCAGACGCGCAGCAGCGCCTGGTGGTTCCGCGCGCTGGCGCAGGCGCTGTGTGTCACGCCCGACGACCACCCGCTGCGGCCCGAGTTCATTGCGGCCGTGCAGAACACCATCAACTGGCACCACGCCCGCTATGTGGCCCAGCCCAACAACCCCTACGGATGGGTGACGCCCGGCGAGCCCTACAACAGCCCGGCCGGCACCACCTTCGGCGCGCCTTGGCAGCAAGACTTCGTAACTGCCGCGTGGGGCTATGGCCTGAGCATGGGGCTGCCCATCGACAGCACCGCGCTCACCCGCTTCCAGGCCTTGTTCGCCTGGAAGGCGCGCAGCGTCATCGGCCGCCTGGGCACTTCTGGCGGTTCGGACTGGTGGTACATCAACGCCACCATTTACACCGTGGCTTTCGCGCCGAGCGCAACGCCCGACTTCGCCGGCGGCACCGGCCCGTGGTACCCGAGCTGGCGCGCTGCCTACGACGCCACGCTGGCGCGCTATGGCGTGCAACCGTGGATAGGCAACACCGAAGGCGTGCTGGCCAGCGAGATCATGCCCGGCGCCGCCGCCTACTGGGGCAACCTGCAGCCCGCCATTGCCTACGCCGTGCGCCACAACGTGCCGGGCGCCAGCGCGGCATATCAGCGCATGACGTCAGCCTCCAACTGGGGCGCCTTCGCGTCGCAGGTGAACCAGGCCCCGGTGTGGGCCGTGCAACCGCCTGCCTTGTGACCGCAGACCCACGCCGAGCGGCCTGCCGCGGCCCGTACCGAAACCAATTGCAGTGAGTTGACATGACACCCACCGACCACTCCACCCGCCGCAAGCTGCTGGCCTGTTTCAGTTTTGCCGTGGGCACGCATACGCTTGCTGCCTGCGGCGGTGGCGGCGACGCCGTCGAAGAAACCAACCGCGCCGCCCGCGCCCCGCCGCCGCCCCCTGTCGCACCCACGCCGCCGGCCCCCGCACCCGCACCTGCACCTGCACCTGCACCTGCGCCCGTGCCCGTGCCAGCGCCCGCGCCCGCGCCCGTGCCGGCACCGCAACCGCCTGCACCGCCTGCGCCGCCACCGCCCCCGGTGACGCAACCCGCCCGCATCAACCCGGCCTGGGTGGCCGGCAAGGCCGTGCACGAGTGGTTTGCCATCGGGGGCAGCACGCACGCCGGCTCTGCAGCAGCGCCCAACGACATCATCGACGCCGCCGGCGCCTCGACACGCCGCCTGGCCTTCTGTGGCATTGCCGTCAAGGACGCCCAGGTGGTGCTGGCCGCCACCGGTGGCCACCAGGACTATTCGGGCAACGAGGTTACCGGCATCGACCTCGCCGCCGACACACCGGCCTGGCAGCTGCTGAGGGCTGGCTCTGCCCCCAGCGACGCCGTGCCCGACGCGCCCTACTACCGAGACGGCTTGCCGGCTTCGCGCCACACCTACCACGCGGTGCAGTACAGCACCAAGCGCCAGCGCCTGATGCTGCACGGCACGCGCTTCTCGTTCGGCAACGGCCGGTCTTACCCGCCATCCAACGGCTTCAACCTGGCCACCCGCCAGTGGGACCCGGCGGGCACCTGGAAAGACGGCATAACCGCCTTGTGCCGCGATGCCTATGACAACTGCTGGGCGGCTTCCAATTACTTCCAGCTCTGGCGCTGGACGCCCGAAACCGACACCTGGGCCCAGACGGGCCGCTTCGGCGGCGCCGTGTACCCCACCTTCGCCCACGATTCGAAGCGCAACGTCTTGTTCCAGCTGAGCTGGGGCAACGGCGAGGCCGACGGCACGGGCGCCACGGCCTACAAGTACAGCTCCAACGGACAGGTGCAGACGGTGGTGACCATCAGGCCCAGCGCCGCCTTCACGCAGTGGCATGCCGACACGCCCGCCTATGCCTCGATGGCCTACGACCCCGATGGCGACCGGTTCCTGTTCTGGGACGGCAACTCCAGGCGCCTGTACCAGATCACGCCGAACGACGGCAACACCTGGGACATGAGCATCGTGGCCACCACCGGCGCGTTGCCGCCGCGGCAATCGGGCAGCTACGGCCGCCTGGCTTACCTGGCCAGCTTGCGCGGCTGCGTTGTGATGCCCTCGGGCCACGAGCCGCTGTACTTCATCAAAGTGGCATGAACGTTACGCCCGCCCGGGCCCGGGCGGGCAGACCGGCCGCAGGCTGAGCCCACAATAGCCGCAAGAACAAGCGGTGCAGTCTTCGCCGCAGCTGAGTTGAAGAGGGGCTGTATGCGCGTGGCAGTGCTGTCCTACTCGATGTTGTTCCAGACCTCGGGCGGGCTGAAGATGAAGATGGGGCGCACGGTGCAGGCCCTTCAACGACGTGGCATCGACGCCAAGCTCATCGACCCGGTTCACGAGCGGCTGACCGACTACGATTTGGTGCACCTGTTTGCGGGCTACAACGGCAACCATCGGGTGGTGGAACAGGCCAAGGCCGACGGTCTGCCGGTGGTGATGTCGACCATCCTGAACCCGCCCTTCAGCCGCTGGGAGGGCGCGCGCGCGCGCTGGCTTTCACGGCTGGTGGGCCGCTTGAGCCAGTGGAAGGTGAAGACCAGCTACGACCAGCTGGTGGCCGGCCTGCAGTTGGCCGACCACCTGGTGGTGCTGGGCGGCATAGAACGGCAGATGCTGATCGACGGCTACCAGATGCCCGCCGAGAAGATCACCACCGTGCACAACGGCATCGGCGAGGAGTTTTTTCGCGGCACTCCCCAGGCCTTTCTGGCGCGCTACCCCATCCCGCAACCCTTCGTGCTGCACACGGGGCTGATCGGCGATGTGAAAAACCAGCTGGGCCTGGTGCGGGCGCTCAAGGGCACGGGCATGCACATCGTGCTGGCGGGCTATGCGGGCGAGGCGAACCGCGCTTACCTGGAAGCCTGCCAACGCGAAGGCGGCGAGCACCTGCATTACCTGGGTGAACTGCCGCATGGCGAAATGATTGCGTCTGCCTGCGCTGCCTGCGCCGTGGTGGCCATACCCAGCCGCCATGAAGGCATGCCCAATTCCATCCTCGAAGCCCTGGCGGCCGACCGGCCCGTGGTGCTGACCAACAACCACACGATGGACTTCAGCCTTCCCCCCGCGGTTGCGCAGGAGGTTGCCCCCGACGACCACGCCGCGACGCGCGAAGCGGTGTTGCGTTTCATCAAGGCACCGCCGGCTGCCGGCCTTGCACGTGATGTCGTGGCGAAGATGAGTTGGGATGCCGTGGCGGCGCAGCTTCAAGGCATCTATCTGAAGGTACTGGCCCGGCACTGAGGCGGTGTGCCGCCGCTTCGGCGCGGCCTAATTCAGCACGAACAAGCCGCCAGCAAGTTGCTTGGGGCCACCCAGTTCGTTGACGGCCTGCGCGGTGCCGCGCTGGAAAGGATGGTCGTAGTCGTCGCCGCAGATGATGGAAGCGCCCACCGAGCGCGCCCACAGGAGATCGGCCTTGGTTGCTTCATAAGAGTGGTCGGCGTCACAGAAAAAAAGCGCTGGCGGCGGGCCCGAATAGGTGCGGAAGAACTCGTCTTTTTCCATTCGCACCTGCTCAACATCGTGCTGGGTGCGCGCCTCGGTGAGGCGGTTGCGTGTGAGCAAGTAGTGGGCATCAGGCCGCAGGCCCAGCGGATTCCAGGAGTAGTTGTCCACGGTGATGATCCGCTGCCCTGTCGCTTTCGCCAAGGTCATGACCAGCGTCGAGTAACCGAAGAGCGTTCCGATTTCGATGATCGGCCGGCTGGCGTCGCTCAAGCGCACCAGGTTGCCGAGCAGGCGCGCTTCCACCAACGACAACTGCCCCAGGTTCCCCAAGGCCCGGTACCACTGAGCTTCTCTGAAGGTGAACTCGGCATGGTTGGGGACTTCAGCTTTCTCGCTGGGATAGAGGCGGTTGACCTCGATGCCGCGCTTGAGCAGCGCTGACTTGATGACCTGCTTCAACATGCTTGTTTCTTCTCAGTGGTGACGTTGGACTGGGTGAGCGCATGCGCGGCTTGGAGGCTGGCTGAACGGCCAGCGGACTGGGCATTCATTTGCCAGAGAACATCTTCCTCAACCGGTTGCGGACTCTGCCCTTCAGCGAAGCGTCGTAGTAATCGAAAGTATCCCCCTCGATAGGGCGATAGTCCGTGCCCACGCGGCGTTCCTT
>JBBQIB010000168.1:0-9137 GCA_038324515.1 Burkholderiales bacterium
TGCGTGTGCAGATCGAAGACGGCGTCGAAGCCGACCGCGTGTTCACGATGCTGATGGGGGATGAAGTTGAGCCCCGCCGTGATTTCATCGAAAGCAATGCGATGCGGGCTGCAAACATCGATGCCTGAAGCTGCCTGCCGGTGTCGGTTCGCGCCCCCGGAAACGATGATGGCTGTACCGCCCAGGTCCGTCGCAACGCCGAGCCAGGCGCCAAGACGCCGGATCAAGGCTCAATACGCCGGATGCAATCTTTGGAAACATGGAGGAGGACACCCTGCGCCGGGCCTACGCCGCCGGGGTTCAGGGCGGGGTGATACTGAGGCAAGGCGACAGGGAATCAGCAGGAGGAGAAGCCAGAACCTGATTCTCCCCACGTGGTTGAAGGCAGTAGCCCCGAATCCAGCCAGATTCTTCGACGCTCAGAGTTTGAAGTCGTAGTCGATGATGAGCGGCGCATGGTCGCTGAAGCGCTGCTCGAGGTATATCTGTTCGCGCCGGGCCGTGGCTGCGACCCCTGGCGTGGCCAACTGGTAATCCAGCCGCCAACCCACGTTGTTGGCCCGGGCCTGGCCGCGGTTGCTCCACCAGGTGTATTGCTCGGGGTGCGGATTGAGCGTGCGGAACACGTCGACGAGGCCGCCGTCTTTCAGCAGCCGGGTCATCCAGTCGCGCTCTTCGGGCAAAAAACCGCTGTTCTTCTGGTTGCTGCGCCAGTTCTTCAGGTCGATGGGTTGATGCGCGATGTTGATGTCGCCCACCAGGATGAACTCTCGCTCGGACTTGAGCTGCAGCAGCCGTGGGTACAGGTGGGCCAGAAAGCGGAACTTGACGGCCTGGCGCTCTTCGCTGCTGGAGCCGCTGGGGAAGTAGCAGCTGATGATGCTGAACTTGTTGAAGCCGCGGCGGGGCGACAAAGTATCAAAGCGCAACTCGACCCAGCGCCCTTCGGCGTCGAATTCGTCGCTGGCGCAGCCTTTGATCACATCGCTGGGCTCTTTCTTGCTGTACAGGCCGACACCGGCGTAGCCCTTCTTCTGGGCAAAGTGGAAGTGCCCGCGCAGACCGCCCACCCGGTCGAACCGGCCTTGCACATCGTCGGCCTGGGCTCTGACTTCCTGCACCCCCATACAATCGGCCTTGGCCGCGTCGGCCCATTCGACGAAGCCCTTGTTGGCCGCCGAGCGGATGCCATTGAGGTTCACTGAGACCAGTCGGAATGCCACGATTCTTCATCCTTTGTTGTCTGCCGGATCGGCGACGTATCCGCTCAGGCTGCAGTTGATCTGCATGCAGGCGCGGGCCACCTCACCAGGAGTACTTGCCATCGACCCGCACCGCCCGCCCGCCTTGTCGCAGGCGCCACCTGGCCAGCCGACCATCGCTGAGCCATCGGCCGCTGCGGCAGCATCGGCATTGGCTCAGCAATTCGTGGCTTTTGCCCTGCAGGCCGGCGTGCTGCGCTTCGGCGAGTTCAAGACCAAGGCAGGTCGCCAGTCGCCCTATTTCTTCAACGCCGGACTGTTCAACGACGGCGCGACGTTGGCCAAGGTGGCTGAATTTTATGCCCGTCGCCTGCTGGCCGGGCCCATGGACTTTGACATGCTGTTCGGGCCGGCCTACAAAGGCATCACGCTGGCCAGCGCGGTGGCCATGGAGTTGGCACGACGCGGCCACAATGTGCCTTTTGCCTTCAACCGCAAAGAAGCCAAAAACCATGGTGAAGGCGGTGTGCTGATCGGCGCGCCGGTACGCGGGCGGGTGCTGATCATCGATGATGTGATCTCTGCAGGCACATCTGTGCGAGAGTCGATCGAGCTCATCCGCGCTGCCGGCGCCACCCCTTGCGGCGTGGCGATTGCGCTGGACCGTCAGGAGCGCGCCACACACGAAGGTGCCGATGCGCCCTTCAGCGCGGTGCAGTACGTCACGCAGCAGTTGCATCTGCCGGTGCAAGCCATTGCGACGCTGCAAGACCTGCTGCACTATCTGCAAGGTGTGCAGGACGCCCGTTTGAACGCGTACGCTGCGCCTGTGATTGCCTACCGTGAGAAGTACGGAGTCTGAATGTCTTGCTTGTTCCGCAGCTCTTCGGCCCTGCGCCGCTGGGGTGTGACAAGAGCCCTGGCCGTCACAGGGCAGTTTGTGCCGGGCATGCCAGCATCCAAAGAGGGGCTGCCAAGCTCGCCGATGCAGTCTGCATCACTGCGTGCTGCGCGCCACGTGTCGGCCCCATTGGCGCTGCTGGCCTTGTTGGCTGCGGCGCATGTGATGGCAGCTTCGACCATCTACACCTGTACGGATGCCAACGGTCGACGCCTGACTGCCGACCGCCCGATCGCGGAGTGCACCGACAAGGAGCAGCAGATGCTGAACCGCGACGGCTCGCTGCGCGGCGTGCTGCCGCCCACCCCGACACACGAAGAGCGAGCCACCAAAGAACGCCAGGAGCGCGCGGCCCGCGAAGCCCGCGCCGCCCAGGCCGAGGCTGTGCGCCGCGACCGCAACCTGATGGCACGCCATGCCGACGAAGCCGCCCATCAACGGGCCCGCGAATCAGCGCTCGACACCGTTCGGCTGGCCATGAAAGCCACCGAAATCCGCCTGCGCGAACTGGCCCTGGCCCGCAAGCCTCTGACGGAAGAAACCGAGTTCTACAAGGGTCGCACCCTGCCACCCAGGCTGAAGGCCGCCATCGACGCCAACGACGCCGCTCAGGAAGCGCAGCGCGCTTCTGGCAGCACGCAAGAGCTTGAAACGGCGCGCATCAACAGGGGCTACGACGTCGAACTCGAGCGCCTGCGCCGCCTGTGGTCAGGCGCCGCGCCGGGATCCCTGGGGGCGCTGCAGTCCGGGTCGCCCATGGCGGCAGACGGCAAGCCCTGACGGGGTACCTGCAGGGCAGACCGGCATCTGCACGCAGCCACCCAGATCACGGCACTCGCACACCAAGATGACAAAACTCACATGGGTATCGGTCGGCGACCGTGGCACAGTGCGGGGAATGAATCCGCTGCATCCCAAGAAGCTGCTGCTCAGCAAGTGGACGGCCGTGTCGCCAGTGGCCCGGCAAAAGCACTTCCTGATGTCCCGGGTGCTGCTGCCGGAGCTGCCCGAGCTGCCGGATGCGCCTGTCGAATGGGTTGAGATCGAGGCCGTTCACAGCGGTCAGGTACGTCGCATCAAGTGGCGCGAGTTGCGCGACAGCGCGGTGTGGGGACAGGGCTGGGTCTGAGCGATGGACGGCGCCAGCAACGCTCACCCTCGCCCGTCGATGCAGTCGCTGCCCGCCGGCTACCGCGCGCTGGTGATCGGTGCCCGCGGCGCCATCGGAGCAGCTTTGGTCGAACACCTGCGGGCCGATCCCCGCTGCGGGGGCGTGACGGCCTTGCACCGGGGCTCCACGCCTGCCATCGATTACGCACACGAGTCCGGCATTGCCGAGGCGGCTGCTGCGCTTTCGGCGCAAGCCCCGTTGCATTTGGTGATGGTGGCCACCGGCGTGCTGCACACCGCCGGGGCGCACCCCGAGAAGCGACTCGCCGACCTGGCCTACCCTTCGCTGGAAGCGGTGTTTCGCATCAACACCTTCGGGCCGGCACTGGTGCTGCGCCACTTCGCCCCGCTGATGGACCGCCAGCGCAGCCTGATGGGACTGCTGTCGGCCCGGGTCGGCAGCATTGGCGACAACCGGCTGGGCGGCTGGTACGGCTACCGGGCCTCCAAGGCCGCGCTGAACATGATCGTCAAGACCGCCGCCATCGAGCAGCGCCGCACCCATCCTGGCGCGGTGCTGGCTGCGCTTCATCCGGGTACCGTGGCTTCGGCGCTGTCGCGGCCTTTTCGTGGCGATGAGATTGGCCGGCCACCCGCACAGGCTGCTGCCGAGTTACTGACCACGCTGGATGCGTTGACGCCCGATGCGTCTGGCTGCCTGCTGGCCTGCGGCGGACAGGCCTTGCCTTGGTAGCGGTGCTGTCAACGGCCGATCGAGGCTGCTGATCGATACGACAGGTTCCCAGGTCTTGGCGGCTGCGGACACGGCCATCCCTACAATTCAATCGCTCATCGATACACAGATGACGATGCCCACAACCCCATGCACCCACAACGTCAATCCAACACCCATTCAAAGAGCGCAGCCCTGTTGGCCGCCGAGGCCGCGTTTGCCCCACCGAGGCATACCACCGAACAACTGCCCGCGCGAGACGCCCCGGTGGTCACTGTCGCACGTGCAAAGCGCACGGCAGCGTCGGCGGACCTCCAGGCGGTGGCGGCCAAGCCAGTGGAAGCGACAGCGCCATCCGACGCGACCCCCTCAAACCACCCGCAACTCTCAGCGCCAAGGGCTCGCAAGGTTTTTTTGTTGAAGCCTGCCAACCCGGGTCTGGACGCGCTCGCTTCTGAACTCAGCCCGTTGCGCGACATGCGCGTCGGAGCATTCAGTGCCTCGCAGGGTACGGATGGGTCGGGCGGCAGGCCTCTGGATCTGGCCAAAGGTACGCCCGGGCCTGTGCCCACGCCCATGCCCACGCGCGCAAGCACGCTCAAGCCCATGCGTAAGGCCAAGCGCAACGCCCCACTGCCCGTCACACTGTTGTTTTCAGCAATGCCCTTCCCGCCCAATCCTGCTGGCGCGCGCCCGCAGCAAGATGCACTGGCATCGCGGGCGTACGTGCGGGGCGCCCCGCCTGTGCTTGAATCAGCCCGCCTTGCCGCTTCGCTTGCAGAGATTGAGCCGGTTTTCGCAGCGATCCAGGCGGCCCATTGTTTTGAGCTTGCGGACCCGCAGACCAAAGCGCGGTGGGATGGGCTGTCGAAGGCCCTGGATCAGCTCGCCGCAGAGCTCCGTGCCATGTCGCTCACGCCAGTGGCTCCAGGCCTGATCAGTCCGATGGACTTGCGCCCATGGCGCAGATAGATCTGGAAGTCGCTGTCCGGCGTCGGCAGCCACGATGGCTCCTGCAGCTCAGGCGCTGGACCAGATCGGATTGAGAATTTCCACAGCTGCATGCCGAAGTGCAGGCGCACGATCCAACAGGTGAGCCAGTGGTTTTCGGAGCCATGTTTGAGCAAACTTGATCTTCTCCGACGCATCGTGGCCTCAAAGCTCCCATTCAGGCTGCTCGCCGCAGACGATTTCAATGGGGCCGAAGACCTGATGGCACTTGGCTACGTGAAGGTGTCTCTGCCGGTGGTTCGCAACGGCATGGTTGCTTACGGGAAGCAAGAAGACGCGCTCGTCTCGGTCACAACGCCACCCGTTCTGGTAAGGCTACAAGTCGCGCCTGTACGGGGCACTTCGTTAGGCTGGCGGTAGGGCCGGCGTTCCCCGTTTCGTCGCAAAGCAAGACGAGCAAGCGCGGGTGCCACCCAGCGGTGCAGCCTGTGGCTAACGGCTGACGGCTGACGGCTGACGGCTGACGGCTGCCGCGAAGCCGAAACATGCCGCTGCCCTCTGCCTGATCTCCTCGATCATCTGCACCATTTTCACCACCTTTGGCGCAGGGAACAGCCCCTCCGGCCCCTGCGGGCTGATGTCGAGGAAAGGCGACTCGTACTACAGCCATCCGACCTCCATCGCGCCATGGGTCGTCAATTCGCTTGCCCAGGCGGATGGCCTTGATCTCTCCCAGCGTGTGCAGGTCATCGAGTCGGCGCTGGAACAGCAAGTAGGTGATCTGCTCGATCACCTCGATCGGATTCGCAATGCCGCCGGACCAGAAGGCGTTCCAGATGGCATCGACTTGGCTGCGCAGTTCGCCGGTGAGCATGAGAGAGTGGGGTGCTTGTGGGTATTGGGGGGAGGCCGACGGGCCAGTGTGCGAATGTCGGGCGCGGGCTGGGTGCAACCCAAGGCCAGCGTGCAACTGTTAGGCGAGCGCCAGGGTTCGACTGACTGCAGCCTGATGGCTGCTGGCGCCTCCACCCTGGAAGCCAAGAACTCAGCGGCCGCCGCTAACCTCTGAGTGCTCGGGAGCACAACCGAATTCTGTGATGGCCTGGGGAGGATTCGAACCACCGACACGCGGATTTTCAAGGCCTCCGCAAGCTTTCCGCGGAACGGCGCGTTGCCCGCCCGTGCACTCCAGCGCGGGCGTGAACAGCTGCTCCCCATGCGTCATGCCGCGTCCAGGCCTTCGCGCCACGTGCGCACTTGGGACCGCATGCCTTCGAACACCTTGCCTGCGGTCTGCTTCGGGAAGTCCTGAGGCAACTGGCCCTCGAGCGTCGCGATGGCAGGCTCGACCCGCTCGACCATGGCCTGCATCGACTCCCACACGCCCGCCACACCCGCCTTCTCGGCCAGGCCGCACCAGTGGCGGGGCTGGATGGTCTGGAGTGCGTAGTGGACGTTCCTGAACCTCACCGCCATGGCCAGCTTCGCGGCGGGCCATGCCACCTGGTTCGGGCCGCGACCGATGACGGGCCACAGCGAGATGACGTCGTACAGCGGCGTCATGCGGTAGGCGCCGGCGGGGAGCAGGAAGACGCTGAAGTTCTCCGCGTGGCCGTCGGTGGCCGCAAGCAGCCAGAACGCCAACTGCGTGCACAGGAAGGGGGCATGTCCGCCTGCGGCGCCTCGCTGGCCAGCAGCACGCGCAGGCACTCGCTTCGGGACTGGTGCAATGCGTGGGGCTGGGCGTCATTGGAAGCAACCAGACGGGCGCCCGAAGTGGAGGGTTGCATCTGCATTCGACGCTGGTGCTGACCACCGAGGGTTTGCCGCTGGGGGTCTCGAGTGCGCAGTGTTCGGCACCCACGCCAAAACCGAAGGACGACCTTCGCCCCTCACATGCCATACCGATCGAAGAGAAGAAGACCTTCGCCTGGATCAAGGGACTTCGCGAGTGCAACGATTTGGCAGCCGAGCTGCCCGATACGCGCCAAATCTGTGTGATGGATCGCGAAGCGGACTTCTACGAGTTGTTCGACGAGCAACGTCGAAGCCACGGCGTCGAGCTGTTGGTACGCGCCAAGCATGACCGCGCGACCAGCGACGAGCTCAATCTCTTCGACGCCGTCAGAGACACCCCCGTTCAGAGCCAGTTGTGCATCCATGTGCCGCGGCAAAGCTCACGCGCCAAGAAGAGCCGAGCAAAAGGCGCGCGTCGGACACGAACAGCGCACCGCGCAGGTCGATCTGCGCTATCGCGAAGTCGAGTTCTGCCCGCCGTCGCACCACCCCGGGAAGAAGGCCCTCAAGCTGTGGGTGGTGCACGTCGTGGAGCCATCGCCACCCGCCGATGCCGAGCCGGTCGAGTGGTTCTTGCTGACGACCTGCACGATCACAACATCAGAACAAGCCCAAGAGTGTCTGCGTTGGTATTGCCTGCGTTGGCGCATAGAAGATTGGCATCGCATATTGAAAAGCGGCTGCCGCATCGAGACTCTGCAACACAAAACAGCCGAACGACTCAAGCGCGCCATCGCCATCAATTTGGTCATTGCCTGGCGAATCATGCTGATGACGCTGCTGGGCAGAGAGTGCCCGGATCTTCCCGCCGAGGTATTGTTCTCGGACCCCGAGGTCGAAGTGCTGCAGGCCTACGCAAAAAAAAAGAATCACCAAGCCGACTCGGCTCGGCGACGCCGTCCGTCTTGTAGCCCGACTCGGCGGCTGCATTGGCCGCCACCACAACCCGAAAGTGCCAGACAAAACCAACCAGCAGCCAACCAGTTCAATGCATTGTTTCTCACAAATCTCTCCCTGAAGAAACCGTTTTGCAAGTGCACTCAGCTGTATCGGAGCCGTAATTGAACCTCTCGTGAGTACGCTTGATTCTTTGACGCCACGCCAGCATTTGCCGCCCCGTGGGGTTTACCAAGATCACTTTTGATGCGACCGGGCCAACAGATGGGCCAAGCTTAGGTGCTGGCTCCTGGAACCCCTGCTGCCCACACCTTCCCGAGCCCACCGTATGAGGGCCATTTTTCCTTGGAAGGCAGTCCTGCGCTTTGCACATCGTTTTGGGGCTGGCTGCAGGGAGCTACATGGCCCGAAACCCCATACCGCAGTCTGTAGAAAGTCTGTAAGAGCCCCAGAAACCCAGAAACAAGTAAGCATTCGGTGAACCCGTATGCCGAGTTCGCAGGCGGAGGCTTCAGGCGCAGAGAACGGCTCGGAAGTTCTGCCTCAGTGGGTAGAGCCAGATGTCCTTGACGGGGATGATCTGTTCGTGAACACGGGATTTCTTGCCCCACCCGACGGTCTTGCCGACGTGGATCCAATTGGCGGCCTTGTAGGACGTGCCGCGGTGGCGCTCGCACTCGACGAAGGTTTCGAGCAGCACGGGCTTGAAGCCGTAGCGCTGCTGCCAGTGGTGGGGCAGTTGGCGGTTGACGATGGACAGGATCTTCGAGGCCAGACCCTTGCACAGGATCCACGGCAGGATGAGGAACCTCGCGTTGTTCACCACCAGGTGCAGGTTCTTGAGCCGCTGCGCCGACTGCCAACCGATGTAGCTGTCTCGCGCGGCGAGTTTCCAGGCGCTCGCGCCGAAGCTGAGCAAGGCCACGAGCTTGTCGCCAGCGTAGACGTTGTAGCGCAGTTGGCTGCCCGACATGGCTGCGTAGCCCAGGTAGTGGTAGCGCTGGATGTACTCGTTCCACAAGCGCGAGACTGCAACGCCTGCCACCAGCCGCAGCGTCAAGGGTCGGGTCTCGTGCACGGGCTGCAGCAACGAGCCCTGCGGATCGCTGGCCGGCGTGGCGGGGAAGTTTGGACGGCGGCGTGCGGCGGAGATCCTCGAAGCCGGCAGCGTGATCACTCCCTGCTCATGCATGCGCAGCAGCGCCACGCGGCAGGTCATGTCCTTGAGCTCGCCGTTTACCTTGAACCACCCGAACAGTTCGCACAGCTGGCGCGACAGGGGCGAGCGCAGGAGCTTGGGGTTTTGCGCGATGAGGTCCCTGATCTTCTGGATATCAGCGGGGCTGAAGTCCCGGCCGCAGTACACCGTCATGAGTACGCCGTCATGAGTACACCGTCATAAGCAAATCGTCATGAAGTGTCCAAGCCCTCGATGGTGGGGACGCCCGCAGCAGCAACTCCCACCGGGCACGCCCGCATCACTGCCAACTCAGCTGCCGTCATCGCCCAGGGCAGGAAGGCGCGGATGTCGTGCGGTGCGCGGTTG
>JBBQIB010000169.1:0-9098 GCA_038324515.1 Burkholderiales bacterium
TCGTGCTGGGCAAGCGTGTGGAGCTGAGCCTTTGGTGCGAGCCTGGGCTGCCCAACGTCACGGTGGATGCCAGCGAGCTGGAGCTGACGCTGATCAACCTGGCGCTGAACGCCCGCGATGCGATGCCGGACGGCGGGAAAGTGGGCTTGCATGCACGCGTGGCTGAGGCTGCTGAAACTGCCGAGTTGCCGCCCGGCCGTTTTGTGCTGCTGGGGCTGACCGACACCGGCAAAGGCATCAAGTCCGAGGTCATCGAACATGTTTTCGAGCCCTTCTTCACGACCAAAGCAGCCGGCAAGGGCACCGGGCTGGGGCTGAGCCAGGTGCATGGCTTTTGCCAGCAGGCCGGCGGCACCGCCAGCATCGCCAGCGAGCCAGGGCTGGGAACGACGGTGACGCTGATCCTGCCGGCAAGCGACCAGAGCGTGGTGGCCACGGCAGATGACCGCCCTGCCCACGACGCCAGCGCATTGGACGCACGGCGTGTGCTGCTGGTCGAGGACAACGTGGAATTGGGCGACGCCACCGCGCAATTGCTGGAGTCCTTCGGCTGCCAGGTGGCGCGTGCCGGTTCTGCGCAGCAAGCGCTGTTGCGGGTGGCTGAAGACGACGCTTTCGACATCGTGCTGTCTGATGTGGCGATGCCGGGTGAGATGGACGGGCTTGCAATGGCGCGCGCATTGCGCAGCCAATACCCGAGGCTGGCGATCGTGCTCATCAGCGGCTTCAGCTCGGCATTGACCGATGCACGCGACTTTGTGGTGCTGAGCAAGCCCTGCCCGCCCGACGATCTGCTGAAGGCACTTCAAAGGGCCATCGAAGCCAGCGCCAGCCTGCCCTGAGAGCCTGAGCCTCTGAGGCCGCGACGCCCGCTGCGAGTGGCCGGGATCGTCTGGGTCATGAGCCGCCAGCCGGTGCCAGGGTCGGCTCAGCGGCTCAGCAGCTCAGCGGCTCAGGGTGACTGAGAATCGCTGCCGTC
Source organism: Burkholderiales bacterium (assembly GCA_038324515.1). GTDB lineage: Bacteria > Pseudomonadota > Gammaproteobacteria > Burkholderiales > Burkholderiaceae_C > Rubrivivax. Next base: position 980 of record JBBQIB010000169.1, read on the forward strand.
CTGGGCCGCGTACTCCTTCAAGCGGTTGTACAAGGTCTTCAGGCTGATCCCCAGCGTGGCGGCAGCGCGCTCACGGTGGTTGCCGTAGTGCGCCATCGTGGCCAGGATCATCTGCTTTTCAACCTGCGTCATCGACGAGCCGATGGGCACCGTCACCGACGGGCTTGCGTCTGCGGGTGCTGCAGGCGCCGGGGACGCTGCCGTCGCTGCAGGGATCCGGGCTTTCTCCGGCTGAGCCGGTTGCGTCGCTGCGGTGGCAGTGCCCCTGTCATTGCCACGCTGAGCGCCAGTCTGGCTTGAGCCGCCTGGCTCACCCGGCAGCCACTGCTCGTCCACTTGCTCGTCCGCCGCCATCACATAGGCGCGCTGCACCGCGTTGCGCAGCTCGCGCACGTTGCCGGGCCAGGGGTAAGCCGCCAGCCGCTCCAGCGCGTGCGGCGTGAAGCGCTTGGCCTTGCCCTCCTGCTTGCCGATGGCCTGCAGGAAATGCTCGGACAGCATCGGCACGTCCTCGAGTCGATCACGCAAGGGCGGCAGCTCGATGGGAAACACGTTGAGCCTGTACATCAGGTCCTCACGCAGCTTGCCTTGTGCCACCGCCTGCATCGGCTGGCGGTTGGTGGCGGCCACCACCCGCACGTCTGCTTCCTGGCTCTGCGTCGACCCCACGCGCATGAAGCGGCCCGTCTCGAGCACACGCAGCAACTTCACCTGCAACTCGGCCGGCATCTCCGTGACCTCGTCCAGAAACAGCGTGCCGCCGCAGGCGCGCTCGAAAAAGCCTTGGTGTTGCCGCTCGGCGCCCGTGAAGCTGCCTTTCTCGTGGCCGAAAATCTCGCTTTCGATCAGATGCGGGGAGATGGCACCGCAGTTGACGGCCAGAAAAGGCTGTTTGCGCCGGCGGCTGAGGTCGTGCACGGTTTGCGCCACCAGCTCTTTGCCGCTGCCGCTCTCGCCGGTGATGAACACCGTGATGCCGGTGCCCGCGACACGGGAAATCTGCTCGTACACGCGCTGCATGGCAGCCGATCGGCCCCACAGCAGGCCGAAATGGCCGCGTGTGCCCACTTGGCTGGCCAGCCCGCTGACCTCGGCCTGCAGGGCAGCAGGTTTCATCAGCCGCGACAGCAAGCCCCGCAGTTGCAGCACGTTGATCGGCTTGACCAGATAGTCAGCCGCGCCCAGACGCAGCGCCTGCACCGAGGTCTCGACGCTGGCATGGCCGGTGATCAGCACGATCTCTGAATTGGCAACCAGCTGCGGGTCTTCGAACAGTTGCATGCCGTTGCCATCCGGCAGTTGCAAGTCCAGCAGCACCACATCGGGCTGCTGCATGGCGATCTGCCGCCTGGCGTCGCGCAAAGTGTGTGCCACCGCCACGGTCATCTGCTCATCGACCACCAGCATCTTCAATGAATCAGCGGCATCGACGTCGTCGTCGACGATCAGCGCATGCGCCATCCCTGGGCCCCCCGGCTGGTTGATCAGGCCTGCATTCTCAGTCATGGCAAAGGCAGGACTGAGAATTGCCCTCGTCAAACTCGTTTTTTTTCTCCGCGTTCACGCACCCAGGCCAACAGCGTGCGCAGCAGCCTGTCGACTTCGACCGGCTTGACCAGGTGATCCGCAAACCCCGCAACCGCGCTGGCCTGGCGTACCTCTGCCCCGCCGTGGGCAGACAGCACGATGGCAACCATCCCGCGGTGACGATCATCGGCACGAACGCCCTGCAGCAGCGCGATGGCGCCGCCGTGGTGGTCCAGATCGAGGTCGCACAGCAGGAAATCGAACTCGCGTTGCGCCAGAGCGGCGCGCGCTGCCTGCGTGTCAGCGCACAACTCGACCTGCAGGCCGGCAGCACTCAGCACCGCCCGCAGGCCCTGCGCGATGTCCGCCTTGTCTTCTACACAGAGCAGGTGCAGGCCGCGCAGCAGGGCGATGTCGGCCTCGGCCAGAGGCGCTTCGCCCGCAGACGGCTCGATGGGTGTGTTCGGGCGCGGCAGGCAGACGCTGAAGGTCGCGCCCAGCCCGAGGCCTTTGCTGTGGGCCTCCAGCGTGCCGCCGCTGCGGTCGATGATGCTGCGTGAGATCGCCAGCCCCAGCCCCAGCCCGCCATGAGAGCCCCTGGATACCTGTCTGAAGGGCTCGAAGATCCGCGCCAGCTGGTCTGTCCCGATGCCGATGCCGCTGTCCTGGACCTCGATCTGCACCGCACGGTCTGTGCTGGTGCACGAGACCCGCACCACACCCTGATCCGGTGTCGCTTGCAGGGCGTTGTTGACGAGATTCCAGATCACCTGTTCCAGACGCTGCGCGTCTGCCTGCACCACCACGTCTTCGCAGTCGATCTGGACATCCAAAGAGCGCCCCGGATGCACCGATTGCACGACCTCGATGGCACTGCGCAGCACCTCGCCGATGCGCACCGGCGCGGGATTCAAGCCCAGTTTGCCGCTCAGCACACGCGACAGATCCAGCAGATCGTCGATCATGCGCGCCTGCGCCTTGACATTGGCCACAATCCGGTCGGCCGCGCTTGCGACACGGACCGGATCGTCGGCCACGCGCTGCACGATCTGCGCCCAACTCAGGCTGGCCTGCAGCGGCGTGCGCAGCTCGTGGGAGACTTTGGCCAGGAAAAGATCCTTGGTGCGGTTGGCCTCCTCGGCCTCCTCGCGCGCCTCTTGCGCCTGCGCGCTCATCAGTTGCAGCTCTTGTGTGCGCTGCTGCACCCGTTGTTCCAGCTCGGCGCGTTCGCGCAGCAGCTCGGCTTCGACCTCGATGCGCCGCGCCACTTCCGCCTCCAGCGATTCTTTGGCGCTGCGCATGCCGGCCGTGCTGGGAACGGCGAGCAGGCGCGGCACCAGACGGATCAGCACGATGGCCGTCAGCACCGAGGCCGCCGCCGTCACCGTCTTGACCACCGCAGACAGCCAGTAATCCGGGTTCCACACCGTCCAGACCTCGACCATGTGCGAGGCGCCGCAGCTGATGATGAAAAGCGCGAACAGCCACACCACACCGTCGAAGGGCAGATCACCGCGCTTGCGCACCAGGTGCATCAGCGTGAAAGGGATGCTGACGTAGGCGGCGCCGATCAGGCTGTCGCTGATGACGTGCGTCCAGACCAGTGCCGGGTTCCAGGTGAAGCAATAGCCGTGCGGCAACATGCTGCCGCCGGTGCCCCGCTGGTCTGCCAGCAGGGCTGTGATGAGCACGGCGAAAAGCCCCAGACCGACGAGCGCGGTGGCGGTACGCGGCTTGTGGTCCATCGCGCGACTCCCATTCAAACGCCACGCGGCGCCCTTCGATTGTGGCAGCGGCAGGGTGCTGCGACGCTGCTGTCCGGGCGCGGTTTGCAGCGCGCGCGGGCATGCCGCTTGCCAACCCCGCTTGTCACCCGTGCTGGCCAACCTTGCTTGCCAATCTTGCTTGCCAATCTTGCACGCGAAGGCAAGGGCCTGCGCGGGGATGCAGCAGCGCCGCAACCCGCCCGTGCCTGCACTGGACCGCTACAGGAGATCGTGATGAAAGTTGCTGAACCCGACACTGTCGACACTGCCGCCCACCCCGCAACTGCTGGCTCTGCCCTGACGATCCTTTGTGCGGACCATCGCCGTGTGCAGCAACTGATGGGCCTTTATGCCCTGTTGTGGGCGGACAGCGGCAGCCAGGCTGACCGTGCGGGCCTGATTGCGCGCATCGGGGCCTGTCTGCACGCACTGGGCGAGGTCAAGCAGGAGATCGTCTACCCTCTTCTGGCGTCCCGTGCCGACGCCGAATTGCTGGAGCGCGCCCAGCTTGGCCAGGCGTCGATCGAGCAGTCGCTGTCCCGCGTGGCTGCCGAGGACGGCGGCACGGTGGCGATGGACATGCAGATGAGCGAACTGGCCGATCTGCTGCACGAGCAGATGGCAATGGAGGAGCGGTTGCTGTTTCCGCTGATCGAGGATATCGATTCACGCGACCTGGCCAGTCGCGTTGCGCTGCGTCGCAGCGTGGCGCTCGGCTTGCAGGGGCCGGATTGATCACCACATCCTGGTCAGCTTACCCGCGATGGCTGGGTGGCGTGGCAGATGCTGAGGTATGACACCGCCATCGACGGCTTTGTGGTGCCGCTGGACATGAAGGGACTGAAAATCCTGGCCCGTGCGCCTGCGGCGCAGGACCCGCAGAGCAACCCCGGTCCTCGGCACGGCCAGAGACTGCACAGCTTCGACCTGTACTGATTGCGTGCGGCGGAGTCCTACAGGCACCCGATCCAGCTTCTGATGGCGGCCAGGCAGCAATGGGATCAGCATGCCTCACGCCTAATCCAGGAGTAGACGATGAGCTGGACGACTGGGATGATCTTTACACTGAACGTCGCGTTCACCGCGTTCACCGCGTTGACCGGCGCTGACTGGGTCCGTCGTGTCGACTTCAGCACCTGATTCGGCGCCTGGTTCGGCACCTGATCCAGCGCCCCAGTCAGCGCCTCATTCAGCGTTTCAGCCAGCGCCTGAAAAAGCGCCCGGGCAGGCGCGCCGCACCGGCTGGCGCAGGTGGCCGCTGGGTGTCGCAGCGGGCCTGGCTGTTTGTGTGCTGGCGGCTGAAGCCTTGGGCTGGCCCTTTCTGCGCGCGCCGCTGGAACGTGCGCTCAGCCAGCGATTGCAGTCCTCCGTGATCCTGGAGCCGCCGTTCCGGCTGCAACTGCTGTGGCGGCCCGGAGTGCAAATCGGCCGAGTGCAGATGGCAAGCCCGGCGCGATTCGAAGTGCCGCATCTGGCGCAGGCCGAGCAGTTCAAACTGCGATGGAGCTGGTTGCAGCTGTTGCAGCGCGGCGCGGACGAGCCTTGGCCGCTGCGTTTGCTGCAAGCGCAGCGGCTCGACGCGCGACTGGTTCGGCTGGCCGACGGATCGACCAACTGGTCTGCTGCGGCAGGAACAGGATCAGATCGCAAAGAACCAGACCGCAACGACGCACCTGCAGGCGATGCCCGCGCCCCAGCCTGGCCTGTGACGGTGGCCGCGCTGTTGCTGGACGAAGCCCGGATCGATTTCCGCGACCAGGCGCGCGCCTTGGACCTGCGTGCCGAAATGTCGATCACGGTGGACGGCCCCGCCGCAGGCCCACCTGCGAGCACCTCAAGCCGCATCGAGGCCATGGTGACCGGGAGCTGGGCAGGCCAAAGCGTTGAAGTGCAGGCACAGTCCGATGGCCTGCCGCGGTCGCTGGCAGGTGCAGCCGCTGCAGCGCCTGCGTTTCAGATCTTCGTGCAGGGGCGAGTCGGCGTCACCGAAGGCCGCTTCAGCGGCATCGTGTCGGGCACACCCGGCGCTCCGGACATCTCGAGCGCGCCCGGCCTGCGAGGCAGCCTGCTGTTGCGGGGCGCATCGCTGGCCCATTTGGGCGGCATTCTGGGCATCACCTTGCCGTCCACACCGGCCTTCCGTGTGGGGGGCGCGTTGCGCCACCAGGACGGCGTCTGGGGACTGGTCGCCACCGAAGCCCACATTGGCGGCAGCCGCTTGCTCGCTGATCTGAAGCTCGATACCCGCGCCCTGCAGCCGCGGCTGAGCGGCAGCGTGGGCGGCGAGGTGTTGCGCTTGCAAGACCTCGGCCCGGCCATCGGTACCGCACCCCCCAGCGATGTGGTCAGGCCGCGCCCGGTGCTGGACGAGTCCGAAGTGATCCAGTCAGCCGATCCGCTGTCTGCACCCACTCAGGCCACCACGCGAGCAGGGCGCGTGCTTCCCTCCCGCCCTTTCGACCTGCCTTCTCTGCGCGGCATGGACGCCGATGTGGCGATCGACATCGGCCGCCTGGAATTGGCTGATCCCGGCACCCTGGCGCCATTGCAACCGCTGAAAAGCCGCTTGACGCTGCTGGCAGGCGTACTGACGCTGAACAACCTGGAGGCCGGGGTGGCGGGGGGATTGCTGAAGGGCATGACCCGGCTCGACGCCTCTGCAGCGGACGGCGGCGCGCGCTGGCAGGGAGACCTGCGTCTGATCAAGGTGCAGCTGGAGCGCTGGGTGCCCGCTTTGCGGCCAGGCTCCAGGGATGACAGTCCGGTGCCCATGGTGCTGAGCGGCGATCTGGATATGCGGCTCGAGTTGAGCGGCACCGGTCAGAGCACCGCAGAGATTCTCGCCACCCTGAATGGACAAGCGGGCGCTCAACTGCGCGACGGGCAGGTGTCGCATCTGCTGGTGGAACTGGCCGGGCTGGATGTGGCGCAGGCCCTGGGCGTCTGGCTGACCGGCGACGACATCCTGCCTCTGAAGTGCGCAGTGCTGGCGGCAAAGGTGGATGGAGGTGTGGTTCAGATCCACCGCGGGCTGGTCGACACCAGCGACAGCCAGCTCCACGTCGACGGCAAGGTCGATCTCAACGACGAAAGCCTGGCCTTGCGGGTGAAGGTGGAACCCAAGGACTTCTCGCCGCTGTCGCTGCGCACACCCTTGACCGTAGGCGGCACCCTGGCCGAGCCGGATGTCAGCGTCAAGGGCGAGCGTTTGGCCGGCAAGCTGCTGGCTGCAGCGGCGCTGGCCGCCGCCACGCCGCTGGCAGCGCTGTTGCCCTTGCTTGAATTTGGCGATGCGCCCGATGTCCAGAGCCCGTGCCTGTCGGCGACTGCGCCTGCAAAGAAAGCGCGCTCTGCCGCGCGCCGCTGATGGTCACTCATCGGCAACCCTTGTTCAAAGCCCATCCGCTGTGGGGCCTGGCGGCGTGGCTGCTGGCGGTGTATGCCACTTCTGCAGTGGGTGGCTTGGCTGCCTCCAACTCCGCGGACTTCTATGCACAGCTGGTGCGTCCGGCCTGGGCGCCACCAGCCTGGCTGTTTGGCCCGGTGTGGACGCTGCTGTACCTGATGATGGGCGTGGCCGCGTGGCTGGTGTGGCGCGTGCGCGGCTTTGCAGGGGCGCGCATGGCGCTGGGTTTTTTCATCGCCCAATTGGGGCTCAACGCGCTTTGGACCTGGCTCTTCTTTGATTGGCGCCTGGGTGCCGTCGCATCTGCAGAGATCGTCTTGCTGTGGTTGGTGTTGGCTGCCACGATCGCGCTGTTCTGGCGCTTCAGCAAGCCCGCGGCGGCGCTGCTGATCCCTTATCTGGCCTGGGTGTCGTTTGCGGCGGCGCTGACATTTTCGACCTGGCAGATGAATCCACGCTTGCTCGGCTGATCCCTTGAACGCCGTTGCGCCATGACGGCGTTGATTTCCGCACCATAGATCAGGGTGACCGCGCTGACGTACAAAAAAACCAGCGTGGCCACCAGCCCCGCAAAGCCGCCGTAGACCAATGCCAGTTTGCCCGCGCTGTGCAGGGTGTAGGACAGAAAGGCCGCCGCGATGATCCACAGCGCCGCGCCGACCAGCGCGCCCGGCAGCACACTGCGGATCTGCTGGCGCCTGTCGGGCAGCCAGCCGTACATCGCGGCGTACAACAAGACCAGCGTGATCCACGCCAGCGCGTAGCGCACCGCCACACCGATCCACGACAGCCCGCGCCCACCGGCGCCGCTGAAATCGATGGCTTGCCAAAGGTAGGGCCACACCACCACGGTGCCGAAGGCCAGCAACGCGACAGCCGTGCCTGCCAGCGTGAACAGCGTGACCTTCAGGCGCGCCTTCCAGAAGGACAAGGCTTGCTCGACGCCATAGGCGCGGTTGAGCGCGGTGCGTACCGCCTGCACGCCAGAAGAGGCCGTCCACACGGTGACGATGACACCCACCGTCAGCATCGTGCGGCTGGGTTGCGCAAGCAAGCTTTCGACGACGGGGTACAGCGATTGCGCCACCAGCGGTGGCGCATATTCCAGCAGCCGCTTCAAGAGAGCCGCCGCAGTTCCGGGCTGGCCCACATAGGCTGCCGCTGCAGCTGTGAACAACAGCAAAGGAAACAGCGACAACACAGCCGAAAACGCCACGCTGCCGGCCTGGTTGGCACTTTGGTGGTGGATGTAGTTCTGCACCGCTTGCACGGGCACCCCCACCACTGGCCACTGCCGCAGGATGCGGCGCAGGGCATCTGCCACGCGCTGTATACGCCTGCGAAGACCGAAGAGTTCGAGGCTGGAAGGCGTTTCTTGCTGCATATGAAGGGGATGCAGGCAAGCCGTTTGCCAGCCCCG
>JBBQIB010000170.1:0-9094 GCA_038324515.1 Burkholderiales bacterium
GCTCGGCATAGCCAGGCAAGGCGGGGATGGGTCGGAACACGGCAGTGCAAGGCAAACCAGATGGGTGCTGGCTTTGCCTGGGCCAAAAACCTGGGCCAGAGCAACGCCGCAAAAAAGCACGGCAGCAAAGAATACCCCAAACAACTGTTTATTCGTACAGTATTTTTGCAATGACTGGCTCAATGTCTACCCGGCAGCCACCTGAGCCGCCATCAACGCCGGACTCTGCGCCGCAGCAAAACCGCGTCACCACCATCCAGGGGGCAGGCCTGAGGGAGTGCGGGCAGATCGGCTTGGCAATGCCCAAGGCGAGGCGGGCCGTGCTGCAGGCCTGCCCGACGGCACCCCTCGGCGTCAGCCCCTATCGAAGCCCGGCCAGCGCCGGGTCATGGCCAGAGTGTGACGCTGTCCAGACCGACCGACCACCAGCGTTGACCCACCCTGAACAAGTCGGTGCCAGGCCGGCCCACAGCGGTCCAGTGGGCGCCATGGTCTGCGCTGATCCAGTGGCTCAAGCCGCGCGCGCCGCTGGCCGCGTTGCCATACGGCAGCCTTTGGGCCGACGAGTCGCCGCCCACGCGCACCAGCAACAGGCCGCTCTCGCATTGGAATTCGACGCCAGTATCAGGGGCCACGCCCGGCGGCAGGGGCAGGGGGCGCCAGACCGGCTCGGCCGACGTTTTCATCTGCCACTCCGAAGCGTTGCCACTGGCCATGGGTCGCCACAGGAACGAGAGTTCACCACAGCGCGAAGCCAGCGCGTCCTTCCGATCGCTGACGACCCAGCTACGTCCCTCGTCACGGCTTTCCAGCAAGGCTCTCAAAACGGGCGAATTGGGTGTACTGGTGAAAGTCATGGCCATGACCCAGACGCCGCTGTCCGAGACTGGCGCGCTGCGGAAGTAACGTTCGTACGGCGTGCCGGCCAAGCCCAGAGGCGCCACCTGCCACTGCCGGCCGTCCGGCGATGTGTAGAGCTTGTCGTTGCCGTTGCCGATCACGACCCAACGCTCGTCCAGCCAGCGCGGCGGGGTGCCTTGCACGGGTTCTCCGCTGGCTGCCACAGCCACGCCCCAGCTCAGCCCGTCGTCGAAGCTGGCTTGCACAACCCGGTCGTGCTGCTGGCGCATGAGGCTGCCGTCCGGCGCACGTTGCCAGCTGAGGCGGTCGCGCTGCGCGGCGATGTCGGGTACGGCCCGCCAGAGGCTGCCGCCATCGGTGCTGATTTCGACGTTTGCGCCCGCGGCGCGCAGCCGGGTCTCGGCGCCCATCGTCAACCAGCCGTCCAGCGCGCGCACCGCCGGGTCGCTGATCGACCAGGTCCTGCCGTCATCGTGCGAACGTCGGATGCGCGTATTGATGCTGGGATCGGCCACAGCGTTCGCCCCGGGACTGGCCAACAGGTCGCCTTGCGCAAGTCGCATCAAGGTGTTCAACGGAAGGAAACTCATCGGCTGCCAGCGAATGCCGTCGGGGCTGAGGGCCATCGACGTCGGCCTGCCGGTGCGGACGTCGGCCAGCGTCGCCAGCACCTCGTCGCTGCCCTCGACGACCTGCAGCGCCTGCACGTAGGGCCAGTCCAGCACCGTGCTGTCCACGCAGACGCCATCGAGGCAGGACGTCACCTTCAGGCGGCTGGCGTCGCGGAAGAAGATCTGCCGCAACGGGGGCAGGCGCTTGGCCAGCGGCTGCACGGCTTCCAGGCGGAACAGGCCGCCGTCCCAGGGGCGGGTTTGCCAGTTGACGCCGTCGTCCGTGTAGTGGTCGGGACTGCCGGTGCATTGGAAGTCGGTGAAGTACCACAAGCGACCCTCGGGCGAAGTCCACAGCAGGTCAGTGCCAAGGACGGTACGGTTGCGTGCGCAGACTCGGGGTGCACCGGTCGGGGCGGCCCAGTTCAAACCGCCGTCCCCGCTGACCAGCACGCCGTCGAGATCGCGCGCCCACAGCAGCCCCTTGAAGCGCAGCACCTGGGTCAACGGACGCGCGACATAGATCCAGGTCAAGGCGCTGTCTGTACTGCGCCAGCTGCCTTCGGCATTGACGCCAAACACGCTGTCCGCCGGGCCCGTGAGGTTGCTGACCAGGCCGCTGAGCAACTGCGGCACCCGGGGTCCTACGCGCGTCTCGGAAGGCAGGGCCAGGGCCTGCAGAACCTGGCCTTGGAGCAAGGCCTCGCGCAGGGCTGTCGTGTCCCCATTCAGGGCCAGTGCCTGGCGCAACAACTGCGGGCTGACGCCCAGGGCCGCCAGCCGGTCCAGCACCTGCAGCTGCGATGCCAGCAAGGGGTCGGAAACGCCGGTCAACGTGGCCGAAATCAGGTCGCCATCGACCAGCCCGTCGGCTGCCAGGGCCTGGCGCACCTCGGCCTGGCCCTGCGCTACGCCGGCGGCGCTGAAGGCCCGCAGCAGCATTCGGTCGGCCAACAGGCCGGCGGTGCTGAGGCGTAACACGCGTGAAACCACCCAGTCGCTGCCTGGCGTGACGTTCACGGTGCCAGCCGCTGCGGCCACCGACCACAGGCTGGCTCCTTCCGAAGCCGTCGCATGCACCAGGCAGGGCAAGGACGTCGATGGCAGCCGCAGCGAGTAGCGGCCTTCGGCGTCGGTCGTGGCCCGGGGCGTGGTTCCATCGCTGCACAGAAAGGCCACGCTGGCCGCAGTCCATGCCCGACTGTCCGCCGCCAGACCTTGCACGGTCAGGGTCGTGGCAGGTGGGGGGTTCGGGGGTGCGGGTTCCGTCCCGCCGCCACCGCCACAGGCGGCGAGCACAAGCGGCAAGAGCAGCGGGGCAAACAGCCACGGCTGCTGGTTGCGCAGCAACCTGGTAACCAGGCTTCGGTTCATCAGTTGGAGGGCAGCTTGTGATGTTGGGCAAACCCACTCTAGTCCCCTGGCAACGCCCAGTCCGTGCGCTGCATCACACAGGCAGGCGGGGTCCTGGCGAGGCAGAATGTGCCGATGAGCACGGCCCCGCTCTCACACCACGAGATCCTGCCCCTGGTCGAGCCCCTGGTCGAGCCCTTCACGCATGCCGGCCGATCGCTGGACCACGTCTTCATCTACCAGCCCGATACGAGCGATCCCGACAAACACGCCACGGCAGAACGGGATGCAACAGTCTGCTGAGCGAAGACCCGAACGCATCGATCTCATTTGTAACCAGGTTTGACGGAACGAACTACTGGAAACCGCGGTTGGACGCGCCCGAGCGGGCCCTTGGCCGACAGGCTCAATCCCAGCGCCAGGTCCAGATCACCTCGGCCGAGTTTTCCACCCCAGTGCGGGCGCGCAGCGTCGTGCGGCCGGCCACGCGGTACAGCAAGGCCCAGGTGCCGCCCGCCGCCGACAGACCCTTTTCGTAGACGATCGACAGCCGCTTGGACAGCTGCTTGCCGACCGTCACCACGGTGTCGCCGCCGTCGGTGCGGCCGACGCCGAACTGGTCCAGTCCCAGCTTCTGCAGGAAGCCTTCGTCGCTGGCGCCACGGTCGCCGGCCAGCAGGGCCAGCGCCGCGCGCTGCAGCAGAGCCGACTCGTCGCGTCCCTGGCCTTGCGGCGCCTGGCCGGTCAGCAGCCAGGTGAGCTGTTCGACTTCGGGCAGGTCGGGGTCGCTGTACAACCGCACGCGCGGGTCGATGGCGAAGCCGCTGACGATGACGCCGACGGGGTAGTCGATGTCTGCCCGCAGCGCCAGGATGTCCAGCCGAGGGTTGGTCGCATCGCCGGAAAAGCTGATGGTGCCGCGGCGGATGGCCAGGTTCTGGCCATAAGCGGTGTAGCTGCCGTCGACGGTGTTGACCACACCGCGCACCTGCAGCTTGCCGGCGGCCGCAGTGGTGATGCGCAATTGGCCGCGCAGCCCCGTGTCAAGCCCGGCGCCGCGCAGGCGCAGCGCGTCGCCCAGCGCCAGGCGCACATCGATGTCGGTGCTGGCCAGGACACCCTGCTGGGCGGCCCGGCCCCCGTCGACGACCGCCACGGGGCGGCCCTGGGCGTCGGTGCGCCCCACCACCACCACATCGTCGCTGAGCGACGGGGCTTCAGCGGCCGTGACGTCGATCAGGCCCTCGTCGATGCCCAGCCTGCCGTTGACAGACAAGCGGCCGGCGCGCAGGCCGATGTCGGCATTGCCGCTCATCGTGAGACGCCGATCGACGCGGTCCAGCACACGAAACTTGTCGAGCGCCAGCTTCAGATCGGCCTGCGGCGCATTGGCGTACTTGAAGCTGCCTTGCAGGTTCAGCGTGCCGCTGTCGCCGCCCTGGAAGCGGAAGGTCTCGATCACCGCCTGGCTGTTGTCGAGCGCGATACGCACCGTGCCTTCCTGCAGGTTGATGCCTTCGAAGATGTTGCGTGCCTGCAGGTTCTCACCGAGCAGTTCACCCGCAATGGTGGGGCTGCCCAGCGTGCCGCCGAGTGCGGCCGTGGCCGTCAGCGCGCCGCCCAGGCGCCAGCCCGGCGGCAACCAGGGGGCCCAGATGCTTGCGTCAGCCACGCGCAGCGACAGGCCGCCTGCCAGCGGCGTGGGCGCCGGCGGGAACACCGCATCGGCTGTGGTCTGCAGGGTCTGGCTGCCGCCGAAGACGCCGATCTGCTGGCCCACGACAGCCTGCGACACCACCCACTTGCCATCGTGCGCGGCCAGGGCGACGCGCAGCGTGCTCAGCTCCAGGTTGCGCCGGCCACCGGCCAGCAGCAGGCTCAGGTCACCGCTTTGGCGCTCAATGGCGATGTCGGCATCGAAGCGCGCAGCGCTGCGCACGCTGGCCTTGCCGGCAATGACGAGGTCGCCACGCCAGCCGAATTCGGGTTGCAGACGTGCCAGGATGGGCGCCACCTGCAGCGGTTCCAGCTGCGCCTGCAGGTCGATGCGCGACGCGCTGCCGGGCCGCTCCGGCGCTTGCCATTGCGCCTGCTGCCAGGCCAGTGCGCCGCCGAAGGCTTCGATGCGACCAGGTGCCAGCGTGGCTTGCGTGGGCTGGCTCTGCGCATTCAGGATGACCGTGGCCCTCAGATCGCGCGCCTGCAACCAGGGTGCCGCGCCTTGGGCGCGCGGGCCGGCGCGCAGGCTCGTCACGCGGCCCTGCCATTCACCGGCACCCGCAAGCGTCGCGCCCTTCGGCGCGCCAGCAGCAGGTTGCCAGCGGCCCTGCGCTTGCAGTTGCAACGAGGAGCCCACTGCTTTCGTGTCTTTCCCGTCTTTCCCGTCTGCCGGGCTGATCGCCGACGCGGCCGCCAGCGGCGCGCTGTCGGTCCAGGCCGGCGGGCGCAACGGGCTGCTCAGCTGCAGCTGAACTCGGTGTTCGCGCAGGCTGCCTTCCAGGCGCGCCTTCAGACTGTCGATGCGGCGCTCGGCCTGTGCCATGCCACTCACTTCGGCCTCCAGCGACAGCGGCGCGTCCAGCGTCAGGCCGTTGAAGGTCCAGCGCAAGCTGCCTTTGTCGACCCGGCCTTGCGCCATGCGCAGGCCATCGATCAGCAACTGGCCCTCGCTGCGCAGCGTCGGCCAGGCACCGCTGGCCGTGGCCGTGCCTTGCACGCCACCGGCCTCGGGCAACCAGTCCTGGGCACCGGGGATGCGCTTGAGCAGGGGCGCCAGGGCCTGCAGCGACGGGGCCGCCAACTCGGCGCGCCAGTTCTGCTTCTCGCCCTGCGCGTCGGTCTGGCCATTGAGTTGCAACCGGTTCTCGGCAGCTTGCACTTGCGCATCCACCAGCAGGCGGTTGGCCTGCGCCTTGAGGCTGGCCTTTGCGGACAGTGCCACGCCCGACATCTGGCTGCGTTGCAGCGCCAGATCGGCCTCACCCCGCAGGGCGGCCAGCAGCGCATCGGCTGTCGCGCCGGGCGACAGGGACGGCAGTTGCAGGTCGGCCTGCCACGCGCCGTTCAGGTCGCTGGGCCCGGCAGCGGGCCACCAGGCCGCCAGGTCCACGCGTTCGAACTGCCCCTGGGATTTGGCAGACCACGCGCCAGCCACATTGCGCACGGCTTCCAGCGTGGCCACGGCGCGCGCCGCGCCGGCGCTGGCCGCGAATTCGCGCAGTTCGACCCGTACGCCGCCATCGGCGGGCAGGCCGAAAGAAATGTCGCTGCGCACGCTCAACGGCGGCAGCGGCTTTGCGCCGGCAGCAGTCGCTGCCAGGCGGCCCTGCAGCGCGAGCTTGGCTGTGCCTTCCAGCGGCTGCGGCGCGGTCGCGGGGGCGCTGCCGGGCACTGCCAGGCCCGACAGCTGCAAGCCCAGCGTGCCATCCAGCGCCATAGGGGGCGCCTGCGTGTGCAGTTGGGCCGCCTGCACGGCCTGCAGCTGCAACTGCACGTCGAGCTGTGCGCCTTGCCAGGTGCCGTTCAGCGCCAGCTGTCCGTCGCCCGGGCCGCGACCGACGCCGAGCAACCAGCCGTCGAAGGCCAGCCGATCGGGCGCGCTGGGCCGGCCCTGCAGCGCACCCCTGGCGCTGCGCACCGGCAACCGGCCGGTATCCCAGGGCCCGGGCTTGGCGTTGTCCATCGCCAGCTGCAAGCTCAGTGGTTGCCCGACCGTGACGTCACCCAGTTCGGCCGTACCCGACAAGGCGGTTTCGGGCAGCCCCGGCGCCAGGGTCGACAGATCCAGGTCGCGCGCCTGCAATGCCAGCGCCGCCAGCGGCCAGTCGGCAAAGGCGGTAACGGCGGCCTTGGCGGTGAGCGAGGCGCCGGATGGGGTCTTCAAGTCGGCGTCGACCTGCAGCTTGCGCAGCGGCCCGGCGGCCTGCACGCTGGCTTGCCAGGCCAGGGGTTGCTCCGCCGGCATCGCCAGTGCCAGCTTGGCATCCAGCGGCAGGTCACCGTCGGTGCCGATGCTCAGTTCGCCGCTCACCTGCAGGTCGCCACGCGACAGGCGCAACTGACGGATGCGGTGGCTCGCGCCGGCGTCGGCAGCCAGTTCCACGTCACCGCCGAAGTCGCTGAAAAGTTCTTGACCGTCGAGCTGCACCGAGCCGATCTTCAGGTGACGCAGCGACAAGGCCAGCGGCAGGCGCAGGCTCTCGGGGGCCTGCAGCGGCTGGCTGGCCGGCGGCGGCGTGGTGGGCTGGCGCACGACACGCAAGGCTCGGGCCTGCGGCTGGTCCAGCGCCAGGCCGAGCCAGGCGCCGGCATGCGGGCGCCAACGCCACGACAAGCCCTGCCACTGCAGGCCGTCGACTTCGACGCTCATCTCACCGCCCTGCCAGCGCAGCCGGTCGAGCGCGAAACTGCCTCCCGTGACACGCCCCTGCCAGCCTTCCAGACTGAGGCCGGGCACCTCCTCCAGCAGACGCGACTGCGCCGCGCCGCTCGTCCACAGCCAGGCACCGGCGGCGAAGAGTGCGCCGAACAGCACCAGCACACCGCCCCCCAGCCAGAGCGGCCAGCGGCGGCGGGGCCGGGGTGGCGCGGTGGCGGCGTGCGTGGACGGCGTGTCGTCGTTCATCGCTTCAGAAGGGCACGCCGACGCTCAGATGCAGCCGCACCTGGCGCGACTCCTGGCCATAGGCCAGATCCAGTTTCAATTGGCCGACAGGGCTGCCGTAGCGCACGCCGAAACCATAGCCCAGCGCCGGGCGCAGGTCGTTCCAGTTCTGTGCGGCACGGCCGGCATCGATGAAGACAGCGCCCATCAGGCCAGGCACCCGGTCGGTGATGGGGCGCGCCATCTCGACACTGGCCGTGAACAGCACCTTGCCGCTGACGACGATGCCGTTTTCGCTGGGCGCCAGCGAGCGGTAGCTGTAGCCCCGCACCGACTCGTCGCCGCCGGCGCGAAAGCGCAGCGTTTCGGGTACGCGCACGTCGCCCTGGACCAGCACCTGGCCGAGTTCCACCCGCGCCTGACCGAACCAGTCGCCCACGGGCATGTAAGCGTTGAGCTTGCCGTAGAGGCGCGTGAACGGCCCGTTGCCGCCCGGGCTGGATCTGGCTTGGCCGAGCCCGAGCTGTCCCGACCAGACGCGCCCGCGGGTGGGCGACAGCAGGTCGTCGAGCTTGCGCCAGATGCCGTGGTACTGCACCGAGATGGCGCTGGCGCTGTCGGTGCCGGCGTCGCTGCGCGTCAGCGAGCGCACGGCTTCGACGAACAGCAGCCGGCTGATATTGCGCGTCTCCTGCGCGCGGCCCACACGCAGGCTGCCGCTGGTAACGGTGTCGGTATCGGACTCTTCGAAGCTGGCCGCGCCACCGATCAGGTTGCGGTACAGGCCAGGCAACACATGGGTCGACACCTCGCCCTCCCACTTCTGGCGCTTTTGCGCCAGATCGAACTTGTTGCGCGCCACCAGTGCATAGCCGAAGGGGCGGCGGTGCACGTGCTCCAGCGTCACTTCAGGGCCCAGATTGGCGCTGATGCCCACTCCAAGGGTTGCGTCCTGCAAGGCGCGCTCGGTCAGGCGCACGTTAACGGGTGCGGCGGCCGGGTCGTCGGCCCCAGTGGCGATGGTGACACTGGCGCGGTCGAACAGGCCCGATCGCTGCAGCCTTTCCTGAAAGTCGAGCAGAAAGTCTTCGGTGGCCGGCACGCCGATGTCGTAGTTGGCCAGGTTGTCCACCACCTTGGGGTCGTGATGCTTCAGGCCCTGGATGTTCAGCGCGCCGGCGCGAAACATCGGGCCGCTGTCGAGCATTCCAGACAAGTCGGCTCGCTTCGGACCGAGGTCGACGCGCGCCCGTGTGTCTTGCCACTGCGCGCCCACATAGGCCTGGGCGCGAAAGCGCGCTACCGTGGTGGCCTTGGCGCGGCGCCAGTCGTCGTCTCGGAAGGGCTGGCCGGTGCGCAGCGGCCAGTTCTCGCGCAGCCCAGCGCGCGCCACCAGCGCTTGCGGCGAGCCGCTTTCGGCGTCGGACAGGGCGCCGCCTTGCAACTGGAAGTCGAGCTTGCCGACCACCACACGCGGCCCAGGAACCACGCGCACCACCACCCGTGGTGGCTCGGCTGGCTGCAACTCGGCGGTGACCTCGGCGTTGAAATAACCTTCGGTCTCCAGCAACCCGCGCGCCTGGGCGGGGGCCAGATCGACCAGACGTTCGAGCTCGCCGTCATTGAGCTTCTCACCGCGTGCCTGCTGGTTCACGCGGGCCAGGCT
>JBBQIB010000171.1:0-9002 GCA_038324515.1 Burkholderiales bacterium
CGTGCACGGCGTCGTTTGCGGACACATCCACTACGCCGAGATGCGGACCATCGACGGCGTGCTGTACTGCAATGACGGCGACTGGGTCGAGAGCCTGACGGCCCTGGTCGAGCACGACGATGGGCGACTGGAGATCCTCGACTGGGGCCAGCGCGCCAGCGTCGGACCGCCCGCAGCGGCCGAACTGCCCGAAACCATTCTGCAACCTGCCACCAGTTGAAGGACTTGGCAGCGGCGACTTCGGGAATTGGAGGTCGCTTCCGCGGTCGCAGTCATGCGGGCCACCAGCAGCAGGATGCCGTCCTGGGTGCGGGCAGCGACCTGATGGCCCGTAGCTGAGCGACCCGTCGGGACTCAGAGGCTGAGAGTATCCGCCCACAGCCACGCGCCGCCAAAGTCGGCAACTTGCTGGTTCCCGCTCGACCCCAATATCGGCTGCTTGCCGGTCAAGCTCGAACGACTAGGCTGCTGGAGGCAGAGCCCTTTGTGGGCAGAATCAGGTGAGGTCGCCGTACCCTCACTCTCCCTTATCACACTGCTTCAGCGCCGACGCGCCCAGGGCCCCAGCGTCATCTGCTCCGCCGCCACCAAGGCCTTGTCGAACTTGTTCGATGCCAGCAGCGAGCGGGGTATCACGCCGCCCTGCACCCCCACGGCGTAGCCCCAGCGCAGGGTGTCGAAGGGCAGGGTCAACAGCGGGCGGTAGCCGGCGTAAACCGAGGTATCCCCCAGCACCGGCCAAGTGACACCCCCGGGAGGGCGATAAGGATCTGAAACTGCGATCATCATGGAATCTCCTGGATTGCGCACCGTAACACAGATCAGGGTTTACCACTAGAACATGATCGGGTGGTTGAACAGTCTGCGGGCGGTTGGTTCAACTCCACTCCGACCGCTGCACGGCCAGAGCTCGAACGGTGACTCTTGTCACATACCGCTGTGATACTGCCGAAATCGTGTCGACAACTCGGTCGGCACGGAAGCCCGTTTGTCTGCGATGCAGCCCCGGAGAGTCCTGTGATGATGAAGTCCACCGCACTTGCCTTGACCATCTTGCTTTCTACCGTCGGCGCCCTGCCGGCAGCGCAGGCACAACAACGTGCAATTTGCTACAACTGCCCACCGCAATGGGCCGATTGGGGCAGCCAGTTGAAAGCGATCCAGGCTCGGCTGGGCATCGAGGTGCCACCGGACAACAAGAATTCTGGCCAGGCCGTAGCGGCCTTGATTGCCGAAAAGGCCAACCCCGTAGCCGACGTGACTTATCTTGGCGGCATCGCCGCCGATCCGGCCAAGGACATGGGTGTGCTCACACCTTACAAGCCCAAGGGCTGGGACAGGATCCCCGCTGGCTTGAAGGACCCTGAAGGCTACTGGTTCGCGATCCACTCAGGAACCCTGGGCTTGTTCGTCAACAAGACGGCATTGGGCAACAGGCCGGTTCCACAGAGTTGGGCCGATCTGCTTAAGCCCGAGTACAAAGGGCTGGTGGGCTACCTTGACCCGACCTCGGCAGCCGTCGGTCAGCTCGGCGTGATGGCCATCAACCTGGCGCTGGGCGGCACCTATGAGAACCTCGATCCAGGCATCAAGTTCTTCAAGGAACTGCAAAAGAACCAGCCCATAGTGCCGAAGCAGACCTCGTATGCACGCGTGATCTCCGGCGAGATCCCGATCCTGATCGACTACGACTTCAATGCCTACCGCGGTCAGTACACAGACAAGGCGCCAGTGCAATTCGTGATCCCCAAGGAAGGCACGGTGATCTTCCCTTATGTGATGGCCCTGACGAACAAGGGGCCCAATCCGGAGAACGGCAAAAAAGTGCTGGACTTTGTGCTCTCCAACGAGAGCCAGGCGATGTGGGGCAATGCCTTTCTGCGCCCGGTTTTCGCCGACCAGTTGTCGGCCGAGGCCAAGGCCAAGTTCCTGCCCGAAACCGAGTACGCGCGGGCCAAGCCAATCGATTTGAAGAAGCTTGCCGCTGCGCAGAAAAGCATCGTCGAGCGTTACCGCGCTGAAGTCAACTGACAACCTTGGCTTGACACGGGTTGGGCGGCGTCTTTGCTGCCCGTTGTGAGCCACGCACTGAACGCATGCAAAGCGAAAACCGACGACTGCTGGTGCTGATGTTGCCGGCCGGCGTCTTCTTTGCGGCCTTTTTTTTGCTGCCGATGGGGCGGCTGTTCTTCATCGGCGGCAGCGGCACGCTGGGTTGGGCGGCCTATGCCGCGATAGTCACCGACAAGCTCTACTTCGGATCGCTGCTGTCGACGCTGGCCGTGGCCACGGCTACAACGCTCGTCACGCTGGTGATCAGCGGCATTGCCGGCGTCTTCCTGCAGCGCCACCGGTTCCCTGGCAACGCCGTGCTGGTGGCCATGCTGACTCTGCCGCTGGCTTTCCCCGGCGTCGTCATCGGCTTCATGGTCATCATGCTCGCTGGTCGCCAGGGTTTGATCGGAACCGTGACGGAGGCGATCAGTGGAGAGAGACTTGTCTTCGCCTACTCGATGGCTGGCCTCTTCATGGGCTATGTGTACTTCTCAATACCGCGCACCATCCTGACAGTGATGGCGGCGACCGAGAAACTCGACCCAAAACTGGAAGAGGCTGCGCGTTCACTGGGCGCCTCACCCTGGCAAGTGGTGCGCGATGTGATCCTGCCGGGGCTCAAGCCCGCCTTCATCTCTTCTGGGGCGATCTGCTTTGCTACTGCGGTGGGCGCTTTCGGCACAGCGTTCACGCTGGCCACCCGGATCAACGTGCTGCCGATGGTCATCTACACCGAGTTCACGCTCTCGGCCAACATCGCCATGGCTGCAGCCTTGAGTTTCGTGCTGGGCGCCATCACCTGGGTCGTGCTGGCACTGGCAAGGTCTGCGGCTGGATCCACCGTGGCGGCTGCGGGATAGTGATGCACCAGTTGATGTACCAGCTGATGCGCCAGCTGACGCACAAGCTGATGCACAAGCGCCGCTGGCTGTTCATGCTGCAACTGGCCTTTACGCTGTTGATCTGCGCATTTCTCATCGTCCCGGTCATTCTGTCGATGCTTGCCGGATTGACCGTCAACTACCTCGTCGGCATTGAGAGCGGCCTGACTCTGCGTTGGGTGGTCGAGGTCTGGGACGGCTATCGCGAGACCATCTTCGCTTCGATCGGGCTGTCGCTGGCTTGCCTGGCGATCACGCTCGTGCTGGGTGTGCCCGCCGCTTACGCCCTGGCCAGGCGACAGAACAGGTTCACCCGCGCGATCGAAGAACTGCTGGTCATGCCGGTGGCCGTGCCAGGGCTGGCCACGGCGTTGGCGCTGATCGTCACTTACGGCACAGCGGGTGGATTCCGCACCTCGTGGAGCTTTATCCTGGTTGGCCACGTACTCTTCACGCTGCCTTTCATGGTGCGCGCAGTGCTGGCCGTCTTGATGGCGATCGACCTCAAAACGCTTGAAGAAGGCGCTGCATCGCTGGGTGCGAGTTTCGGGCAGCGCTTCCGGGATATCGTGCTGCCGAATTGCCGCAGCGGCATCCTGGCTGGATCGCTGATGGTGGTCACGCTGTCTATGGGCGAATTCAACATGACCTGGCTGCTGCACACGCCATTTACGAAGACCCTGCCGGTGGGGCTGGCCGACGCTTACGCTTCATTGCGGCTGGAAGTCGGCAGTGCCTACACGCTGATCTTTTTCGTCATGATCATGCCGTTGTTGCTTGCACTGCAGTTCTTCGCTACACCCAGGTCGAAGAAGTTCTCGGTCAAGGACGTCTCATGAGCGCGGCTGGCCGGCCGTTTTCCATCCAGCTCAAAGGCTGTTCAAAGACGTTTCCCGACGGCACCAGAGCGCTCGAGACGCTCGAACTCGACATAGAAGCGGGTGAGACCTTGGTCTTTCTCGGGCCCTCCGGCTGCGGCAAGACAACCACTTTGCGCATCATCGCCGGCCTGGAAAGCCCGGACGTCGGTGGCCAGGTGTTCTTCGACAGCGAGAACGTCACGGCTCTGCCGATCGAGCAACGCAACGTCGGCATGGTCTTCCAGTCCTATGCCCTTTTCCCCAACATGAGCGTGGCGCAGAACATTGGCTACGGCTTGAGGATCAAGAAGCACAACGCCAAGGCGATCAACGCGCGCGTTTCGGAAATGCTGGAGATGATGCGCATCGAAGCCCTGGCCGACCGGCGCGTTGACCAGCTCTCGGGCGGACAGCGCCAGCGCGTGGCACTGGCCCGCGCGCTAGCCGTGCGCCCCAGGGCGCTGCTGCTGGACGAGCCCCTGACGGCGCTGGATGCAAAGTTGCGCGACACCCTGCGTCTGGAGATCGATACCTTGCTGCGCTCACTGGCCATCACCACGGTCTACGTGACCCATGACCAGGCCGAGGCCATGGCTCTGGGGGACCGCATCGTGGTCATGGACCAGGGGCGCGTGGCGCATGTCGGGACGCCGCGCGAGATCTATCAGCGCCCGGCGAACCGATTCGTCGCAGAATTCATCGGCACCATGAACAGGGTCAGCGGCCATGCGTCGGCAGGCGTCTTCACCTGCAGCGCAGGCACGATCAGCTGGCCGCAGTTGCCGGCGGGTGCCACGGAGCTGCTCTTTCGTCCTGAGGACATCCGGCTT
Organism: Burkholderiales bacterium; assembly: GCA_038324515.1. Taxonomy (GTDB): domain Bacteria; phylum Pseudomonadota; class Gammaproteobacteria; order Burkholderiales; family Burkholderiaceae_C; genus Rubrivivax. Next base: position 4,627 of record JBBQIB010000171.1, read on the forward strand.
GCCGGAGCTGATGAGCCCTCTACTTTGAGTGGTCGCGTGGCTGCGGCGTTTTTCCTCGGCGACCGCACGCGCCTGTTCATCGAGGTCGGCGAGACTCAACCCCTGGTCGTGGAGTCCGCAGCCAGGCGAAGCTTCGAACTCGGCGAACAGCTTGGCCTGGCGATCGACGTCAACGGCCTGCTGGTCTTGTAAGCCCTTCTGATCCTGAGCTCAGGCCGCCCCATGCTGATTGCACAGATCACCGATACCCACATCAAGTTTCCAGGCGAGTTGGCCTACCGCAAAGTCGACACGGCGGCCATGTTGCGCGCCTGTGTTGACGCGATCCAGTCACTGAAGCAGCAACCAGATCTGATCGTGATGACAGGTGACCTGGTGGACCTCGGTCGCGCAGAAGAATATGCGCACCTCAAGTCCATTCTTGCGCCGCTGCACCAACGCATCATCGTCATCCCCGGAAATCACGACGAGCGCCATGCCATGCGTGTGGCCTTCGCCGAAGGCGCCTACCTGCCGCCCGGTGAGTTCCTGCAGTTCGCGGTTGACGACTACCCGTTGCGATTGATCGGGCTCGATACGGTGGTTCCAGGCCAAGGTGGCGGGGAGCTCTGCGCCAGCCGCTTGCGCTGGCTCGACGAGTCGCTGTCGAGGCGACCCGATGCGCCAACATTGATCATGATGCACCACCCACCCTTTCGCACCGGCATCGGGCATATGGATGACATCGGCCTGGTGGGTAGCGACGTGTTTTCAAGCATCGTGCAGAGGCACCCACAGGTGGCTCTGATCGTCTGCGGCCATCTGCACCGCAGCATTCACACCACCGTTGGCGGCCGAGCTGCGCTGACCTGTCCAAGTCCGGCGCATCAGGTGGCGCTGGACATCGATGCCAACGCGCCGAGCGCCTTTCGCATGGAGCCTCCGGGCTTCATGCTGCATTGGTGGACCGGGTCGAACCTAGTGACACACTTGGTCCCCATCGGTGACTTCGCTGGACCCTTCCCTTTCTTCGACGCCGAAGGTCGGTTGATCGATTGATCATCGGCCAAGTTTGAGTCGCTGAGGGGTTGAAGGGTTGAGGACGAGAGCCAAGCCAATCCATCGGGTCCTCTGCCGCTCCGTGCGCTTGTTGAATCAAGTTCTGCAGGCCCGCCGGCAGACGCTTGAAGCCGTCCTGCACCACCAGCGCACTGGCTGGCAGCGCCGGTCCCAGCGGGCGCGAGGTCACTTCCAGGCCGTCGGTCCCGGACACTCCGGCGATGCCGGGCGGGCCGGCGCGCAGTCGCCGCACCCGCGCGATTGCAGTCGCCATTCAGGTGCAGTTGGCCGACGTGACTGACCGGGCGCGCCGCAGAAACCGCATTCCGGCGCGCACTGGGTGACCGCCCCGGCGCCTGAGGTGCCTCAGGTGCCTCAGGCGCCTCAGGTGCCGATTGGCCCGCCGTCGTTCTTGCGGATCACCACCGTCGCGCTGCGTGGACGGCCGTCGGCGCGCTGGTCGGGCCAGTTGCTGATGCGGCGCGGGTTGGCCGGGTCGCTGCGCTCGCTGGGGCTTTCGCCCGGGTGCTGGATGTTGATGAACATCGTGCGCCCGTCGGGCGTGGCGGTGGCGCCGGTGATCTCGCAGCCCGCAGGGCCGACCAGGAAGCGGCGGATGTCGCCGGTGCGCGGGTCGGCGGCCAGCATCGCGTTGTTGCCCAGGTTCTTCAGGTCACCGCGGCCCATGGCGCTGGTGGACATGTCGGTCTGGATCCACAGCACGCCACGCATGTCGGTCCACAGGCCATCGGGGCAGGCAAAGGCGTCGCCGTTGACATTGCCCTTGGCTTCGGCGCGCTCGAGCGTGGGGTCGCCAGCGAGCACAAAGTGGTTCCACTGGAAAGCGGTGCCGTCGAAGTCGCCGTCTTCCTTCCAGCGGATCACGTTGCCCATGGTGTTGTTGGAGCGCGGGTTCGATGCATCGACGCCGGGCTGCTTGTCGCCGCCGCGGTTGCTGTTGTTGGTGAGCGTGCAGTACACCCATCCAGCCTTGTCGATGTCGATCCACTCCGGGCGGTCCATCTTTGTGGCGCCGAGCAGATCGCTGGCCTGGCGACTCTTGATCAGCACCTCGCCCTGGTCGGCGAAGCCGGCCGCCACCGTGAGCGGGCCGCTGCCGTGGGTCAGCGGCAGCCAGCGGCCGCGGCCGTCGGCGTCGAAGCGCGCCACATGCAGCGTGCCGTGATCCAGCAGCTCAGCGTTGGCTGCCGCGCCGCCGGGCCTGATGCGGTCGCGGCTGACGAACTTGTAGATGTATTCGAAGCGCGCGTCTTCGCCGCTGTAAACCACGGCACGGCCGGTGCGCGTGGTGGCCACCGTGGCGCCCTCGTGCGCAGCGCGGCCGAGCGCGGTGCGCTTGACGGGCGTGCTGCTGGGGTTGGCAGGGTCGATTTCGACCACCCAGCCGAAGCGGTGCGGCTCGTTGGGGTGCTTGGTGGCGTCGAAGCGTTCGTCGTGCTCGTGCCAGCGGTAGCCGACCCCGCCCTTGCGCAGACCCCAGCGGCGCTCGTGCTCGCTGGGGGAGTCGCCGCCGTTGAAGTAGAAGATGAAGTTCTCTTCGCAGGTCAGGTAGGTGCCCCAGGGCGTGATGCCGCTGCCACAGTTGTTCAGCGTGCCCAGAGGTCGCGAGCCGCGCGGGTCGGCGGCGGTGCGCAGCAGCGGGTGGCCGGCGGCGGGGCCGCCAAAGGCCATGGGCGTGCTGGCGGTGATGCGGCGCGCCCAGGGGCTGGGGCGCACCAGCGCCCAGCGGCCGCCCTGGTTCTCGACCTCGATCACGCTCACACCATGCGCGGCCTGCGCCTTGCGCACCTTGGCTGCGCTCCAGGCAGCCATGCCGTCGGGGTGCAGCAGGCCGTCGTCGGCATACTCGTGATTCATGACCAGCAGCCCGGCGTTGCTGCTGTCGGGCATCAGCGGGTGCTTGAAAAAGTGGATGCCGTCGTGGTGCATGCCGACCTGGGCTTCCTGCTCGGCGGCGCTGTTGGCGCCGTCGAACTTGAAGGCCGGGTTCTCGCCCGACAGGCCCACCGGCTCACCCCAGGGCGCCAACACCTGCGAGCTGTAGCCCTCGGGCACGGTGACGGTGTCGGCTGTGGACACCGGCACGCTCTTGAAGGCCAACAGCGGCCCTCCGCCGCCCACGGCACCGCCGGTGGCGCAACCGGCCAGCGGCGCCAGCAGGCCTGCCGCAGCAGCGGCCAGGCCGCCCTGGACAAGTGTGCGGCGCCCGGGGTCGGACACCTCGTGGATGCTGGGGTTGGAGGAGCGATTGCTGTCCTCCATCAGGCTGTAATCTTTGGCCATGGTGCTTGTGGGTGGTTGGATCGGCCTCAAAGAATGACCAGTGCAGATGACGGCAGCGTGTATTTTTTGTGTCGAAAAGACTTCACTTTCAGCCAGGCCTGGACCTGGCTGCCGCTTCATCTGCCGCCGCCGAAGGCGGCCCACAGCTGATCCGTGCGGCAGCGCACCGTTTTACGCGCCGTTTCGACATACCCTCTTAGCCTGTGGCCGTCGATGGCCCAGACTGCGCGCTGGGCCCAGCGTTCGACCAGGCCAGTGCGCGGGCCGCACCAACCTGGCTGCTGCGCCTCAGCGATCCGCAATGGATCATCGTGCGCCCAGGCATGCTGACCAACGACCCGGCAATGCTTCATCGTTGGTGGGCATCAACGCCTGGCGATCATGGACAGCCTCATGGGGAGCAAGAACTATAAGCTCCCTGTTGCGAAGATCGACGTCGACGAGTCCCGCGAAGAAGCACTGAACATCCTGCTGCACAACACGTTGGCCCAGGGCGAATGGGACGTCGGCGCTCTGACGGAAATGTTCAAGGACGCTGCTGTCAAGGTCGAAGGCACCGGCTTTGATCTGGGTGACGTGTACCAACTCATGGGCGAGAGCCCATTCAAGAAGCGGTCGGAGGACGCATCAAAGATGGCTGAGAAGTTGGACGCGGTGAAAGGTCTGTGTGACACGATCCGCGACCGCAACAATGCGCGCGAGAGCACCGAGTTCTATCTCGTCTTCGTATAGAAGAACGCGGACCGGCTCGCCAGGATCATGGAACTGCACGGCATGCTTACGAGCCGATATCCCAACGGCGAGACACTGACCACCGACTTGGGTTATGACCTGGACGCCAAGCCCAAGCCTGATCAGCATGGCTGACCACTCACAAGGGCAACCTTGAAGATCAGAACCTGTCGGGCTTCTTGCGGCGCTTGTCATTGCCGTGGCCGTCATCGCGCTGATGGTAGATCACAGTCGAGCGCCTGCTGTGGCGGCTGTGGCTGCCCCGCTGCGCTCCAGCGAGAACACCGCCGGAACCTGCCCCT
>JBBQIB010000172.1:0-8941 GCA_038324515.1 Burkholderiales bacterium
CTGGGGCTGCTCCAGCCGCAGCGGCGGCCAAGGGCAAAACGCCAGCGGGCGCCTGTCACGATCGCAATGGATCGAACGCTGGGGCCTGGACGTGGCCAAGCGGCTGGACAGCGAGATCCGGCGTGGCTTTGACAACTTCAAACAGCTCACCCGCGAGATCGACTGCGAAGCCTTTGACGGCGGCCACCTGTACCTGGCGCACCGCCAGGAGAAGCTGAGCTGTCTGGGCCAGCTGGCTCAGCTGCGCAACGAGGTGTTTGGCTACGACACCCAGCTGCTGAGCGCTGGCGAAGTGCGCGAGCGCTACTGCGACGAGCGCGAGCAGGTGGGCGCGATGCTGGAAGCAGAAGGTGTGGGCATCCACCCGCTCAAGTTCAGCTTCGGTCTGCTGCGCAAGGCCCGCGCGCTGGGCGCCAAGGTGCATCCGGCCAGTCCCGTGCAGGGATGGACCACCATCAATGGCGTGCACCACCTGCGAACGCCTGGCGGTGTGGTGCGTGCCAGACGCGTGGTCGTGTGTACAGGCGGCTACACCGGCCAGGGCTTGCACCGCATGGTGCAGAACAAGATCTTGCCGATCCTGTCCAACTCGGTGGTCACGCGGCCATTGACCACCGAAGAAATGACGGCGTGCAATTTCAGGTCGAAGACCTTCATGACCGACACGCGCACGCTGCGCTTCTACTACCGCCTGCTGGACGGCAACCGGCTGCAACTGGGCAGCCGCAGTTCGATCACCGGGGCCGATGCCCAAGACCCCGTGCACCTGAAGCTGCTGACCGACGCCATCGCGCGCAAGTTTCCGCCGCTGGCCAACATCCGCATCGACCATTCGTGGTGGGGTTGGGTGGACGTCAGCCACGACATGATGCCGCGCATCAACCGGCCCGACCCCAGCCAGACCGTGTGGTACGCGGTGGGCTATGGCGGCAACGGGGTGTCGTTTTCGACTTGGGCCGGCAAACGCATTGCGCAACGCGCAGCCGGCAAAGATGTCGGCAATGATGTGGATCAAGAGGTATTCAAGTTGCCGATCTACAGCACGCCGCTGGAGTATCCCAACATCTTCAACCAGGTGCGATCGGAAGCCTTTGCACCCTTCCGCCGCTTCGGCCAGTTCTTTCTCTACAAGTGGTATTGGCTGCAGGACGAGAAGTAAACCCCGGAGACAAAAATGAGCAAAAAACGTGTGGTGACCCAATTCGGCATGGGCACCTCGATCCGCAGCCGCAATTACACCGGGGCGGCTGCAAGAGCGATCCGTGATGCGCTGTGGCACAACTCGCTCAACGTGGCCGATGCTTTTGGCTTCCCGCGCGAGGCGATGATCATTGACGTTGAAATCGGCGTGCAACAGCCTGAAGCGGTGGACTGCGCTGCGCTGCTCAAGGTCTTCCCTTACGGCCAGCCCTCGGTCAAGGTGGTCAAAGGTGGGCTGGACATCCCCAGGCGTGACAAAGAGGGTTTCAGCGTGGTGGCCAATGCCGCCGTGATGGTGTCGTTTGACATGGAGCGCAACGATGGCTGAGCAACGCACCACACAGAAACCCGGCGCAGAAAAACGAACCGAAGAAAAGCGCATCATTCTTGAGATGGGTGCCGGCAACGATCTGTACGGCATGGACTACACCAAAGCCGCCTGCCGGGCGGTGCAGGATGCGCTGCACCATTCGTCGATCGTACTGTTCAAATCGCTGGGCTATGACCACCAACAGATGCGCGTGCAGGTGACCATTGGCGTGCAGGAGCCCGACAAGCTCGACTGCGCCAAAGTTGCCGCCGAGTTGCCACGCGGCCGCGCCGAAGTCACCGCTGTATTTGGCGGCTTGAATGTGCACGATGCAGAGCAACAAACCACGCACGTGATCGCCACCGCAGCAGTCGAAGCCTACCTGCCGATCGACGCTTCGCACTGGCGGCTGTCGGCTGCCTAGAATCCTGATTCATACAGCACCCGATCGGAACCCACGATGAACAAGAAGTTTGCTTCGCAAGCCGACCTCGAAGAAAAGAAAGTCACCTTCGAGCAACTGTCCGAGCACGCCTGGGCCTACACCGCTGAAGGCGACCCCAACACCGGCATCATCATTGGCGACGACGCGGTGCTGGTGGCCGACACCCAGGCCACCCCAGCGATGGCGGCTGTTGTGATCCGCCGCATCCGAGAAGTGACCGACAAGCCGATCCAGTACGTGGTGCTGACGCACTACCACGCTGTGCGTGTGCTGGGCGCCAGCGCCTATCGAGCACAACAGATCATCGCCAGCCAAGACACTTATGACCTGATCGTCGAGCGTGGCGAAGCCGACAAGGCCAGCGAGATCGGGCGCTTTCCCAGGCTGTTTCAAAACGTCGAATCGGTGCCTGCCGGCATGACCTGGCCGACGATCACCTTCAGCGGCAAGATGACGCTGTGGCTGGGCAAGCTGGAAGTGCAACTGCTGCAACTGGGCCGTGGCCACACCAAAGGTGACACCGTCGTCTGGCTGCCGGGCGAGCAGACGCTGTTGTCGGGCGATCTGGTCGAGTTTGACGCCACACCTTATGCGGGCGATGCCTACTTCAGCGACTGGCCACAAACATTGACGCGCATCGCCGAGCTGCAGCCACTGGCCTTGGTGCCTGGGCGCGGTCCGGCACTCAAGGGTGCGGCCCAAGTGCAACAGGGGCTGGAGACCACGCGCGCTTTTGTCAGCGAGCTCTTCGCCAGCGTCAAGGCGGGTGCTGAGGCAGGCAAAGACCTGAAGACCGTCTACCGCGAGACCTACGACAAGCTCAAACCCAGCTATGGCCACTGGGTGATCTTCGACCACTGCATGCCATTCGACGTGACACGCGCTTATGACGAAGCGACGCAATACCGCGACCCGCGTGTGTGGACCGCAGAGCGTGACAAGCTGATGTGGGAAACGCTGGAAAGCTGAAGCGCTGTGAACCCTGCGATTGCTGCTGCCTCGGCCACTGCCACTGCATCTTCCACTGCCACTGACCCGGTAAAGGCGAGCGCTGGTGCCGCAACTGCCACCGCAGCCGCGTTGAGTTACAGCAGCGACGGCGCCACGATCCAGAACCACAGCTTCGCCTACGCCCGTTCACCCGATCAGGACGCCAGCAGCCCCCCACACCATCCGGTAGTGGTAGTGGGCGCAGGCCCGGTGGGCTTGAGCCTGGCGATCGACCTGGCGCAGCGCGGCCAGCGTGTGCTGCTGCTGGACAACGACCACCGCTTGTCCAGCGGCTCACGCGCCATCTGTTTTGCCAAACGCACGCTGGAGATCTGGGATCGCCTGGGCGTGGGCGACGCCATGTGCGCCAAGGGCGTGGAGTGGAACCTGGGCAAGGTCTTCTTTGGCGACGACTTGCTCTACCCCTTCAACCTGCTGCCCGAAACCGGCCACCAGCGCCCGGCTTTCATCAACCTGCAGCAGTATTACGCCGAAGCCTATCTGGCACTGCGGGCAGCAGAGTTGCCGTTGATCGAAACACGCTGGAAAAACAGCGTGGTGTCGTTGCAGCAAGACGAGCCGGGTGCCGAGGGCAAGGTCAGGTTGGAAATCGACACACCCGAGGGCCCGTACCCGATCACCGCCAGCCATGTCGCCGCTTGCGACGGCTCACGCTCACCACTGCGCGCGATGCTGGGCCAGGAGAGCACGGGCCGCGTCTTTCGCGACCGCTTTCTGATCGCCGATGTGCGCATGCAGGTCGAGCTGCCCACCGAACGCTGGTTCTGGTTCGACCCGCCGTTTCACCGCAACCAGAGCGTGCTGCTGCACCGCCAACCCGACAACGTCTGGCGCATCGACTTTCAACTGGGTTGGGACGCCGACCCTGAAGAAGAGAAGAAACCCGAGCGCATCCAACCCCGCGTCGACGCGATGATGCAGCAAGCGCTGGGCCACGCGGTGCCGTATGAGCTGGAGTGGGCCAGCGTCTATACCTTTGCCTGCCAGCGCATGCAAAGCTTCAAACACGGGCGGGTGTGCTTTGCCGGCGACTCCGCGCACGGCGTGTCGCCTTTCGGCGCGCGTGGCGCCAATTCTGGCGTGCAGGACGCAGAAAACCTGGCCTGGAAGCTCGACCTGGTTTTGCGCGGCGCAGCCCCCCTGGCTTTGCTGGAAACCTACGCCAGTGAGCGCGAATTTGCGGCTGACGAAAACATCCTGAACAGCACCCGCGCCACCGACTTCATCACCCCCAAGAGCGAGATCTCGCGCTTGTTCCGCGACGCCACGCTGGACTTGGCACGCAACCACCCCTTTGCGCGCCGCCTGGTCAACAGCGGCCGTTTGTCGGTGCCGGCCACGCTGCACGGGTCGTCGTTGAACACCGCCGACCGTGACACGTTTCAAGGCCAGATGGTGCCCGGCTCGCCAGTGGCAGATGGGCCAGTGGAGGTTGACGGCCAGCCATGCTGGCTACTGCGCCAATTGCCTGCCAATGGCTTCAGCGCCTTGATCTTTGATGGGCCGCAAACGCCTGCATTGCTGGCCATGATTGAAATTGCCGCTGAAGGCCTGGTGCCGATGAAGCCGCTGGTGTTGTCGGCCAGCGGTGTGGCCGCCGAACGCTTCGATGCGCTGCCCGGAACGCTGTACCTGCTGCGGCCCGATCAGCACGTGTGCGCGCGCTGGCGCCAAGCCTCCGTTGTGGACGTGGCCGCAGCATTGCGGCGTGCTTTGGCCGTTGCCGCCTGAGGCCAGCCGCGCCAATGTCGAGCAAGCCCCAAGAAGCCACAAGATGCTGATCACTGAACCCCATCTGCAAGCCCCTGATGACTTCTACGAGGCCCTGATCGACACCCACCGCGATCTGGACAGCGCGCAAAGCCATGCGCTCAACGCTCGGCTGGTGCTGCTGTTGGCCAACCACATCGGGCACCAACAGGTCTTGTTGCAAGCCTTGCAGGCCGCGCGCGCCAGCACGCCCAGGACAACGCAGGTTTGACTGCGCTTGACTGAATGTGAGAGCGCGTAACAAGCGCGCTTTCGTGTTGCCGGCGGCCGCGCTCCACCAATCGCCAGCGTCAGCCGCTCAACCAAGGTATGGCGCAGCAAGCCCAAAGCTGTTTATGGTTGCAGCCAAGGTCGAAACCCAGGCCACGATGCTGTTGTCGGTTGATGGATCGACTGACGGTGCACCCATCGGGCGATTGCCATGCTGGATCAGCGACCAGCGATTCAGGATCAAGGAAGCAGCTCGCCACCGGCAATTGGCAACAGGCAACAGGCAACCGGCAACCGGCAACCGGCCGTCGGCCAAGCAAAAGCGAGCACCTTGCAAGGAGGTTCCCATGTCCAGCCCCAGCCCCAGCCCCAGCCACAGCCACAGTCGCAGCTACAACTCCTCTCCAGGCTCTGCTGCAGCAGCTCGCGCCAGCGACGCGCGGCTTCGCAACAGCAAGCCATTCAGCAGCAGCCGACGGCTGTGGCGCAAGCGCGATAGCGCACAGCCTTTCATCTGGCGCGGCCTGCTGCCCTTGCTGGGCCTGGCAGCAGTGGTCTGGTTGGCCTGGTTGCCCTTTGCACGTCAGGACATCGAAGCTGAAGTGAAGCGCCATGTGCAACAAGCGCTGCTGAACCAGAAGATGGACTGGGTGCAGATGTCGGTCTCCGGGCAACATGTGACGCTGTGGGGCGTGCAGTCCGAACCTGGCGCTGGCGGCGGTGCCATGGCCTTGGCGCGTCAGGCTCTGTGCCCCACCTGGCTGGGCCCCAAAGTGTGCGCCGTGCAAGTCGATGCCGACTTCCAGGCCGCCCCGCGCGAATCGCAACCCAGGCCAGATCCGGTCGTACGGGCAGCGCACGCGCAGCCAGTCCCGAGCCAGATGCCGGCGCCTGCTGCAGCCTTGCCCTCGGCAGAGGCCACCGCAGCAGCACTGGCCTGCGAGCGCGAATTCAAAGCGCTGATCATCGAGGCCGGCATCGAATTCGAAAACAACAGTGCCGCCATCCTTGGCCGCAGCGCCGCGCTGCTGGACCGCCTGACGCGCACCGCCCAAGTCTGCCCTGGCCGCATCCTGGTCGAAGGCCACACCGACAGCGTCGGCAGTGCCGCCGCCAATCAGCGCCTGAGCGAAGCGCGCGCCAATGCGGTGATGCAGGCCCTGGTGCAGCGCGGCATCGCCACCAACCGCCTTCAGGCGCGCGGCTTTGGTGACAGCCAGCCCGTGGCTGACAACCGCACTGAGGCCGGGCGCTCGCAAAACCGCCGCATCGATTTCAAGGTCTCGGCACAGCCCTGAAACGGTCTTGCCAAGACTTTTGCCAAGACGCTTCCAACGCGCTTTGCCTTGCACTCAAAACTCTAGAACCCCCGGAGCCCGCCATGTCCCTGCTGCTCTCAAAAATCATCCTGCTGCTTTTGGTGGCGGCGCTCTTTGGCGCCCTGTTCGGCTGGTGGCTGGCGCGCCGCCGCTGGCAGGATGTGACGGTGGAATACACCCGCTGGCAAACCGAATGGGCCGACTGGCGCCGCAGTTTCGAAGCCCGCCTGGGTGAACGTCCACAGCCCGATCTGGCGCCCGTGCTGGCCGGTATCAACGCGGTCGAAAGCACGGTGGAAGCCGCCGTGCGTGGCATCAAGATGCCTGTGCCAGCGGTCACTGATCTGCAGCCGGTGCTGGATGCGGTGGCGGGCATCCGTGTGCCCGAGCCGCAGGGGCTGGATCTGGGGCCACTTCTGGAGCCGTTCTTGGGACCCATCGGGCTGCAACTGTCCAACCTGGCGGCCAGCATGGCGGCCATCCGCATCCCAGAGCCGCTGCAACCAAGGGAAGTCGACTTCAGCGGCGTGCTGTCGCGCCTGACGGCCGTGGACGAACGCATCGCTGCGATCCGCATTCCCGATGCAAAGGCACCTGTGGATCTGAAGCCGCTGCTGCAGCTGGTCATCGACCGCGTGCAGCAGCTTGAGCAGGCCGTGCTGAGCATCCAAATCCCGCTGCCCAGAGAGCCGCTGCAACCCAAAGAGATCGACCTCAGCGGGGTGCTGTCACGCTTCGATGCGCTGGAAGCCCGCGTGGGTACGATCCAGATCCCTGCACCCAAGGAGCCAGACTTCAGCGGGCTGCTGACCAGAATCGCCAGCCTGCAGGACAAGGTCACCGCCATCCGCATGCCCGAACTGCCAGCACCCAAAGAAGTGGATCTGAGCGGCGTGCTCAGCCGGCTGCACGACCTCGACCGCCGCGTGGCGGCGATCCGCATTCCTGAGCCAGTGCCGCCAACACCGCCGCCCCCACCACCTCCCGCCCCGCCGCCCACCGATCTGGGGCCCCTGCAATCGCAGGTGCATGCGTTGCGTCAAGCGGTCGAGGCCATTCGCATCCCAGCCGCCACCACCATCGACCTCGGTCCACTGCTGCAACGCCTGCGCACGATGGAAGAAAAGCTCGAGCGACCTGCGCCGGTGGTGATTCAGGCGCCGCCACCCCCCTCCAAAGTGCGCAGCGGCAGCCGCAACCTGCTGGTGGCGGCCGATTTTGGCAAACCTGATGACCTGAAGCGCATCAAGGGCGTGGCCGAAGTGCTGGAGAAGCTGCTGCATGGCATTGGCGTGTACTACTTCTGGCAGGTGGCCGAATGGAGCGCTACCGACATTGCCTACGTCGATGCGCAACTGACAGCGTTCAAAGGCCGCATCGCGCGTGACGACTGGACCAGCCAGTCACTCACCTTTGCCGCAGAGCCCACGGCAGCAAGACGACCGGATTCGGTCTGAAACGGTCTGGCGGGATCTGAGAGCTGTCTACAAACTGCGCCTCAAGACACCGCGCCAGACCCGTTCAACCCCGTCAACAACACCCCGCGCTCAACTGCGGGCCTGCGGGCCTTGCAGCGCAAGCACGCGGTGGCGCCCAGCTTGCAGCGGGATGTGCAAGCCCGTCCAGGCCTACAGCTCTCGGCTCCAGATGTTCTGGACGCTGATCACGCAAGGCGCGCGGAAATCACCGGCCGACGTGCTGACGCCGCTGACCCGGCCGCCCTGGCCACCCTGACCAGGCCTCGACGATCACGTCGAAACTGCTCACGCGCCACAGTATGGCTTGCGATGACGCTGGGTGCACAGCTTGGCCTTGTCCAACGCAGCTCTTGAAGCACAGACCGGCCCGGCTGCACCACTGGGGCATCGCCTAGTCACAACGGGGCGCCAACGGTATACATTGGCCCCGCACATCGGCGTCGATCTTGCTTGACACCACCCGACGCTTTCCCACCCTGTCTCTTTCAGGAGCACACCCCATGCGAATCAGCTGGAAAACCACCACGGCATTGGCCGCCACCTTCACCCTGGCTGTTGCTCTGGCCGGCACGGCCATGGCGCAACAGCGCATGTTCTTCGGCATCGCCACCGGCGGTACCGGCGGCACCTACTACCCGCTGGGCGGCATGCTGGCGCAGTTGATCTCCAACAAGGCCACCGTGGATGGCAAGAAGATCAGCGCCACGGCCGAAGCGGCTGGCGCCTCGGTGTCCAACGCCAAGCTGCTGGGCAACAAAGACATCGAGTCGGCTTTTGTGGCCGCCGACATCCTGGACGCGGCCTACAACGGCAATGGCCAGTTTGACAAAGCACCGCTGAAGAACCTGCGCGCCCTGGGTGCGCTGTACCCCGAAACGGTGCAACTGATCACGCGTGCCGACTCGGGCATCAACAGCGTCGCCGACCTCAAAGGCAAGAGCATCTCATCGGGCTCGCCCGGGTCTGGCCAGTACCAGTTGCTGACCGATCTGCTGAGGGTCTACGGCATGACACGCGCTGACATCAAAGAAGACCTGTCGTCATTCACGCAAGCCGTGGACAAGATCAAGGACGGCAACCTGGCCGCCACCTTGATCACTGCCGGCGTACCGACTGCAGCGGTCACCGACTTTGCACAAAGTCATGCCTTGAAAGTGGTGCCGCTGAGCGGCCCCGAGATCGTGACGCTGCAAAAGCA
>JBBQIB010000173.1:0-8930 GCA_038324515.1 Burkholderiales bacterium
CTGATGAAGCGCTCGCGCGAGCAAGGCATGCAGACCTTTGACCAGGCGTTGTTCGAGTTGTATGAGCAGCGTTCTGTCAGCTACGAAGAGGCGCTGCGCAACGCCGACTCGGTCAACGACCTGCGGCTGCAGATCAAGCTCAACAGCCAGCGCTCGCGCAACCAGGACTTGTCGGCCGGTACCGAGCACATGCAGGTGCTTTGAGTCAGGCTGCCCTGGGCTGGGCGCTGCAAGGGTGAAGGATGTGTCGAGATGTTTGACACCCGACTTGCGTCTGGTGGCTGCCGCTTTCTGCCAAGTCCTTGAATAAAAAAGGTTTTTGGGCTGTGAAGCCAAATAGGCACGGATTCTGCTTCTGATCTTGCATGGACCTGTTTGTCGCTCCATCAGACATCAGGACTTGTAACAACAGGAGAGAGTCGATGAAACTGAGGAATCATTCATGGTTGGTCGCAGGCTTACTGGCCCTTGCTGCCAGTGGCGTCAGCGCCCAAGCCATCATCCAGAACAGCCAAGTGCAATTGGGCGTCGAACAGTTCGGCGCCCTCAACGTGGGTGGCGGTACGCCTTCCACGGGCGATGGCACCACCGTCGTCGGGCTGCGTTCGGTACGTACCAACTCCGACTCCACATCGCCCGGCTGCGAGTGCGAAGGCTGGGGTGTGGGGCTTCGCAGCACGGGCCAGTTTGGCCAGTCCAACAACGACGTGGGCGGGGTGCAGAACCTGTCGCTGGTGAGTTTCAGCTCAACAGCCACCACTGCCGTATCGGTGGTCAACGTGCTGAATGCAGCCGGCGCCCCCATCCTGCGCGTGACGCACGACTACCACCCGATTGCCGGCACCCCCTATTTGTACGAAGTGCTGGTCAGCATCACCAACCTGACGGGTGCTGCGCTGATCAGTGGTGATCTGGTCTACAGGCGAGTCATGGACTGGGACATTCCGACCCCGGGAAGCGAGTCGGTGTCGATACAAGGTGTGCCTGCTGCATTGGGTTTGTCCAACGGCAGCAATCTGTACCGGTCGGACAACAACGGCTTCAATCCCGGCAATCCCTTCGTTTTTGATTCGTTCGGCCTGAAGGACCAGAACTTCGTGAACATCAACGATGACCACGGCGCTCTTTTTGACTTCGAATTCGAAGGCTTGCTCGACGGCGCAACGCGCACTTTCGCCACCTACTACGGCGTCGCGCCTGACAAAGCGACGGCCGACTTGGCCAGAAGTCTGGTCGACGGTGACGGTTCCACGGTGGATATCGCGTTGTATTCCTACGGCAGCTGCTTCTCAGGCTCGGTTGGCGCAGCCGCCTGTGATCCACTCCTGGGCACGCCTGACACCTTCATCTTCGGCTTTGGCAGTTCGGCTGGTGGCGTGTTGGTTCCTCCACCTCCCCCACCTCCCCCACCGCCGCCTGGCGTCCCTGAGCCCGGCAGCTTGGCACTGGTTGGCCTGGCCTTGGCAGGTCTTGGCTGGAGCCGGTTGCGTCGCAGCAAGGGCGTCTGATTCGGCGTCTGATTTGGCAAGCGGTCTTGTCGGGTGCAGGCCGTCGCTGGCCTGACCCATCTGACCGATACCTGGTTGCAGTCTCGCTCGGGGCACAAGCCCTCATCGCCCCGGCGGCATTACGCGCCGGGGCTTTTGCTTTGGCGCGGCTGAGCGCTTATGCTGAACCTCATGTTCCTGAATAAACAACTGAAACGCCTCTTCTGGCGTCAGCGCCAGATCTGGCTGGCGCTCTTGTGCGCGTGCAGCCTGAACGGTCTTTACGCCGCCCCGGTGCTCAAGTCCGGCGGCCTGACGCTGCCCATCGAGACACCGCGTGCCGATGCGGCTTCCCCAGCTCAGCAAGCCTTGAGCAAGGGCTTCCAGGCGCTGCACAAGCGCGACTTCAAGGCTGCGGATGCCTTCTTCAAACAAGCTGCGCAAGCCGACAAGGCCTCCACGGCGCCGCTGCTGGCGCTCGCTGAGAGTGCCCGGGTGCAGGGCGACGCCAAAGCGGCACAGGTCTGGTTGCAAAAGGCCGTTCAGCTCAAACCCAAGGACCCGCCCACATTGCGCGCGCTGGCTCACTGGCACTATGCGCACGCAGAATACGACAAGGCAGAGAAGTACTGGCGCAGTGCCATCGAGGTCGCTCCCCAATGGCCCGCGTTGAAAGTCGATCTGGCAGACTTCCAGTTCAACGTCCGCCAAGACCTGCTCAAAGCGGCCGAGTTGTACCAGGAGGCTCTGGCTTTGGACCCCGGCATGGCAGGCGCACAGTACGCGCTGGGGATGGTCTATCTCAAACAAGGCAGGGGCGTCGATGCGATCGCCCGCTTCACTGAATCCGAGCGGCTGTCCCCGGGCAACGCGCTGCCCATGAGCGGCCACGCCAAGGCGCTTGTGCTGCGCGGTCAGACTGAGCAGGCGCTCCAGATGCTCGACCGCGCCCTGTCCGCGCCGGGCAGCTCTTTCTCTGTGCGCATCGACAAGGGCGAGTTGCTTTTGAGCATGGGCCGGGCGCAGGAGGCGCTGACCGAATTCATGCAGGTGGCCAAGGCGCACCCCAAGGTGGTGGAGGCGCAGGTAGGCATGGGTTTGGCACAGCACCAGCTCAACCAGCTGGATGCTGCCTTCCAGTCCTACCGTGCCGCGCTGCAGCTGGACCCCGCGCATGCGCTGGCCCTCAACAATGCCGCCTGGCTGGCTTCACAGCGCCAGGATGTGCCCGACAAGGGCCTGGCCTGGGCGCAAAAAGCCGTGTCACTGGCGCCTCAAGACCTGCGGCTGCAACGCACCCTGGCCTGGGTGCGACACCGGCGTGGCGAGAGCGTGTTGGCTTTGAAGTCTCTGCAAGACCTGTCCAAGCCGGACAAGCTCAGCGCTGCCGAGACGCAGTACATGGTGGGCATGGTGCTGACGGATTTGGGGCGCAGCGAAGAGGCCGCTGCGGCCTTTCGTGAAGCCTTGCGGCAGGCGCCCGAGTTCAGCCAGGCTGCCGACGCACGCAGCCGCCTGCGCAAGCTGCAAGGCGGTTAGGGCGACGCTGAACAAGTTCCCGCGCGTGTCCGCGCCCTGGTTTGGGATGGGATGCAAGGCGCAAACCGCAGACATAGCCTGGACTATGGCGAGGATTTGCAACACCGCCGACCGCCCAAAGCAGGGATGCGGGCGCCGCGAGGGACTTGTTCAGCGTTGCCTTGGGGTTATTTGAACGCCATTTGGCCGCCCGCATGACACCTCTTCGAGAAAACCGGGGCGAGCGGCCCGAGGCGCCTGGCTGCCAGGCCGTCTGTGCGCAGACAGCCGGAGCCGTGGCACGATACGGTCCATGAGTACACAACAAACTGCAGCCAGCGCTGCTGCTTCCAAGGTCACATTTCTTGGTCTGGGCGTCATGGGGTACCCGATGGCTGGCCACCTGGCCCGCGCCGGGCACCCGGTCATGGTCTACAACCGCACGGCATCCAAGGCCAGCGCCTGGGTGGCTGAATATGGCGGGCATAGCGCACCCACGCCCCGTGAAGCTGCCGCCGGCGCCGCTTTCGTTTTTGCCTGCGTCGGCAACGACGACGATTTGCGAGCCGTCTGTCTGGGGCCGCAGGGTGCCTTTGCCGGCATGGCTGCTGATGCGGTGTTTGTCGACCACACCACCGCATCTGCAGCAGTGGCGCGAGATCTGCACCAGCAAGCCAGGGCTTTGGGCTTGCATTTCATCGACGCGCCGGTCTCCGGCGGCCAGGCTGGTGCGGTCAACGGCAAGTTGACGGTGATGTGCGGGGGCGACGCCGAGCCCTTTGCGCGCATGCAGCCAGTGGCAACCCATTTTGGGCGGGCGGTGACGCGCATCGGTGCCAGTGGCGCTGGCCAGATGGCCAAGATGGTCAACCAGGTGGCGATCGCCGGGTTGGTGCAAGGCTTGGCTGAAGCCCTGGCTTTTGGTCAGCGCGCTGGCCTGGACATGCCGCTGGTGCTGGACGTGATCAGCAAAGGCGCAGCCCAGAGCTGGCAGATGGACAACCGGGGCAGCACGATGCTCAAAGGCGAATTCGAGTTCGGCTTTGCTGTGGACTGGATGCGCAAGGATCTGGGCCTGGTGCTGGACGAAGCGCGTCGCAATGGCGCGCAACTGCCAGTGACCGCGCTGGTCGACCAGTTTTATGCCGAGGTGCAGGCGATGGGCGGCCAGAGATGGGATACCTCCAGCCTGATTCAGCGTTTGCGACAGGAAGAATAGTGCCCCCAAACCTGTCGCTGCGCGCCAGGCCCCCCGAGGGGGAATGAGGAAACTTGGGGCGGCCCGGCGTTTCCTCAGAGGTGCCCCCAAACCTGCCGCTGCGCGCCAGGCCCCTAAAGGGGGAATGGGAAACTTGGGGGGTGGCCTGGCGTTCCCTTGCGCCCTCTGGCGTCCGGCTTCGTCAGCTTGCTTCTTCAGCGCCGCCTGAAGCTGCGCGGGTCAGGGCTTGGGCGTGGTATCCGCGCCGGCACCGGCCGTAGCTGTGGCCCGGCCGATTCGCGCCAGGTCTTCTTCGCTCAAGATCTCGAACACACGCACCACCCGTTGTACGCCAGGAATGGCACGCGCGACTTCAGTGCCGCGAGCCGCTTCGCGTTCGCTGACGCGGCCCATCAGGTACACGATGCCGCGGTCCACCACGACCTTGTAGGCGTTGGCCTGCAAGTCTTTGGCGTCGACCATCGAGGCCTTGACCTTGGTTGCCAGCCAGACGTCTCTGGACCGCTCGCCCAATCTGCTGTTGTCGGTGACGGCCAGCTCGTTGACCACGCTGCGCACGTTCTCCACTCCAGCCACCACGTCTGCCACGCGGGCACGATCGGCTTGGGCCGGCACCTCGCCAGTCAACAACAGCACGCGGTTGTAGCTCGTCACGCTGATGCTGCCCAATGTGGCCAAGCCACGCACCCGGGCCTGAGCTTTGAGCTCGATCGATTCATCTTCAAGCTGGATGCCGGTGGTGCGGCGGTCGGTGGCCACCATGGCGCCGCCCACCACGGCGCCGCCCAACAACAAGGGCGCGCAGGCGCTCAAGCCCACCACGGAGGTGCTCAGCAAGGCGGTCGTCAGTGCCAGGCGCAGGCTCAGCGTGGCTGCGGGGCGTTGGAATACGGACATGCTCATCAGGCGGGGTCTCCCATCAATTCAAAGTCCACAGCATCGCACAAACAATGCAGCATCAGCAGATGCATCTCGGCGATGCGGGCATTGCGGTCGTGCGGCACTGCCACCAGCACATCGGTTTCGGCCAGCAATTCGTCGAAGGTCGAGGCGCCGCGGCCGGCCAATACCACCACCGTCATGTCTTTACCCTGCGCAGCCGTGATCACCCGCGAGCTGTGTCCCTCGCCGTCGTCGATGTACAGCAGCACATCGCCTGGCAGGCCCAGTGCCAGCACTTGTTGCGCGGGCTGCTCTGTCAACGCCAACGCAGCCAGCGGCGGGCGGTGGCGCTCAAAGCGGGTGTTGAACAACCGCGCCAGGTACCCAGACAAGGCCTGGCCTGCACCACTGCCTGCCACCAGCACCTTGCCCCCTGAAACGATGGTGCTGTGCAACGCCTGGGCA
Organism: Burkholderiales bacterium; assembly: GCA_038324515.1. Taxonomy (GTDB): domain Bacteria; phylum Pseudomonadota; class Gammaproteobacteria; order Burkholderiales; family Burkholderiaceae_C; genus Rubrivivax. The sequence goes on from JBBQIB010000173.1 coordinate 5,572, forward strand.
GCTTCAGCCAGTGGCCGCGCCAGCGTTTCGGCGCACCGATATTGCAGGTCTGCGCCATCGAAAAACTGCTGCTGGATGCGTTGCTCAAGCATGGAGCTTGCATCATATGACAGGGCCCGAGCGATCCGGTTGTTGTAATCCGGTTGTTGTGACCCGGTTGTTGTGACCCGGTTGTTGGGCCCGGTTGTTGGGCCCGGGTTTTCGGCAAAAGCCCCCACAGGTACTCAACGGGAGGCATCAAAGGCTGCAGGCAGCCAGTTGCAGCGCTCGTCTTCCACTTCCACCACATCAAAGCGGCAGGCCGGCAACACCTGCAGCTGCATCAGGTAGTGCTGCGCGCCCAGCAGCAGGCTTTGGCGCTTGCGGTGGCCCACGCTGGCGGCAGCGCCACCATGGCTGCGGCTGCTGCGGCTGCGCACTTCGACAAACACCAAGGTGCCGTTGCGGTCTTGCATGATCAGGTCGATCTCTGCGCCGCGCAGCGCCGGCCCGCGCGCCACCCGATAATTGCGCTGTACCAGGCGCAAGCCTTTGGACAGCAAGAACGCCAGCGCCAGTTCTTCGGCCTTGTCCCCCGCCGTTTGGGTGGTCATTGCTTGGGTGGTCATTCTTTGGGTGGCCTTTTTGCTGGCGCCCACGGCCGCACCTTTCAGCTCAATTTCGACATTGCCTCTCGCAGCGCCCGAACCCCCGCCCCCGACCACGCCCCCGCTGTCCCCGAGGGGCCTCTTTTTCTTGAACACCGACCCCTCCTTGCTGCAACGCGCAGCAGCCTTGGCTGCTGGGCAGCAGAGCTACCCACCTGCCACCTTGTACGTGGTGGCCACGCCCATCGGCAATCTGGCCGACATCAGCCTGCGCGCCATCCATGTGCTGGGCCTGGCCGACGCCGTGGCCTGCGAAGACACGCGCGTGACTGCGCCATTGTTGCGTCACTTGGGCTGGCACAAACCGCTGCTGGCGGTGCATGCGCACAACGAGCAAGCCGGCGCTCAGGAGGTGTTGACGCGGCTGCGCGCCGGCCAGTCGGTGGCTTATGTCTCTGATGCCGGCACGCCTGCGGTCAGTGACCCGGGTGCACTGCTGGTGGCGGCGGTGGCGGCTGCTGGCTTTGCTGTGGTGCCGATTGCCGGCCCCAGCAGCGCCTTGGCGGCCTTGAGTGCAGCCGGTGATGTCTCCGCAGGGCCTTTCACGGTGTGGGGCTTTTTGCCGACCAAGGCCGGCGCGCGGCGTCAGGCACTGCAACAGGCCCTGGCCAGTGGCCACACTCAGGTGTTGTTTGAAGCTCCCCACCGCATCGGCGCGTTGTTGCAGGATCTGGCGCAGACCGAACCTGCGCGCCAGGTGACGTTGTGCAAAGAGTTGAGCAAGCAGTTCGAAACCGTGCTCACGCTCCAGGCGGCTGAGCTGCCGGCGTGGCTGGCGGCCGACCCCAAGCGCCAGCGCGGTGAGTTTGTTCTGGTCCTGCATGCGCCTGGCCCCGCCGCTTCAGCCAGCGGCGTTGCTGCAGCCGACCCTACGGGTTTGCCCACTGCAGCACACCACTGCCTGCAGGTTCTGATGCGGGAGCTGCCGCTGAAGCAGGCGGTGGACCTGGCCACGCAGATCAGCGGGGCGCCACGCAAGTCGCTGTACAGCGTGGCTTTGCAGATGCGGGATAAAGAGCGGGATACAGAGCAGGATGCAGGGCGGGATGCAGGAGGGGAAGCAGGACGGGAAGCAGAGCGGGACGCAAAGATTGATGCAGGCCACGAATCAGAGCCGGATCAGAGCCCTGGCGCTGCCTCTGGCGCGACGGTTGCCGAGGCCGGGCGCAGCGCCACGCCCGCAGCAGAAGAAAGCGGACCCACACCTTGAATGCGCCCCAGCCCGGCCAAAGCCAGCCGCCGCGCATCCCCGTGGCTTACCACGGCCTGCTGTGGGCGGCGGCGGCGGGCTTGGTTTTTTCGGTGCTCAACGCCATCATGCGGGTCTTGGCGCAGCAACTCGATCCCATGCAGACGCAGTTCTTGCGCTACCTGTTCGGTTTGCTGGTGATGCTGCCGCTGGTGATGCGCAGCGGCGGTCTGGCAGCCTGGCGGCCGCAGCGCATCAGCGGGCACCTGTGGCGCGGTGTGGTGCACACGCTGGGTCTGGTGCTGTGGTTCCTGGCCCTGCCGCATATCCCGCTGGCCGACACCACGGCCATCGGCTTCACCGCGCCGCTGTTCATCCTGCTGGGCGCCTGGTTGTGGCTGCGCGAGCCGATGCGCTGGGAGCGCTGGGTGGCCACCGTCGCCGGCTTTGCCGGTGTGTTGATCGTGCTGGGGCCGCGCCTCGGCGAGAGTGGCGGTGGTGGTGGCTACCACCTGTTGATGCTGGCCTCCGCACCCGTGTTTGCAGCATCTTTTTTGATGACCAAAGTGCTGACACGCACCGAATCTGCAGGCGTCATCGTGCTGTGGCAAGCGCTGACGGTCACACTTTTGAGCCTGCCGCTGGCACTGTGGGATTGGCAGGCGCCCAACCTGTGGCAGTGGTTGGGTTTTGCGCTGTGCGGGGCCCTGGGCAGCGGTGGGCACTATTGTCTGACGCGCAGCTTCCACGCGGCCGACATCTCTGCGACCCAGTCGGTCAAGTTTCTGGACCTGCTGTGGGCTGCGGCCCTGGGCTGGCTGATGTTTGCCGACATTCCGAGCCAGAGCACCTTGATCGGCGGTGTCGTGATCAGCGTCGCCACACTGTGGCTGGCCCGGCGTGAGCGCCCACCAACTTTGCCCGCCGTCAAGGCACCAGCCTCCGGCGCCAGCGCAGAGGATCAGCGCCCGGGTTCGGGTTGATCAGCCGCCGGGAGACACTTCGGCGCCAGTACCGGGCCCACCCGGTAGTACATCAGGCACCCGCTGGCGGTCGTGCTTTTGCTTGGCGATCGCACGGTTGCTGTTGCGCTGGGCCTGGCGCAGCTTGTGCCGCTCTTGTGTGCTGACCGAGCCGTCTGCCTTGGCCGCCGATTCAGCCCGATGGATGCCCCTTTGCTGGCGCTCCAGGCGTCGCGCCTCGCGCTTGTTCAGTTGACCGCTGATCACGCCGCTGTCGATGCGTTGCGCCTGGTTGTCCTGGCGTTGGTCGATGCGTGGGGTCTGTGTGTTGCCCGCGTCTTGGGCGCTGGCGGCGACTGAAATCAGGCTCAAGGCCAGGGCAGACAACAGAGTTCGGGTGTTCATGAGTTTTCCTTTTCGAGGTTTGAGATTGGGGCGTAGGTCTGATGCAGTGGCTTGGATGCTTGTGGCGTCTGGCCCGCACCTGGACAACGGCCTGACGATGGCCAGCGTTCACGATCGCCAGGTGAAGAGTGGGTAAAGAAAGGTCAAGCGAAAGGT
>JBBQIB010000174.1:0-8896 GCA_038324515.1 Burkholderiales bacterium
CCAATTCGCTGACGCCGCGCCCTGCGCGCACCAGCTCGACGATCTGTTGACGAAACGCCGCCGGATAGGGCGGCTTCGGGGTAGGCATATCGGACTCCTTCTCGGGTTGAAAAAGTGTCCGCGAAATCGGGGTAACTTCAGTCTGACGCTATCGCCCCGTTGCCGCGAAGTCGCCTGGGCGGGTCCGCGACGGCCCGTCCACGAGGATCCCCGGCAGCTCCTTTGTCTGCATTTCCCCCAGAAGAAGCGAAAGCTGCGCCCGGAGGCCCCTCAAGTCCTTGATGTCGGCGCAGGGGTGCGAGCCTGCGACGCCGTCCGTGTAAACGGCACGCAGCGACGGTGGGCGCACCGCTGACCCACAGAAGATCGACGCGTGGCTTGGCGTCTCGCCGGTGGGTCGGAGGCCACCATTCGACGCTGCGCTTCCGGTCGCGACATCGAGGATCAGAACTCCGCGACTGATTCCTGGACCAGAATGGCGTGCACGAGAGCAGGCGACCAGACACCGATGGAGACGGCCCCGTTGGAAGATCCGCACGAACCACCGCGGGAACGCGTGCAGCTGGACTACGTCGTCGAGGTATACGGCGCAACGAAGACGGTGGCCCCGCCCTGCGTGGTTACCCTAGTCACCGATCTCGGCGCCTCGACACGCGAGGACGGAGGCCCGTCGCTGCTTGTCGACCGCAAGTTTCTACACTTCGACCGAGACGCACTGGACGGCCGGGTGTCGGCCCATCGACCGACGATCCGGGTCGGGTCAGCCGCAGGCGTCGAAGGCCAGGTCATCGACTTTGGGTCGATCGCGGACTTCTCGCCACTGGCACTGGCCGCGCGCAGCGAACCGATGAAGTTGCTGCTCCAGCGCCGAACGGCGCTGTCCGAGCTCCACAGCCGGCTGCTGACACGCGGCGATCTCGTCGCACCGCTGCGATCGGCACTGCAGCAGGGCATCGAAGCCCCCGTGGAGCTGCTGGAACAGCTGGACGAGTTTGCTGAGCATGCGCTGGAACAGTGGGCGGTCGTGGTCGAGGAAGTGCGGTCGGGCGCGCTGGATGTCGCTGCGGACTTCCTGGCCGCACTGCACGCGCGTGTCGATGTCCACGACGAGGACCTGGGCCGTCGTGTCACGCAGGTGCTGCGCGACGGCGAGTTCCTGCGCTTGGAATCCGCCTGGCTCGGCGTCCAGCACCTGCTGCCCGATGGCAGTGACGACCGACGCTGCACGCTGCGGGTCCTGTCGGCCACGCGCAAGGAGCTCTACCGGGACCTGCACAGCAGTGCCGGCCACATCGAGCAACTGCTGTGCGGGGAGTTCGACCTGCTCGGCGGCGAGCCTGCGGGCCTGCTGGTGCTGGACTTCGAGTTCAGCCAAGATGCGCGCGATGTCTCGGTGCTGGGCGCCGCGGCAAGGCTGGCGGCGAAACTGAACCTGCATGTCGTTGCAGCAGCCGCGCCGGCCATGCTGGGTGTCGACAACCACGCTGCGGCCACCCAACGGTATCGCTTGCGCGAACTGCAGCGACTGCCCGAGTACGCCGGATGGCACCAATTGCGCGCAGACCCGACTGCGACGCACCTGTCGCTGGTGGCACCGCGCGCGGTGGCACGTGCCCCGCATGCGATGGCCGGGGGGGGCGCCGGGGAGTTTCGCTACGTGGAGCCGCCCGCGAGTGCCAACAGCGCGCCCTGGATCAGCGGTGCGGTCGTGCTAGCTGGCGCGATCCTGGACGTCGTAGCGCGCGATGGCTGGCCAGCCGCGCTGGATTGCCGCGCCCGCCCGTTCCTGCTACCCGCCACACCGGTGCGGACGGGCGTCGACACGCTGGGCGCCTTGCGCGTCGAGACACCGCTGGAGGCCGAGTTCTGCGCCCGGACAGCGGCCGATCTGGCCGCCCTGGGGATCATCGCGCTCCGGCGCAGGCCGGGATCCACGCAGGTGATGGTCGACAGCGCATGCACCGCGAGCGCCGCGCCGCGTTCGACGCCCCGGGAACACACCGAACTGGGCGTTTCCATGGCCCTGCAGCAGCTGGCGCGCTGGCTGCGGTGTCAGCGGCGCGATCAGCCTTGGCAGTTCAGCAGACACGGACGCGCGGTGTGGGAGGCGTCGCTCGCGCGCATCACGACCAGCGACGACGCCGCCGAGGAAGCCGCGACCGGCGATGCGCCACCGCGCGCGGCCGGCACCGCGCCGGCTCGGGTCGGGCCGGCGGTTCTGGCAGCAGCCGAGGTCGTGGACTGGGTTGCAGACCACTCGGTCGTGCCGCCGATGTTCCGGCTCTCCGTCCTCGTCCAGCCAACCTACGGCTTCTCCTTAGGCATTGCGCCCGCCCTGCTGGCGCTGTCGTTCCCAATCGCTCCCGGCGAGGACGCGAGCTGATCGTCCGGCGTCGGCAGCCCGCTACTCGTGAAGGTCCACGAGCGTCCACGCACGCACTTCGCTGGCTTCACGACGACCGGGTCGCAAGGGATGCATCGTGGTCTTCAGCACGATGGCCATCGCGACGACACCGTCAACCGGGCTGCGAAAGTTGCCCCAGTACCTGGTGTCCTGAAACTCGACGCAGATCTGAGCGGCCAGCAACGGCGCCTGCGCCGGCGGCATGCGTTCCACCGCGGACGCCGCCGTCACGAATCCCTGCGCCCAGGCGCCAAGCGCCTGCTCGTAGTCGGAGGGCGTCCGCAGGCTGCCCCGCAGGTGCCGCGCCAGGTCGCGCAAGCCATGAAGCAGATGCCCGCCGAGCATGCGCCACGCCAGCGCGTCATGCCTTCCGGCGCCCAAGGCATAGGCCGACGTGAATTGCACCACACTGCTGCCTCGCGCCTGCGACAGCACCATCAGGCCTTCGTTTTCGAGCTCGTCGGCCACGCGCTCGTGGAAGCGGCCCTCGACGGCCCGCCCGTCCGACCGTGGCAGGCCTGCAGGTGCCTCGAAGGCGCCGCCGGTGGGCGCATCGGGTAGGCCTGCGTAACCCGCGCGCAGTGCCAGATCAGTGAATAGCCGCGCCGCGACATGGTGGACACCGTGCACCCACGGCAGCTGGGCCGGGTCGCGATCGTCCTCGACATAGCGCTCGCCACCCCACGCGGCCATGCATCGGTCGTAGGGACTGCGTGCCAGCACACGCAGCAGCACGAGCGCCAAGGCCTGCGCCGCGGCATCCTCGCGCAGCGAGCGCCATGCGGTATGGCCGGAGATGTTGAGCAAACGGCGCGGTTCTCGAAGTTCACCGGCTGCGAAGAAGCTGGGCAGCGCCAGCAGGCGCGGCGCCACCGCGGCCATGAACACACAGTTCGCAGCCTCGGCCGTACGCGCCAGATCGCGCAAGGTGTCGACGTCGCGCGCGGTGTGCGCGAACGCGAAGTCGGCCACCAGCAGATTAAAGGGGCGCCCGCCGAAGCTTCCGGCGCCTTCGCGTTCGATGCGGCGGAAGATCGGGCCTTCGCTAAAATACGAGCCCTTGTAGCGGGCGATCGTCTTGTCGAGTTCCGAACGCGAGATGTCGAGCACCCGCACGCGCAGGCCCGGCACATCGGGCACGGCGCTCAACAGGTGGTGCAATCCACGCCAGGTCGCTTCCAGTTCGCGCAGCGGCTCGGCATGCAGCACGGCATCGAGCTGCGCGGCCAGGCGCTGGCGAAGTTGCTCGCGCTCGGCCGGGTCCTGGCTGGCGGCCAAGCGTTCCGAGGCCTGCGCCCAGGGCGGCACCCGCGCGAGCAGGGCTTCAGGCTCGAAGTCGGCCAGCCGGCGGAACTCGAGGTCCAGCGCCAGTCGCCCTCCCGCAAGATGGTCCGCCACGCTCAGGATGACACGCGGCACGATGACGGATATCAGGGTGTCGAGGCTGTCCAGTCGCACATCGCGAAAGCGCCTGTCGGCCACGGGCGGTGGCGCCTCGGCCGGGTGTTTCGACAGTTCGGCCAGCACCCCCAGTTCGAAGACTGGCGCGCCGACGAACGCGGCACGGTGGCGGTGAACGATCTCAGCGATGTCTTGCGGGTCCATCGGCAGCAGCTGCGATGCTCGACACAGCGGGTTCACGCAGTTGGAAGAAGTGCACCTGGCCCGCGGCATCGCCCGCAGCGAACAGATCGCCGTCGGCCGACGCCGCGCATCGCAAAAGCGGGCTCTCGCAGGTGAACGCGGCATGCAGCGCACCCGTCGCGGTGTTCCACAGCCGCAGCGATGCGTCTTCCCCGCACGTGGCCAACAGCGCCTCGCCTCGTGCGAACGCCAGATCGCGCACCGGCCCCTCGTGAAGCTCCTGCAGCAGGCGCGGATCGGCATCAGGACGGTGCAGCACGACATTGCCTTCGCCCACCGCCAAGGCCATCGCCCGGCCCCCGGTCGACAGCGCCAGTGCGCCGGGCGCCGCCGCCAGCGACTGCACCTGCAACACCTCGGTCAGCCGCCACTGCGAAAGCCGTCCGTTTGTGCCCAGCACCGCCAGGTGCGCGCCGTCGTCAGAGAACGCCAAGGCCTGCGCAAAGCGCTCGTCGATGGGCAGCCACAGCCGGGCCTGCAGGGGCCGCCCGCTCCAGGCACTGAGGCGCAGGCCGCACTCGACCACCAGCGTCGTGCCGTCGGCCATGTCGACCTGAAGGGTCCGCAATTCCTCCTCAGGGCCCTGCACGAGCAAGTTCTTATCGCGCACCGGCCAGCAGCACAGGCGGCCGCCAGCCAGCAGCATCACCGCCCAGGCTTCTCCCGCGGCACCGTCGATCCGCCAGCTCCCCGGGCCGAGATGGCGGGCGCAGGGCTTCGCGGTCACGCAGTCCCAGACCAGCAGTTCGCGACCATCGGCGGTCGACAGCCCGAAACGTGCATCGGGTGTCAGCGCCAGCGCCTGCACCGGCTGCACGTGCGCTGGCGCCGGCTTCGACACCGGTGCACGCGTCAGGTCCCAGACCCGCAGGCTGCCGTCGTCGGAGGCACTCAGCGCCCGCTTGGCATCCGGCGTCACGCAGACGTCGTTCACGGGCCCGGCATGGCCCACCAGCCGCCACCGCTCGCTGGGGCGATGCAGTGGCCAGACCGAGACGTGATGGTTGAGATCGGCGGTGAGCGCGAATCTGCCCTGGGGGTCCATCGCCACGCGCACCACATCAAATGCGTCGTGCGCGCGCACCACGTCGGTCACGCCGGCGAACGAAGTGGCCGCCAGCGACCAGCCACGCAAGGCTCCGTCATCACCCACCGTCACCGCCGCCGACGCATCGGCCGCCACGGCAACGCAGCGCAGGTGCGGCAGCCGCACGCTCCCCTGCAGCAACAGGGTTGCACCATCGCTGCCCCAACGATCGAGCCGGTGCGTGGCGCACACGCTCAGCAGGGCTCCGTCGCTCGAGCAGGCCAGGTCGAGGACAGGCGCTGGCAGTCTGGCCGCCGGGCGCAATGGCATCGCGAAGTCGGCCGCCACCGCCCAGACCGACCACCCTGCGGCGACCCACCAAGCGGCAGCGCTGTCAGGCGCGGCGAGCACGCGTCGCGGCGGGCCCTCCGCTAGGTGAACGCTCGCACGCGCCGCGCCGGTTCGGCGATCCCACAGTCGCAGCATCTGGTCCGCGCCCAGGCTGGTCACCTGTTCGCCGTCCGTCGAGATGGCCACCGACAGGACGCGCCCCGGTGGGCCCTGCATCACTGCCAGTGCACGGCCACGACGCCAGTCCCAGACCCGCACCGAACCGTCCGCACCGCCGGAGACCACGAACGCCGCGTCGTCGCTCAGCGCGAGGCACAGAACTGGGGCCCCGTGCCCGACCAGCGTGGCGATATTCGGTGATCCGGAAGGCGTCAGCAGGCTGCGCAGCGGCCGCAGCCAGGCTTCGTCCGCAAACTCCTGGGCGCGCGCACGCAAGGCCTGCAGACGGGGCCGGTCCGGAGCTGCGGGCAGCCGACCCAGCAGTTGCCCCGGGAGCTGGGCCGGGTTCTTGGCAAGCACGGCCGCCGCGAGCTTCAGAGCCTGTTGCACGAGGCCGCTCTCTGGGTCGTCGTTCAGCAGGTCGAAGTCCTCGCCCAGCGCCACGACGTCGGTGTGGTGCAGCTTGCGCAGCAGCCAGGCCGGATCATCGAGAAGATCGCGCAGCGCCTCGCGCTGACCGCTCTGAAGCAGATGGAAGGGCAGCCAGCGCCAAGCGTAATCGGTGCTCGCCAGTGCGGCGGCAGGCAGCAGCGCCGACATGCGTCGGTGCGCGCCGGGCAGGTCGGGTACGCAGTTCAATGCATAGGACCGAATCAGGTCGTGCAGGCGCATGCTGCCCGTGCGCAGGCTGAGCCGAGTTAGGGAGATGTCGTCCAACAGTTGGGCCAGTTCCTCGGCCTCGAACGCATCGAGTCCCCAGAGCTCGCCTGCCACAGCCAAGGGGATGTCGACGTCCTCCGGAAACACAGCCAGTTGCAGGAAGGCCTCTAACTCACGGTCGTCGAGCAGGTCCAGGCTCAATTGCATGGTCCGGGCCACGGCCTCCTGGCGCTGCTCGGCGCGGCGCAGGTCGAAGGCCGTGACGCCATCCCGTTGCAGGCGCTCTTCGGCATGGGCGATGGCTCGCCGCAGGGCTTCGCCCTTGTCTACACGGCGTCGCAGCTGGGCATTGGCCAGTTCCAGCAGCAGCGGCCATTCGCCCAGTCGCTTCGCTAGCCCGCGCAGAGCGGGGCGGTCGCGAACCGTCACCGTCAGCCCTTTGGCCAGCAGTTCGGTGGCCTGCGCCGCATTCATGGTGTCGATAGCAAAGCGCCGCGCCTGCGGCCCGATTTCGCTCAAGCGGGTCGTCAGCAGTCGAACGCAGCCTTTGCCGCCGCGCAGGAAGGGTTTCAGGTGGGCGGGGTTCCACACGTCATCGATGACGATCAGGCAGTTCCGCTCCTCGAGCACCTGCGCCAGGTGATAAGCGGCGTCGTCGCGGTCGACGAAGGCCGGCCTGCGGCCGCTGAGTGCGACATAGACCTTGGCCAGTTCGTCGAGCACCTTTGGCTCGTTGCCGAGCGTGACCCATAGGATGCCGTCGTCGAAGAACTCGAGGACGTCTTCGTCATGGCACAGTGCGATCGCCAAGGTCGTCTTGCCTAGGCCGCCGGCGCCTTGCAAGGCAGTGGTGATGGCCACCTCCTCGCCAGTGGCGCGGAGCAGCGCGTGCCGCAGCGGGCTCATCACCTCGGGGCGTGCCACGAAGCCGGCAGGCAGGTCCGGCGCCATGAAGGGCACGCGCTTGGCCACGGCTGGTCGCGCCAGATGGGCCACCAGGGTATCCCACTCGTGCTCGACCTCGAAGAAGTGCGCCTTGCGCATCCAGCGCGGCAAGGCGCTGAAGTCGACGGGTATGGCCAGGCTGTGAACCGGATAGACACACACCCCACGCTGGCGCGCGTATCTCCATTCGCGCTGCACCATCGCCGAGCGCTGGGCCGCCGGCGTCATCACCAACACCAGGAACTCGACGACATCGAGGGCGTCGGTGATCTGCTTCCACCAGCCGACGCCACCCTCCAGCTCGGCGCGGTCCTGCCAGACCGTCAGCGCCGGCGGCCCCGCGACGAGCCTGCGGCGAAGGTCGCGCGCGGCCAGTTCGCCATCCTTACGCGCGTAGGAGATGAAGACGCGTGGCACATTAAGGGGCTGTGCAAAGCTCGTGACTTCGGCTCCCCCGGTTTCAGGCGCGCTATCGTGAAGTCTGGACATGGGACTCGCGGCTACTCCTTCGTGCATGTGGCCTTCCATGCCCGATCCGACGGAGTATGGCGGAAGTCCGTCGAGACCCGCGCTTCGCGCTGGGTCTGTCACAACGGGCGGAGGGCGCCTTCCAGACCAGCGGCGCGGGTTCTGCCCGTCATGCGGCGCGCGGAGCATGTCGCAGACCGCGGCGCACCTGGTGGACCACGTCATCCCACATTTTCCGGTGCGACAGTGGGTGTTGTCGCTGCCGATACCGCTGCGTTTGCGGCTGGCCGCGCCGCCGGAACTTTTCACGCCAATGCTGCAGGTGGTGAAGCGCCTTGTCACGCGCCATCTGCGAGACCGCGCCGGGCTGAACGCAGACGAAGGTCACGCCGGCGTTGTCACGCTGATCCAGCGCTTTGGCTCCTCCACCAACCTCAACATACATCTACATGCTTGGTGCTTGACGGCGTGTACCAGCGCGGGAGGTGCTCTTGTACCACTGGCCGTACTCAAAGAACCAGACGTCTTTGCTGCAATGGTTCTGCCCGTGGCCGTTCTCAACGCTTCTCAGATTGGCGCCGCAACGAACGGTGCCAGCCAGTTCGACGAGATGGGCGACCCCGTAACGCCTGAGGCGTTCAAGGCCTTGTTGGCGATGGACGCGTACCACCTACTGGCGACAGCGAAGCCCATGCCAGACACGCTGTTGACCATCGGTATGAACGACAAACGGGTCAGTCCCTGGATGAGCGCCGAGTTTGCCGCCCGCGCCCAGGCCAAGTGCGGCGACGAGCGCACGATCTGGCTTCGCACTGAAACGGACAGCAGTCATGGTGGAGGCACACCGGAAGGGGCGCGGGTCGCTGAGTTCGCCGACATCCCTGCCTTTGCCTGGGACCGGAGTCGCTGATTGCGGCAGAAAGAAAACGCAGAGGCACCTTCTCGCGCTCATGCTGTGTGCAGCGCGTGGCTGGCAATGGGCTTCGCGACTCATAGCAATGTGCAGTTCTGAGTTGCGTGTTGATTGGTGCGGCGGCTACAGACCACCGACTCCAGCTGAGCAAGCAGCCGCCAAATCGCCAGCGGTTCCTTGGTTGCGACGTGAACAATTCAATTGCCCGAAAGCAGTCCACCGTAGGCGACTGCAATTGGCCGTTGGCCGCCGGTGAGCAGACCGAACTGAAGGTCAGCTGACCATCCCATCGCCGACATACCGGCCTCAGGCACATGGCCTTGGT
>JBBQIB010000175.1:0-8885 GCA_038324515.1 Burkholderiales bacterium
CTGCGCCTCAATCGCCCTGTGTGCCGCCTACCTGTGGATGCCCACTGCTGCGGGGACCCCTTCGGGGGCCTCGGGGCCTGTGCGACCGGCTGCTTCGGGGCGACGAGTTCACGGCAGCGTATGTCGCTGAAGGGTCGACAGCGACCGATCGCCGCCAGTGGGAGCAGTCGTCGGCCAGACAGCGTTGCCGAGCCGTACACCCGCCGACGCGTCCTGCCGGTGAACGTCAAGTTCTGAGGCAAAGCGGACTGCCGCCGGAGGAATCGGCCAACGTCAGGTGTCGGCGACTGCCGACATTCGTCCGCCAAATCCGAACGGCGGCAGACAGTCTTCAGCTGACGCACGCTCGGGCATGGGCAGCGGGCGGCAGTACCCCGTCGAGGCGCGCCACTCCGGACACCAACAGCGCGCCCTTTAGCAAATTGCACAGTGGACGCGCCGGGTCGCCACGTCGCTTGTGGCAGCAAGCCAATCATGCAGGATTTCAGCCCGAATCCAGCACGGGACCAGCCCGCGCACATTCTAGAATTGTCGGCGTGCCTCTCACTGGAGCTGCCCGTGCAACGCAACCCGCCCGAACCTTCGTCAGGCCGCGCCGAGGCGGTGATGTCTGTCTTCCTGAGGATGCCCACCGTCATGCGCATGACCGGGCTATGGCGTTCAACCATCTATCGGCTGATCGCCGATCGCAAGTTCCCCAGCCCCGTGCGTCTGGGCCCGCGCGCCGTGGCGTGGCGACGCGCTGACCTCGACCAGGGGAGCGAAGCGCGGCCCCTCGCGTCGCACTCAGTGCACCGCGGTGCGATTCGCGTAGCGCGCCGCAGGCCCTCACACCGGCATCGTCACCTTCAACACCGGGCGCGGTGCGCATTGCCCGTGCCGACAACGGCGAAGAAGAGTTCGTCTTCGTGGCCGGTGGCATTCCTGAAGTGCAGCCCGGCACGGTGACCGTGCTGGCCGACACCGCCATCCGCGGCAAGGACCTCGACGAAGCCAAGGCCTCCTAGGCCAAGAAGATGGCCGAAGAAGTCATGCGCAACGCCAAGAGCGACATCGACCTGGCCGCCGCGCAAAGCGAGTTCGCCGCCATGGCCGCACAGCTCGCCGCGATCCAGAAGCTGCGCAAGAAGTAAGGCGCCACCGGCATCCTGCCGGCTCGCGGCCCCTGAGGCTGGGCACAATCAGCGCTGTCGGCAACAGCCTGGAGTGGTCGAATGCTGCATCTGTCCTTCTGGCGCGTTGGCTTGGGGTTGCTCGCGTGCCTTGTCCACGGGGCGCTGTGGGCGCAGGCGCCAGCGCCGGGGTCAGGCCCGGATACGGCGGCGGCGGCCGCACGCTTGCCTGCGGAAGCGTTCTTCAAGAGCCGCGACGTACTGGACGCGCAGTTGTCGCCCTCGGGGCAACAACTTGCGTTGACCACGGCCGCCGGCGTCAAGCGCGTGGCGCTGGCCGTCATCGACCTGGGTCCCTCGGGCAAGGCATCGCGCGCCGCGGTCTTCAGTGACGTCGACGTGGTGCGCTTTGCCTGGGTCAACAACAAGCGCTTGATCTTTAGCGTGGCCGATCTCGAAACCGGCAGCGTCGAAGACCGCTATACCGCGCCCGGCATCTTTGGCGTGGATGCGGACGGCGAGAACCTGCGCATGCTGGTGGCTCGTCGGCCCGGGGCCGCGGTGGTGGAGGGTGGGCGCTTCGGCCGTGAGACCTTGCCCTACAACCACCAGTTGCTGCTGGTGCCCAGGCCGGCACCGGGGGTCGAGAACGAAGAGGTCATCGTCGGCAGCCTCGCGTTCTCCGGCCAGAACGACGTGAGCGAGGTCACGCCTCTGTGGCTGAACACACGCTCAGGCCGAACGCGTTCGATGGACCTCAAGGCGCCAGGCGGCAGCGTCGGCTGGCTCTTCGACGGCGGCGGGCAAGCGCGCATTGCCATCGTCCGGCGCCAGGGAAAACAAGCCGTGCATTGGCGCGGCCCCGGGCAAGCGGATTGGCAATTGATCAGTGAAAGCGATGCACTGCGCGCGCCATTTTCCCCCCACCATGTTGACGAGGCAGGCAACTTGTATGTCGTGCAACGGCGGGGCCCGGAAGGTTATGCGGTGTTGACCCGCTACGACTTCGAAAGCCGTGCGCCCGCCGCGCAGCCATGGGTCTCGACGCCTGGCTTTGACTACAGCGGCGCCGTGCTCAGCATCCAGCCCGGCGCGCCCGCGGCCGGCGTGCGTGTCGAGACCGACGCCGAGGAGACGGTGTGGTTCGACCCGAAGATGAAGGCCTTCCAGGAACTGGTTGACAAGCGCCTGCCGGGCAGCGTCAACCGCATCAGCTGCCGACGTTGTGGCGAACCCGACATGGTGGCCCTGGTGCGCCAGTTTTCGGACCGCAACCCGGGCCAGTTGTGGCTGTACACGGCAGCCAACCAGCAGTGGCGAGGTGTGGCCAGGGTGCTGGCAGGTGTGGACCCCAGCCTGATGGCCAATGTGGATTTCCAGCGCATCAAAACGCGCGACGGCCGCGAGATGCCGCTGTGGCTGACCCTGCCGATTGGTCGCCAACCCGGTCGTCCCGGCCCGGCGGTGGTGCTAGTGCACGGCGGGCCCTGGGTGCGCGACGGCTTCTGGCGCTGGAGCGCCATGCAGCAGTTTCTGGCTTCGCGCGGCTACCTGGTCATCAGCCCAGAATTCCGCGGCAGCCAAGGCTATGGTCAGGCGCACTTCGAGGCCGGCTGGAAACAATGGGGCCGCGCCATGCAAGACGACGTGGCCGACGCCGTGTTGTGGGCGCAAGCCCAGGGCCTGGCAGACCGGCGGGTGTGCATTGCCGGCGCCAGCTATGGCGGCTATTCCACGCTGATGGGTCTGGTGCGCCACCCCGACCTGTACCGCTGCGGCGTGGCCTGGGTGGCTGTCACCGACCCATTCTTGTATCTGGAAGGTTCGTGGTGGATACGTGATGACGTCAGCGACGCCGGCCGTCGCTACACCCTGCCGCAAATGGTCGGCGACGCCAAGGCAGACGCCGACATGCTGACCAGCGTATCACCCGTGGCGCAGGCCGACCGCATCCGCGCACCGCTGCTGCTGGCCTTTGGCGAAGCCGACCTGCGCGTGCCCTTGGCGCACGGGAAGCGCCTGCGCGAGGCGCTGCAAAAGGCCGGGCGCGACCCGATGTGGGTGACCTACCCCGACGAAGGCCACAGCTGGCGGTTGCCGCAGACACGGGCTGACTTTGCGCGGCGCATGGAAACGTTTTTGGCAGAGCATTTGAAGTAGGCCAGGCCGGCACCTGGCAAGCGGGCTCAAGAGACTGCAATGGAGATTGCAATGGAGATTGCAATGGAGACGCCATGGAAGTGAAGCTCGAAAAGCGCTACCCCGTGGCCGCGACCGTGCAGCAGGCCTGGGCGCTGCTGTCGGACATCCACGCCACCGCCGCCTGCATGCCCGGGGCGGTCATCACCGAGCAGCTGGACGCCACCCATTTCAAGGGCACGGTGAAGAGCAAGGTCGGCCCGGCGGTGATGCAGTTCGGTGGCGAGATCGAAGTGCTGGCGCTGGGCGCCGCCACGCGGCGCCTGCAGCTGCTGGGCAAGGGCGCCGTCAAGTCCGGCTCGTCAGCCACGATGAATTTGAGCGCGCAGGTTGAACCCGGTGACACACCCCACAGCAGCGTGCTGGTCGGCGCGGCCACCATCACCGTCAGCGGCAAGCTGGCGCAGTTCGGCAGCCGTGGCCGGCCTGCCAGCCCAAGCCGCTGCCGCGCTGCGGCCCACCATGCCGCTGGCCACCAATAATCCGGCAGCCGCGGCGGCCATGGCCCAGGGCATCCTGGGTGCGATGGGTCTGGTGAGCGGCTTTGCGCGGCTGGTGCTGCTGGCCGGCCACGGCAGCCAAAGTGCGAACAACCCGCACGCCGCGGGCCTGGACTGCGGCGCCTGCTGCGGCCAGACCGGCGAGGTCAACGCCCGCGCGCTGGCCGACATGCTCAACGCCCCCGCGGTGCGCGAACATCTGTGCACTCTCGGCATGGACATCTCCGCCGACGCGCACTTCCTGCCTGGCCTGCACAACACCACCACCGACGAGGTGCTGCTGTACGACACCGACGCCGTGCCCGCCGCGCTGAAGCCCGATTTGCAGCAACTGCGCAATTGGCTGCAAATCGCAGGGGCCAGCGCCCGCGCTGAACGTGCCCCCCAGCCTGGGCCTGGCGCACCTGGCCGGCCCCGCTCAAGCGCAAGCGCTGGAGCAAGCCGTGCTGGAACGCTCCAACGACTGGGCCCAAGTGCGCCCTGAGTAGAGCTTGGCCGACTGCGCCGCCTTCATCGTGGCACCACGCACGCGCAGCCAGCACATGAACCTGGCCGGCCGCAGCTTCCTGCACGACTACGACTACCGGCTGAACCCCACGTTGGGCGTGTTGACGCTGATCATGACCGCGCCCATGGTCGTCACTAACTGGATCAACCTGCAGTACCACGCCAGCACGGTGGACAACCGGCGCTACGGCAGCGGCAACAAGGTGCTGCACAACGTGGTGGGCGGCCACCTGGGTGTGTTTGAAGGCAATGGCGGCGACCTGCGCATCGGCCTGCCCATGCAATCACTGCACGACGGCCACACCCTGCGCCACACGCCCCTGCGTTTGAGCGTCTTCATCGAAGCACCGCAGGCCGCCATCGACAGCGTGATGGCCTAGCACGAAGTCGTGCGACACCTGGTAGGCAACCGCTGGCTACACTTGTCCAGGATCGACCCGGACACTAGCGCGGTGCACCAGCATAGGAACGGTGCCTGGGTGGCCGCCGGCGCGGGGGCCTGACCCGGAGAGAAAAATCACGCAAGCCACCGACGTGCTCGCCGCCTTTTTGAAAGCCTACGAGGCCAAAGATATCAACGCCATTGCGCTGATGTTGGCCGACGACGTGCACTTGCAGGACTGGAACCTCACCGCACAAGGCAAGCCCGCGGTGCTGGCCGAAACACGTAAAATTTCCTCGATGCACAACAGTTGCAGATCGAGGTCCGGCAGCTTTACGGCGCAGAACGCTGCGCGGCCGCGCAACTGCGCATCACCGTCAACCGCACGGTCGAGCTTGAAGTCGTCGACACGATTGTGTTGAACGCTGACGGCCAGGTGTGCGCCATACGCGCCTACAAGGGCTGACGGGCGCAGGGTCACTTGGCGCCGCCTGCGTGCGGCTTTGCGACGCAATGGGGCTGGCCGTCGCAGCGGACATGACTTGCGGGGAATGCACCAGAACGCTGGGCGCCCCACACACCACGCAAGCCCTGACCATGAAACTACCCGCCTTGTTTTTATCGCGAGCCCTCACCGCCCTGGCCCTGTCGGCGCTTGCTGTTTGCGCGCATGCCGCTGGCTTTCAACGCGGGCTGGCCGCAGACCCTGACGGCAAGCCGCTGCAGCTGGGCATCTGGTACCCCAGCCTCGCCGCCGCAGTACCTTTGAGCTTGGGCACCACCACCATGGCGGTGGCGCTGAATGGCGCCGTGCAGGGCCAAGCCTTGCCGCTGCTGGTGATGTCACACGGCACCGGCAGTTCTTACCTGGGCCACGCAGCCACGGCCGTGGCGCTGGCCGACGCGGGCTATGTCGTGGTGGCAGTCACGCACACAGGAGACAACTACGCTGACCCGAGCCGCAGCGTGTTTGTGATGGACCGCCCGCGGCACGTCAGCCGTGCCATCGACCACATGTTGCAGGCATGGGACGGCCGCGCTGCCATCGATGCCACGCGCATCGGTATCTTCGGCTACTCATCCGGCGGCTTCACGGCCCTCGTCAGCATCGGCGGCATGGCCGACTTCACGAGTTTTGGCCCGATGTGCCAGCAGCATCCTGGCGATTTCGCCTGCCAGTTGGTGGCCCGGGCCGGCCCGTTGCCGCCCAGCCTGCCCGACCCGCGCCCGGCGCAGGACCCGCGCATCAAAGCCGCGGTGGTGGTGGCGCCTGCGCTGGGCTTCACCTTCTCACCGAGCGGCTTGAAAGATGTGAAGGTGCCCGTGCAGATTTGGCGTGCTGAAGACGACATCATCCTGCCGCACCCGCGTTACGCTGAAGCCGTGCAAACTGCGCTGCTGCAAAGGCCCAGCGCGCCGAATTTGCAAACTGCGCTGGACTACCGCGTCGTGCCCCGGGCCGGGCATTTTGACTTCATGCCGCCTTGCAGCAAAGCGCTTGCCGAGATTGCGCCTGCCATCTGTACCAGCGCCGCGGGCTTTGACCGAGCTGCATTTCAACAAAACTTCAACGCGGCGGTGATCGAGTTTTTTGGCAACACACTGACGGCCGGCAGCGTGCAGACGCTCAAGAATGACGTCAATGCGAGCCGCCTGCGTACGCTTCCAGTGCCATGAAGTCGTGCAGCCCCTTGCCGTCTTCATGCTCGAAGCCTTCGTCAAGCATGTTCAAGGTTTCGATGCGGTCCGGGCGAAAGTTGCGAAAGCCCTGGCGCACTTCGCACCACGCGGTCAGCGTCCACACGCTGCCCCAATAAAACTAGGCCAGCGGGCGCAACACATGTGCGCTGCGAATTTCTGCGGCGTCGCGATAACTAACACGCACCTTGTGCCTGCTTTGTGATGCCTGGCGCAGGAACTGCATGTGGCCGAGAACGGCATCACTCAAACCTGACTGCGCAACCACCACGTGCAGGCTGCGTGTGGTCTCGCGCACAGCGGCCGGCAGCACGCTGCGCACGCGCGACAGGGCCGCCTCGCTGGCGGCGGCCAGCTCGGGGTCAAGCCACTGTTGCGCCAGCTGCAGGGGATAGGAAGCGGATAGAAAATTCAAGCGCCCTTTTTCCTCCCATTGGCCCCCAGGCAAGGCGCTTGAACACCCACTGATGCAGTCCAGGGGTTCGGCGGCGGCTTGTCGATGGTCGACCGCAGCCGATGCGAGCTTCATCTGCGGCGACGGTTTCCGGGTTTTCCCTTCCATTCGGGCCTCAAACTGCGGATCCGAGAAGCTCTGGTGCAGCCAGTCCCCGCAGCCCTGGTCACTGGGCGGCCTAAATCGTGTTGCTTGGTGGATCTCAGGCAGCTTGCAGCTGCGACCCACGGGCGGGCGCACGGGGCGGTGCTCTGGCCTGCAGACCCAGGTGCGTGAGGATCTTCTCGATCACCGGCCGTTCGAGGATCGCCGCGATGATCGTCAGCTCGCTGCCGCAGTTGGGGCAGTGTTCGATTTCGATCTCAAACACGCGCTTGAGCAGCTTGGCCCAGCTCAGACGCGCCGGGTGTCGATGCGCACAGGTCGTCTCGCACTCGGCCGGCACTGCAGCCTGCGCGGGCGGCTCGGGTTCGTGCGGCACCACCTGCGCGCGCAGCTTCGCGTTGGGTGCGAGAACGCCGTGGAAGCGAATCAGGTGCAGGCGCGGCCGTGGCTCCTGCGCAGCCAGCCGCTGCATGAACGCCAGCGGCGACATGACCAGGTGCGTGGTGCCATCGCGCCAAGCGGTCTTGAGCTTGAGTACCACTTGCCCAGCGGCGCTGGTTTGCACGCGCTCGTTGGCCAGTGCCGGGCGCGTGATGTAGCGGCACAGCTGCTCCACCGCCTGGCGGTCATCGGCACCGCAGCGCACGGCCGCGTGCAAGCAAAATCCGTCGATGTCGGCGCACAGCGGCTGCTTGAAGTCTGTGTCCCTGGGCATCGCACCTTGCAGCGTCAGCACCTTTTGCCCGGCGCGCGGGCCGAAGGCGATGCGGTAGGTACACGCGGCGGCCTGCAACGGCCTCAGCACACGGGCCTCGTCTGAATCGGTGTCGTCGTCGGCCATGTAGGTCGAACCTTGCTCTTCGACGAGCACCCCATTGCGGGTGAGCAGCTTCATCAATCGGGTGATGATCTTGTGCAACACCGTTTGCAGTGCTTCGTCGGTTGGCGCCGGCACGTCCACGAAAACCGGTTCGGCTTCGGTGTCGCAGCGGTACACCCCGTCCAGCACCAGGCAGTGCAGGTGAATGTTCAAGTTGGCCGCTGAGCCAAAGCGTTGAATCAGCGTGACCGCCCCGCTGTCGGCCTCGTCGGCTATGAGCCCGGCTTGATCGAGCAGGAAGCGCGTGATGACGCGGTGCACCGCCTCTGCAGCACCGGCGTCACCAGCTTGGGCTGTGCGGCCAGCAGCAGGCGCAGCGGGATGGGAAGTGCCAGCACCCATTGGCGCACCGGCACGTGCGGAATGACGTGATCGACCAAGTGCGCCGCCGTCTGCGCCATGCGCCGGGCCCCGCACGAAGGGCAGAAGCCTCGGCGCTTGCAACTGAACGCGACCAGCTTGTCGTGGCCGCAGTCCCCGCAATGCAGACGCAGAAAGCCGTGGGCCAGGATGCCGCATTCGAGGAAGGCGTCGAACTCGTCTTTGACGAACTGCGGCAGGCCGACTCCGGCTGCCGACTCGGTCTGCTCGAGGAAGGTGGCGGCGTGCTGATGCACTAAGCGGTACAACGTGGTCTGCTCGGGGCGGTGGCGTTCGTAGTGAACCGGGGCACGGTCTGGCAACCCTATCAAAGGGTTGAGCTGCCGGCCAACGGCTTGCACGCGAGGCTCCCGAGGTGGTGAGCCCGCACGGTCTCAATTCGCCCGCTGCGCCTCAATCGCCCAGAGTGCCGCCTACCTGTGTGTCCCCGCTGCCGCGGGGCCACCTGTGGGGGCCTTGGCGCATGCGCGACCGACCGCTTCGAGGCGGCGAATTCAGGGCTGCGGATGTCGGTTCAGGGTCGAATCCGTAAGTCCAGGCCGAAGGGAAGCGGTCGGTGGCGCGCCCCTGAACACACCGCCAGAGCCGTCCGACCGCAGTACCTCGTACAGCCGCCATTCGCGCTATCGCCGGTTGTTTGGTCCAGCGACTGCTTGGTGGCGGTCAG
>JBBQIB010000176.1:0-8823 GCA_038324515.1 Burkholderiales bacterium
GGCGGTTTGCTGTACTTCAGCGGCATGTTGATCATGGCCTGGAACGTGGTGATGACGGTCAGAGCGGGCAAGGCGGTGGATGCCCCGATCCCCGCTGTCAAGCTGGCACACGCTTGAACGCCAAGACAGGAGTAAACACACATGGCTGATTCCAAGAGTTCACACAAGCCCAGCGGTCACGAACGGGTCGAGACCAGCAACTTTCTGTTGATCGTGCTGATCTTGATCGCGCTGGCCATCGGCGGCTTGGTCGAGATCGTGCCGCTGTTTTTTCAGCGCTCGCTGACCACGCCGGTCGAGGGCCTGAAGCCTTACACCGCGCTGCAACTGGCCGGGCGCGACATCTACCTCCGCGAGGGTTGCTACAACTGCCACTCGCAAATGGTGCGTCCTTTCAGGGCAGAAGCACTGCGTTATGGCGCGGTGTCAACTGCCGGAGAGTTTGTCTACGACCACCCCTTCCAGTGGGGCAGCAAGCGCACTGGGCCCGACCTGCACCGCGTGGGCGGCAAGTACAACGACGAGTGGCACCGCCTGCACCTGATCAACCCGCGTGACCTGGTACCCGAATCCAACATGCCGGCCTACCCTTGGCTTGACACCGCAGAGTTGGATCCAGCCGACATGGCGCCCAAGATGCGAGCGCTGCGCAGGGTGGGCGTGCCCTACAGCGACGCGGAAATCGGCGAGGCCGCAGAGGCCGTCAAGGGCCGCACAGAGATGCAGGCGCTGATTGCCTATTTGCAAGTCTTGGGCACCGCCAAGCCCTGACCCCCTGAAGACCACGAAGGACTACCGCCATGGACGTCAACGACCTCCGAATCGCCGTGACCGTCAGCAGCCTGGTGCTGTTTTTGATACTGATGGCGCACACCTGGAGCCGCCGCCGCCGCGACGACCACGCAGAAGCCGCCATGCTGCCCTTTACCGGTGAGGCCAGAGAAACAGGCATTTCGCCAGCCGCGTCGCAGCAGCGCGCCCAGCCCAGCCCGTCTCAAGGAGACGCACTGTGAGCGACTTCATGCACAGCGGCTGGGCCTTGTACATCGCGGGCATGACGGCGATCAGCCTGATTGCCTGCTTGGCGTTGCTGTTATTCGCCAGCCGCCGCAAGGTCATGGCCAAAGACAACACCACGGGCCACGTCTGGGACGAAGATCTGCGCGAGATGAACAACCCACTGCCGCGCTGGTGGATGTACCTGTTTGTGATCACGGTGGTGTTCTCTGCCGTCTATCTGGCCTTCTATCCAGGCATGGGCACTTTCAAAGGGACGCTGAACTGGACCAGCATGGGCCAGTTTGAAGCAGAGCAAGAAAAGGCCAGGGTCGCGATGGGCCCCGTTTACGCGCGCTACCAGACGATGGATGCTGCAGCGCTGGCCCGCGACACGCAAGCGATGGGCATCGGGCAGCGCCTTTTTCTCAACAACTGCGCCGGCTGCCACGGCTCGGATGGCCGTGGCAGCAAGGGCTTTCCCAACCTGGCTGACAAGGACTGGCTGGGTGGCAACACGCTGGATACGGTCAAGAAAACCATCGTCGAAGGTCGGGTCGGCATGATGCCCTCGATGGCTGCAGCAGTGGGCACGGCCGAGGACGTCAAGAACCTTGCCAACTACGTGCTCAGCCTTTCAGGCAGCGCGCACAACAACATTGCCGCCGAGTTGGGCAAATCCAAGTTCGCCACCTGCGCCGCCTGCCATGGGGCAGATGGCAAAGGCAATGCTTTGCTGGGCGCCCCCAATCTGACCGACAACATCTGGTTGCATGGGTGGGGCGAGAAGGCCATCGTCCAGGCGGTGACGGCTGGCATCAACAATGTGATGCCCCCGCAAGGGCGATTGCTGACGCCCGAACAGGTACACGTGCTGGGTGCTTATGTGCTGAGCCTCTCGCAATCAGCAACCGTAGCTTCGCAGTGAGTATTCACCCGGGCGTCGCGCGGTGGCGTCGGTTGAGGCGTCATGGCTGTGTCTAAGACCACGACGCCAGCGGTTGTCGGCGCCGACGACTCCAGCGAGCAGGTCGTCTCGCTGTACCGCGCGCAGACCAAGATTTATGCGCGTGCCGTCACCGGCTGGTTTGCCACCTGGCGCTGGGTGCTGGTGTGGGCCACGCAATTGCTGTTTTATGGCTTGCCGTGGTTGCACTGGGGCGAGCGCCAGGCGGTGCTGTTTGACTTGGAGGCCCGGCGCTTCTACATCTTCAACCTGGTGCTGTATCCGCAAGATTTCATCTTCTTGACAGCGCTGCTGATCATCTCGGCCTATTCGCTGTTCTTGTTCACCGCCGTGGCCGGGCGCTTGTGGTGCGGTTTTGCCTGCCCACAAACCGTCTATACAGAGATCTTCATGTGGGTCGAGCGCCACCTGGAAGGTGACCGCCCCAAGCGCATGAAGCTGGATGCCGGGCCCTGGAACCTCGAGAAGATCTGGCGCAAAGGCGGCAAGCAATTGATCTGGGCGTCGATCGCGCTGTGGACCGGGTTCACCTTTGTAGGCTACTTCACGCCGATCCAGACCCTGGCTGCAGAGTTCCAGAGCTTGACGGTGGGGCCGTGGGAGATCTTCTGGGTGCTGTTCTACGGTCTTGCCACCTATGGTTTCGCTGGCTTCATGCGCGAGCAAGTCTGCAAGTACATGTGCCCGTATGCGCGCTTTCAGAGCGTGATGTTCGACAAAGATACGCTCATCATCAGCTACGACGCCGAGCGCGGCGAGCCGCGTGGCACACGCGGCCGCAAGACCGATCTGAAGGTGGCAGGGCTGGGCAGTTGCATCGACTGCGGGCTGTGTGTACAGGTCTGCCCGACCGGCATCGACATTCGTGAGGGTTTGCAGTACGAGTGCATCGGCTGTGCTGCCTGTATCGATGTTTGCGACACCGTGATGGACAAGATGCAGTACCCGCGTGGACTGATCCGCTACGACACCCAAAACGGACTGCAACGGCACCTGGGGCGGCAGGAAGTCTTCAAACGCATCCTGCGCCCGCGCGTGCTGGTCTACACCGCCATCCTGGGCGTGCTTTGTTTTGCCTTTCTGTGGGGCCTGGCCACCCGTGACAGCTTCAAGGTCAACGTGGTGCGCGACCGCGGCGCGCTGGCCCGTCTGGTCGACAACGGTTGGATCGAAAACGTCTACAGACTGCAGATCATGAACGCCACCGAGCAACCGCAGCGCTTCCGTATTCAGCCCAGTGGGATGGAAGGCATCACCGTCGAAGCACCGCTTGAGCTGGTCTTGCAGCCTGCAGAGGCGCGCTGGGTGCCCGTGGCCGCACGCATCCCACCCCAAGTGGCAGAAAGTGCCGGGCCGGGCAGTCACCCAGTGCAGTTTGTCGTAGACCGGCTGGAAATTCGCCAGCCTGCGGGCGGTACCGCAGCGCCCACAGCGGGCGGCGCCGCAGAGACTGTGCTTGACACCCTGCGTGAAAAATCGACCTTCATCGTGCCGCGATGAGCCATCATCCTCGCATGGCAGCGCAGCCAACGACTCGAAACTGACCTCCAGGAGCAACGAATGGCCCTACCCTTGGACGCCCGAAGTCCCAACCCCGTTGTGCAGCAGGCGGCTGATAACCCCGCCTGGTGGCAGTTGCCGATCGTCTGGATGGTGATCGGCGGGCCAGCGCTGGTGGTGGTGGCTGGCTTCATCACGCTGGGTATCGCCATCCGCTACCCCGATCCGATCATCAAAGCGCCTGTGGCAAGCCAGGCCGATGTGCCTGCAGTGCAGGCGCGCAACCATGCGGCCACGCCGCAGCGCTGAGCTGGGCTGGGCTGGGCTGGGCCCTTGCCTGTGCAGCCGGCGTCGTCGAGTGAGGATCGCTTTCCCATGCACAACAGCACCATGAACCGCAACTGGCGTAGAGCCGCTGCCGTCGCCTGGGCCTCTTTTCTGGTGGCTTCGGCCCTCGAGCTGGCGGTCTTTGCTTTTGTAGACCCGGCCAACCTGCACACGCTGAGTGGAGAAAAGCTGGATCTGTCGGCCACTGCGATCTATTCGCTGAGCTTCCTTGTGTTCTGGTGCGTGGCCGCTGGGGCTTCCTTGCTGACCTTGCTGCTGGATGGCAGCGCCAAGGAGCTCAATGCATTGCCGTTGTCCAACGGCTAGATGGCACTGGCTGAGTGAAAGTCAGACTCTCAATTGCCGTTGACCAGCCGACGCAGTGCGTCTTCGTTCAACACCCGGATTTGGCGTTGCTTGACCTCCAGCACACCGTCCGCTTGAAACTTCGAAAACGCGCGGCTGACGGTTTCCAGCTTCAGCCCCAAAAAGCTGCCGATCTCTTCGCGTGTCATGCGCAGCACCAGCGAGTTCGAAGCAAAGCCGCGTGAATGCAGACGCTGCGTCAGGTTCAGCACAAAAGCCGCCAGCCGTGCTTCGGCCCGCATGCTGCCCAGCAGCAACATCACGCCATGGTCACGCACGATCTCGCGGCTCATGATGCGGTGAAACTGCCTTTGCAGATCCGACAGCTCGCGCGACAGGTCTTCGAGCTGGTGATAAGGAATCACGCAGACCTGCGAGTCTTCCAAAGCGATGGCGTCGCAGGTGTGGCGGTCGGTACCGATGCCGTCCAGCCCGAGCAGCTCACCCGCCATCTGAAAGCCCGTGACCTGGTCGCGGCCGTCTTCCGAGGACACGCAGGTCTTGAAGAACCCTGTGCGAACAGCGTAAAGCGCCGTGAACGTGTCCCCGACACGAAACAGGGGTTCACTGCGGCCCACGCCGCGCCGATTGGCCACGATATCGTCCAGACGATCCAGCTGTTCTGCCGACATGCCCACGGGCAAACAGATCTCGCGCAAGTTGCAAGTCGAGCAGGCGACCTTGAGGGGTTCAATCCGGACAGGCAGTGTGGCGTGGTCGGTTTCCATGACTTCCTTCTGGTGTTGCTGCAGCCCCATTCTGCAACACGGCCCCAAAGTGCAGGGTCAGCAAAGCAATCCTTGCGCTAAATCAAGAAGCTCGTCTGTCAGCACGGCACAGTAGAACTATGAATGCAGAAGTCAGCCGCAGCCCATCCAAGGTGGCCAGCACCCCCGCAGCACTGAGCCAATCTCAGTTAAGAAGTCTGGACGTACCTGGCCCCCGCTACACCTCTTACCCCACTGCCGACCGCTTTGTCGAAGCCTTCGGTCCGAAGCAATATCGGCAAGCCTTGCGTCAAAGAGCCGACGGTGCCAGGGTGGGAGGCGCGGGGCCGCTGTCGGTCTACGTCCACGTTCCTTTTTGCGAGTCGATCTGCTACTACTGTGCCTGCAACAAGATCATCACCAAGCACCACAGCCGGGGGGCGGAGTACCTGGAGCTGCTGGAGCGCGAGGTGCAGCTGCACGTGGACGAGTTGGGCACAGGTCACCCGCTGTCGCAGTTGCACCTGGGTGGTGGCTCGCCCACCTTCCTGTCAGACGCCGAGCTGGCTTCGATGATGGAGATGCTGCAACGCGCTTTCAAGCTGGGCGCTGAGGCCGAGGTCTCGATCGAGGTCGACCCCCGCACCGTGAGCAGCCAGCGCCTGCGTGAATTGCGCCAGATGGGCTTTAACCGCATCAGCTTTGGCGTGCAGGACTTTGACCCTGATGTGCAGCAGGCGGTGCACCGTGAGCAGCCCTTCGAGCTGGTCAAAGAACTGGTGCAAGAAGCGCGCGCCCTGCAGTTTGTGTCGATCAACGCCGACCTGATTTATGGGTTGCCCAAGCAGACGCCCAAGTCCTTTGCCCGCACCATCGAGCAAGTGGCCGAGTTGCGACCCAGCAGAATTGCGCTGTACGCGTACGCACATTTGCCGCAGCGCTTCAAGCCGCAGCGCCGCATCCTCAGCGCCGATTTGCCCAGCGGCGAGGCCAGGGTCAGCATGCTGGGAGACGCCATTGCCGGCTTCGTTGCCCAGGGCTATGTCTACATCGGCATGGACCACTTTGCCTTGCCCACGGATGCACTGGCGGTAGCCAAGCGGCAAGGGCGGCTGCACCGCAACTTTCAGGGTTATTCCACTCAGCCCGACTGCGACCTGATCGGCTTGGGTGTGTCTTCGATCGGGCGCATTGGTGCCACTTACAGCCAGAATGCCAAAACCCTGGACGAGTACCGCGACACGCTGGCGCAAGACGAGTTTCCAGTCATGCGTGGCCTGGCGCTGGACCGTGATGATCTGGCGCGCCGCTCCGTCATCATGGCTTTGATGTGCCAGGGCAGGGTGGACTTTGAGAGCATCGAGCTGGCCCACCTGCTCAATTTTCCACAGACTTTCGCCGCCGAGTTGCAGCGCCTGCAAGCCATGCAGGCCATGGGCTTGATCGAGTTGAGTACTCAAGAAATCCAGATCACCGCCACCGGTTGGTATTTTGTGCGCGCCATCGCGATGGTGTTTGACAAGTACCTGCAGGCTGACCAGGTGCGCGAACGCTTCTCGCGGGTGATCTGAGTGATGGCACGGCCCGGGCAGTTGACGAGGCAACCCGCGATGCGGGCCTGATGGACAGTGCCCTGATCGTCAGCGCTGTCATGCTCGGCTTGGCTGGCACGCCGCATTGCGCGGCCATGTGCGCTGCACCGTGCGCAGCAGCAGTGGGGCAGGGTGGCCGCACAGCGTTGCTGAGTTTTCAGCTTGCGCGTGTGCTGAGCTACGCGGCTGTGGGTGCCGTTGTCGCGTCCAGCATGGGGGCCCTGGCGGCCTTGTCGGAGGCCGCGCCGATGTTGCGCCCGTTGTGGACGCTGGTGCAGGCTGCTTGCTTGACCCTGGGCTTGTGGCTGCTGTGGCAAGGGCGCCAGCCGGCCTGGATGGGATCGATCGGCAAGGTGCCAGCCGTTGCTGTGGTGGCGATGCCGCAGGGGCGCCTGGCGACGGCCAGTGCAGGTGCAGGTGCAGGTGCAGGTGCATCGGCAGGCTTTGGAATGGGCGACGGCAGCATGGGCAGTGGCCCCTCGACCGGATTGCGCACAGTTCCTGCGAACACAGCCGGCAAGGCCTGGAAAGCTGCGCTTGCCGGGGGTCTGTGGGCCGCCTGGCCCTGTGGACTGCTGCACTCGGCGCTGCTGGTGGCGGCCTTGACCGGTGGCGCAGCCGCTGGTGCCACGGCCATGGCTGGCTTTGCTGTGGCGTCTTCGGGCGGTTTGCTGTTGGGCCCATGGTTACGCCGTCGCTGGCTGGCAAAGGGCGGTGCCGACACCAGCGGGCGTGAAGTGCTGCTGGTGCGGCTCAGCGGTTTGCTGCTGGTGTTGGCCGCCGGCTGGGCGTTGGGCCATGGGCTGTGGCCCCAAGTCGCCATGTGGTGCGGCTTGGCCTGAAGCTGCAGCGCTACCGTCAGGCCCCCGAGGGGAACCTGGAAACCCGGGGCGGCCCGGCGTTTCTTCATGAGCAGCACTGAACTAGAATTCGGGGCTTCGACAGCCACACATCCAGCGCCCTCGAAAGGCTGCTGAAAGGAGACCCAAACACCATGTACCAGCACATCAAGGTGCCCAGCGCAGGCCAGAAGATCACCGTCAACGCGGACTTCTCGCTCAACGTGCCCGCCGAGCCCATCATTCCCTTCATTGAGGGCGACGGCACCGGTATGGACATCACACCAGTGATGCTGAAAGTGGTGGATGCAGCTGTCGCCAAAGCCTACGGCGGCAAGCGCAAGATCCACTGGATGGAGGTTTTTGCAGGCGAGAAATCCACCAAGGTTTACGGCCCCGACGTCTGGTTGCCTGAAGAAACCCTGCACGCCGTGCGTGACTATGTGGTCTCGATCAAGGGCCCGCTGACCACGCCCGTGGGCGGTGGCATCCGCAGCCTGAACGTGGCGCTGCGGCAAGAGCTGGACCTGTATGTCTGCCTGCGCCCGATCCAGTATTTCAAAGGCGTGCCCAGCCCGGTCAAAGAGCCCGAGAAGACCCACATGGTGATCTTTCGCGAGAACTCCGAAGACATCTACGCCGGCATCGAGTTCGAAGCCGAAAGCGACAAGGCCAAGAAGCTGATCAAGTTTTTGCAGGACGAGATGGGCGTCAAGAAGATCCGCTTCCCCGATACCTCGGGCATCGGCATCAAACCCGTGAGCCGCGAAGGCACCGAGCGCCTGGTGCGCAAAGCGCTGCAGTACGCCATCGACAACGACAAGCCCAGCGTGACCTTGGTGCACAAGGGCAACATCATGAAGTACACCGAAGGTGGCTTCAGGGATTGGGGCTATGGCCTGGCCCAAAAAGAGTTTGGCGCCAAGCTGATCGACGGCGGCCCGTGGTGCAAGTTCAAGAACCCGAAGAGCGGCAAAGAGATCGTCGTCAAGGACAGCATCGCCGATGCTTTCTTGCAGCAGATCCTGCTGCGCCCGGCCGAATACTCGGTCATCGCCACGCTCAACCTCAACGGCGACTACATCTCCGACGCGCTGGCCGCCCAGGTCGGTGGCATCGGCATTGCCCCCGGCGCCAACCTCAGCGATTCGGTCGCGATGTTCGAAGCCACCCACGGCACCGCGCCGAAGTACGCCGGCAAAGACTACGTCAACCCCGGCTCGGAGATCCTCAGCGCCGAGATGATGCTGCGCCACATGGGCTGGTTCGAAGCCGCCGATCTGATCATCAGCAGCATGGAGAAATCCATTCTCAGCAAGAAGGTGACTTACGACTTCGCGCGCCTGATGGAAGGTGCGACGCAGGTGTCATGCTCGGGCTTTGGGCAGGTGATGATCGACCACATGTAGCAGCGTCTCGGGGCGTCCCTGGACGCCTCAGCCAGTCTTGCAACAGGCCCCGGATCGTTGATTCGACCGGGGTTTTCTGTTTTTTGGGCGTTCAACCAACATGCGTGGATCGTGTACCCG
>JBBQIB010000177.1:0-8820 GCA_038324515.1 Burkholderiales bacterium
GGCGTTTTGCTCGACCAAGAGCACCGTCGTGCCACGCTTGTGGATGTCGGCGATGACTTCGAAGATCTTGTCGACCATGATCGGGCTCAGGCCCATGCTGGGCTCGTCCATCAGCAACAGTTTGGGTCTGGCCATCAGCGCACGGCCCATCGCCAGCATCTGCTGCTCACCGCCGCTCATCGTGCCGGCCAACTGAGAAGCCCGCTCTTTGAGCCTGGGGAAGATGCCGAACACCATCTCCATGTCAGCCGCAATGCCGGCCTTGTCGTTGCGCACGAAGGCGCCCATGTGCAGGTTTTCCTTGATCGACATGCGGGTGAAGGTGCCGCGGCCCTCGGGCACCATGACCAGGCCCTGCTTGACCAGCTCCCACGCGCCTTGCCCCTTGATCGAGCGGCCCATGTATTCGATATCGCCGTCGGCCACCGGCTGAATGGCTGTGATGGCTTTGAGCGTGGTGGTCTTGCCGGCGCCGTTGGCGCCAATCAGGCTGACCAGCTCCCCTTGGTGGACATCGAAGCTGACGCCCTTGACCGCCTGAATGCCGCCATAGGCCACTTTGAGGCTGCTGACGCTCAGCATGGCGGTGCCGCTCATGCCTTGCACCCGCTGCGTCGCCAACGGCTGCTGCATGACCCGAGCAGCACAGCGTCGGGCGCGTCAGAAAAGGCTTGCGGCTTGATCATTTATGGCCGGTGCCGAGGTAAGCCTCGATCACTTGTTCGTTCTTCTGCACTTCTGCCGGGTTGCCTTCGGCAATCTGTTTGCCGTAGTCGAGCACCGTCACACGGTCACACAAGCCCATCACCAGCTTGACGTCGTGTTCGATCAGCAAAATGGTGCGGCCGTCCTTGCGGATGCGATCGATCAGCTCACGCAACACCACCTTCTCGGTCGCGTTCATGCCGGCTGCTGGCTCATCCAGCGCGATCAGTTGGGGGTCGGTGGCCAGGGCGCGCGCGATCTCCAGCCTGCGCTGGTCCCCATAACTCAGCGTGCGGGCGCGATACTCTGCGTAGTGCCCAATGCCCACATAGTCCAGCAGCTCTTGCGAGCGCTCGGCAATGGCCTTCTCTTCGGCCTTGAACTTGGCGGTTCTGAACACCGCCCCCACCAGTCCCGAATGGGTGCGCACGTGGCGACCGACCATGACGTTCTCGAGCGCCGTCATTTCAGGAAACAAACGGATGTTCTGAAAAGTTCGCGCGATGCCTTGCTTGGCCACCTCGTGCACTGCAGTGGGCTTGTAGGCCACACCACCGAGCTCGAAAGTGCCGCCGTCGGGTGTGTACAGCCCCGTCAGTACGTTGAAGAACGTCGTCTTGCCAGCACCGTTGGGACCGATCAAGCCGTAAACCTGGCCTCGCTCGATGCGGATGCCCACATCTGACAAGGCCTGCAAACCGCCAAAGCGTTTGCTTGCGCCTTCCACCTTCAAGACCACTTCGGCCATGTTGTTCCGTGCCTTCGCTCAGGTTGCGCCGTTGACGGGTGTCGGTGCCGCTTTGCCATGCTCGGGCGGTGGCCACAAACCACGCGGGCGCAACAACATGATCGAGATCATCGCGGTGGCAATCAGCAACTGACGCAAGATCGAGGCATCCAGACGTCCACCGGTCATCTGCTGCAGCGGCCCCGCCACATAACGCAGCACTTCAGGCAGGGCGGCCAGCAAGACTGCGCCGACGATGACACCCGGCAGGTGCCCCATGCCACCCAGCACCACCATCGCCACGATCATGATGCTTTCCATCAAGCTGAAGGACTCGGGCGAGACAAAGCCCTGGAAGGCCGCGAACATCGCCCCCGCCACGCCGCCAAAAGTCGCGCCCATCGCAAAGGCCAGCAGCTTCATGTTGCGGGTGTTGATGCCCATCGCCTTGGCGGCCACTTCGTCCTCGCGGATCGCCATCCAGGCGCGGCCGATGCGGCTGGTTTCGAGCCGGTGGCAGATCACGACGCTGATCACCACCAGGCTCAGAAACAGGTAGTAATACATCGTCACCGAAGGGATGACGTAACCGCCTATTTCCAGCCTCTTGCCGAAGTCCACACCGAACATCTGCATGCTGTCGATGCGATCCAGGCCGCGCGGCCCGTTGGTGATGTTGATCGGGTGCTCCAGGTTGTTCAAGAACACCCGGATGATTTCGCCAAAGCCAAGGGTCACGATGGCCAGATAGTCACCGCGCAGCTTGAGCACAGGGGTGCCCAGAATCACGCCTGCAATCGCCGCCAGCCCAGCGGCCAGCGGCACGATCAGCCAGATCGGTGTGTGCAGCCCATTGGGCAGCAGCGCTGCGATCCACGGAAAGGTCTCAAACAAGTGCGGGCTGGCCAGCAAGGCGTACATGTACGCCCCCACGGCATAGAAGGCCACAAAGCCCAGGTCCAGCAAACCGGCGTAGCCCACCACGATGTTCAGGCCCAGCGCCAGCAGCACATACAGCAGCGCCAGCGCCATGATGCGCACCCAGCCTTGGCCAAACTGCCCGGCAAACAGCGGCAGCGCCAGCAACGCCAGGGCGCAGATAAAAAAGACGAAGATCTTGTTTTTCATCTCTGTTCCATTACTGCCCCATTACTGCCCCATTACTGCTTCATTACTGCTTCATTACTGCTTCGTAAGCAGCTCAGGCGCGGTCGGCCACGCGCTCACCCAGCAGGCCCTGTGGCCGCAACGTGAGCACCAGGATCAACGCGACAAAAGCAAAGATGTCGGCATAGTGGCTGCCCAGAACACCACCGGTCAGTGCGCCCAGATAACCAGCACCCAGCGCCTCTACCAAGCCCAGCAACAGGCCACCGACGACCGCCCCTGCCAGGTTGCCAATGCCGCCCAGCACAGCTGCCGTGAAGGCCTTCAAGCCCGGCAAAAAGCCCATCGAGTGCTGCACCGTGCCGTAATTGGCGGCCCACATCACACCCGCTACCGCTGCCAGCATCGCGCCGATGATGAAGGTGGCGGAGATCACCATGTCCGGACGCACACCCATCAATGCGGCGACGCGCGGGTTCTCGGCGGTGGCACGCATCGCACGGCCGAGTTTGGTCTGGTTGACCAGATACATCAGCGCGGCCAGCAGACACGCCGTGACACCCAGGATCAAGCACTGCGTGACGCTGATCACCGGCCCGCCGAGGTCGATGGGCGTGCTGGGCAAAAGAATGGGGTAAGGCTTGGGGTTAGGCTTCCAGATGATCATGGCCAGCGTTTGCAAAAGCAGACTCATGCCCATTGCAGTGATCAGCGGCGCCAGTCTGGGCGCGTTGCGAAGCGGCCTGTAGGCCAGCTTTTCCACCGTGAAATTGAGCGCCGAACACACCAGAATGGCGCACATCAACGAGACCAGCATCGCCGCCCACCCGGGCATGCCGGTGTCTGCCAATGCGCTGACCACTGTCCAGCTGACCAGCGCCCCGACCATCAGCACCTCGCCATGGGCGAAATTGATCAGGTTGATGATGCCGTAGACCATCGTGTAGCCCAGCGCCACCAGCGCGTACATGCTGCCTAACACCAGACCATTGATGATCTGCTGAAAGAAGGTTTCCATTGAGTCCTGCTCCGTTGATGGACAAACCAGAGGTGGCGCGATCGGAGCATGCAAGAACCAGACCCTGCCCTCGCCCGACGACCACTTTGCCCAGCGTCCGCTCTGCAGCCCCATTCTAGGCAGGGGTTCCGGCAGCCATAGGCAGGACTTACCCCTTGGGCAACGATGGCCCCCGGACCTGCCGCTTGGCGTCAGGCACCCTGCGGGTTATCAGTCTCCGCCTGCAGGTCTGAACGCTGCGCATCGCGCTTGCGCAACTCCGCCAGCCGCTCGCCGATGCGGGTTTCCAGGCCACGCGCTACCGGTTCGTAGAAGCGCTGATCTACCAACTCCTCGGGCAGATAACGCTCGCCCGCCGCATAACCGTCAGGCTCATCGTGCGCGTAGCGATAGCCTTGGCCCATGCCCAGATCCTTCATCAAGCGGGTGGGCGCATTGCGCAGATGCTGCGGCACTTCCAGGCTGCCGCCTTCGCTGACGACGCGACTGACCGCGCTCCAGGCCGTGTAGACGGCGTTGCTCTTGGGCGCAACGGCCAGGTAGGTCACTGCCTGCGCCAGTGCCAACTCACCCTCGGGTGAGCCCAGCCGCTCGTAGACCTCGGCCGCGTCCAGCGCCAGGCGCAGCGCCCTCGGGTCGGCCAGGCCGACATCCTCGCTGGCCATGCGCACGATGCGACGCGCCGCATAACGCGGGTCGGCACCGGCGTCCAGCCAGCGCGCCAGCCAGTACAGCGCTGCATCGGGGTTGGAGCCACGCACACTTTTGTGCAGCGCTGAGATCAGGTCGTAAAAGACATCCCCGCCTTTGTCCGCGCGGCGCAGTTTCTGGCCCAGGCTGGCTTGCAACTGCTCCAGCCCCAGCGACCCGGCTGCCGGGTGCGCAGCGACCAGATTCTCGTAGGCGTTGAGCAACCGGCGGGCGTCACCATCGGCGTGCTCGATCAAACGCTGCTCGGCTTCCGGCTGCAGCGGCGGGGCCTGCAACAACGCAAAAGCTCGCTGCAGCAATTGCTGCAGCTCTGCTGGCTGCAGCGGCTTCAGCACATGCACCGTGGCACGCGACAGCAGCGCGGCGTTGACTTCAAACGATGGGTTTTCTGTGGTCGCGCCGATGAAGCTGAAAAGGCCAGACTCGACATGCGGCAAAAAGGCATCCTGCTGCGATTTGTTGAAGCGATGCACCTCGTCGACAAAAACCACTGTGGACCGCCCCTGCTGGCGCAGCAGTTGCGCTTGCTGCACGGCTTCGCGGATCTCCTTGACGCCCGCCAAAACGGCAGACAGCACGATCAGATGGGCCTGCGTGGCCCCCGCCAGCAAGCGTGCCAAGGTGGTCTTGCCAACGCCAGGTGGGCCCCACAGGATGATCGAGGGCAAGTGGCCAGACTGCAGCATCTGCCGCAGCGGCTGGCCTTTGGCCAGCAGGTGACGCTGACCCACCACGTCATCCAGCCTTTGCGGGCGCAGGCGCTGGGCCAGCGGTTCGTTCAACAAAGCTGAAGGCGCATTGCCGAGGTCCGGTGCTGCGGCGGCAGACCCTGCAGGCTGTGTGCCGCCAAACAATGTGGTCTGCTCAGCCATGGTGGCCATTGTCGCTTGGCGAGCCGGGTCCACGGCGGCTGCACGGCAGGCCTGCGCTGGCCCCAGGGGTGCGACGGCCGACTGAAAGTACGAAATGCCCAGGCCTGGGCAACAGCTTCACCGTGGTCATCATCCTCAACATCTGCGGCCGCACCGTGGGCATGGTGGTGGACTCGGTCAGCGACGTGTTGGAGCTGGGTGGGCAGAGCATCCGCCCAGCGCCTGAATTCAACGGCGCCATCGACACCAACTACATCACCGGCCTGGGCTCGATCAAAGCGGGCGATGCAGAGCGCATGCTGATCCTGATGAACATCGAACAGATCATGCAAAGCTCGGACATGGGCCTGACAGATGCCGTGACCCACTGACCGGCCAGCGGCCGCAGCGACAAGCTCATGGCTCGGCGCTCATTGCTCGACGCTCACTGCTCGACAACGTCGGCGCCTGGCGGTGGCGTGAAGCGAAAGCGCTCGGGCACCACCGGTGTATTGGTCCGCAACTGGCTGAAGTCGAGCCGCGACCGTTGGCCGAAACTGTCGGTGACTTCCATCGCTGCCAATTGCGCGCCACGAAACCCGACCCGCAACGCCTGAAAAGCGCCCCCTTTGGCTTTGGGCGTGGCCAAGGCCCAGTCCAGACCGTCGGCAGCCGGCAGCGCGGACAAAACAAAATCAGGCTCCAGCGAGGCCCCTGCGAGCAAAGCAGCAGGCGTGGCACCCAAGGCCTGCGACATCCGTCGGGAACTGGCCTGGTTCAGCTCTGCGTCATAGATCCACACCTTCTGACCATCGGCCACGATGGTCTGCTCGAACGGCCGGGTATAGGCAAAGACGAAACGGTTGGGCCGCGCGAACTCGAAACTGCCGCTGCTGACCTTCTTGCGTGCGCCGTCTGCTGAAGTCACAGTCTGCACAAAACTGGCCTGGCCGCTCTTGGCGCCGCTGACGAACCCACGCAGCGCGTCCACTGCATCGGCTTGCGCCAGGCCGGGGACAAGCGCGCATACGCCGATCAGAGCCAGCCGAGACAAGTGGCGAAACGGGACCTGGCAAAGACCGTTCATGGCACTCACTCTTCGCGTTTGGGCACCAGGATCTCCCGGTTGCCGCTGTGGCCCATCGCCGACACCACACCTGCCACTTCCATTTGCTCCAGCAGACGGGCAGCGCGGTTGTAGCCAATGCGCAGGTGACGCTGCACCAACGAAATGGATGCGCGACGCTGTTGCAACACCACCGCCACAGCCTGGTCGTACATCGCGTCTGACTCTGCGCCGCCGGCCACACCGCCTGAACCGCCACCCGCACCAGCGCCATCCGCACCCGCCTCGCCGTCGGCCACGCCGCCTTCCAGGATGCCTTCGATGTAGTTGGGCTCGCCTCTGGATTTCAGATAGTTCACCACGCGGTGGACCTCTTCATCGCTGACAAAGGCGCCGTGCACGCGAACCGGCAAGCCCGTACCCGGGGCCAGATAAAGCATGTCACCCTGCCCCAGCAAAGCCTCGGCGCCCATCTGGTCAAGAATCGTGCGGCTGTCGATTTTGCTGCTGACCTGAAAGCTCAATCGCGTCGGGATGTTGGCCTTGATCAAGCCGGTGATCACGTCAACACTGGGCCGCTGGGTGGCCAGGATCAGGTGAATGCCGGCGGCGCGGGCCTTTTGCGCCAGGCGGGCGATCAGCTCTTCGATCTTCTTGCCCACCACCATCATCAGATCAGCCAACTCGTCGATCACCACCACCACATGGGGCAAGCGCTGCAGCGGCTCGGGCTCTTCCGGGGTCAGGCTGAAGGGGTTGGGCAGACTTTCACCGCGCTCGGCGGCTTCGTTGATCTTCTTGTTGTAGCCGGCCAGGTTGCGCACCCCCAACTTGCTCATGTAGCGGTAGCGGCGGTCCATCTCGCCCACACACCAGTTCAAGGCATTGGCGGCCTGCTTCATGTCGGTGACCACCGGTGCCAGCAGGTGCGGGATGCCTTCGTAGACGCTCATCTCCAGCATCTTGGGGTCGATCAGGATCAGCCGCACATCGCGCGCTTCGGCCTTGTACAGCAGGCTCAGGATCATCGCGTTGATGCCCACGCTTTTGCCGGAACCCGTGGTGCCGGCCACCAGGCAGTGCGGCATCTTGGCCAGATCAACCACCACCGGCATGCCGACGATGTCCTTGCCCAGCCCAATGGTCAGCATCGAAGCAGATCGGTTGTAGACCTCCGAGCCCAGGATCTCTGAGAGACGGATGGTCTGGCGGCGCGCGTTGGGCAATTCAAGGGCCATCGTGTTCTTGCCCGAGATGACCTCGACGACACGGATGCTGATCAGCGACAAAGAGCGCGCCAGGTCCCGCGCCAGGCCCACGATCTGCGCACCTTTGACGCCTGTGGCGGGCTCGATCTCATAACGCGTGATGACCGGCCCAGGCAAGGCAGCCACCACCGTCACTTCAACACCAAAGTCCTTGAGTTTTTTCTCGATCAGGCGCGAGGTCATCTCGAGCGACTCGGTGTTGACCGTTTCGACGCGTGCGCTGACGGCGTCCAGCAAGTCCACCTGCGGCAAGCGGTTGTCAGCCAACTCTTCAAACAAGGGTTGTTGCCTTTCCTTGGCCACGCGGGCCGAAGGAACAACGTCTGTCAGAACCGGCGCGATGACCAGCGGCTTGTGATCCTGGGCCTCTTGGCGCTGTTCTTCGACTACCAGCTCACGCTCGCGAAGCGCGGCTTCGCCCACACGGAGGTCTTCAATGCGCTCGATCAGGGTCTCGCGCTTTTCGCGCAAGCGCTCCAGCCTGGCACCAATGCCATCGGCCAGTTGCAGCCAGGAAAAACGCAGCGCCATCGCCACGCCCAGCACCAACACCACGATCCACCAGACGCCGGAGCCAGCAAAACCCAACCAGCGCATCGACAACTGGCCCAGCTCGTAGCCCAGCACACCGCCAGCGTGGCCGGGCAGCATGGCCTCCCAGCCATACAGACGTGTCCACTCCAAGGCGCAGCTGGCGGCCAGCAGCAAGCCCAGTCCAGCCCAGAAAGACCCAAGCGCGGATGGCAAGAGTGCCGACTCGGCACGCACATATCTGGTGAGCGCTGCCACCCAAGCGCGCAAAGCGACCGGAACCAGCCACCAGGCCGAAAACCCGAACAGATACAGCACTGCGTCAGAAACGCGGGCGCCGAGCAGGCCCACCTTGTTGCCGACAGCCTCTCCAGTGCCTGAGGTGCTGAAAGCCGGGTCGGCGCTTTGGTGCGTCAGCAGCGCCAGCACAAACAGCAACCAGGCCACACCGCCCAACAGCAGCATCGCCTGGCGGCGCCAGCGTTGCGGGTGGGGCATGGCCAAGCCCGGTGGTGAGGCTGTGGCCTCACCCTGCATCGAAGCCAGTGGAAAACTCATCCCGCCATTGTGCGGGATTTGAGTGCTGCCGCTGGATCGGTCCAGCACGGCGGCCAAGTTGGCCAACGAACTTTCCAGCCAAGCTCAGTCGTTTTGCAGCCGCTCTTTGATGATCACGAAACCGTTGTCCTGGGTCTCGATGACACCGCGCTCTTCCAGATCCTTCATGACCCGGCTGACCATCTCGCGCGATGCGCCGACCACCTTGGCCATGTCCTGGCGGCTGACCTTGTGGCGGATGATCTTCACTTCGTCGATCTCTTCTGCCATGTCCAGCA
>JBBQIB010000178.1:0-8763 GCA_038324515.1 Burkholderiales bacterium
GGCCATGCTCAAGCCGCATTCCCATGCGCCCGAGCGGCTGGCCGAGGTTGAGGCCGCCTGGCGCGCGCCCTCGCTGTACGACGAAGCGCTGCGCCTGCTGGCGCGGCGCGGCCTGGCGCTGCCGGCCAGCCACACCGACCGCGATTGGACCCAGCCTTATGCCGCCAGCGACGCGGTTGAGCAGGCCTGGCTGGTGGTCTACCGTGCGCCCGAGACCCACTGGGACCTGTACCAGTTGGGCGAGGAACTCACCGACCTGGAGGACGCCTTCCGCCTTTGGCGCTTCCGCCACCTGACCACGGTGACGCGCATCATCGGCATGAAAGGCGGCACCGGCGGCACCAGCGGCGCGGGCTACCTGCGGCGCATGCTTGAAGTCGAGCTGTTCCCCGAACTCTGGCGGCTGCGCACCAGCCTGTGAGCAGCGTCCGCAGCGGGCCGGCCTGCGAGCTTGCCGGCGGACCAGCAAGCTGGCCTCGGTCGTACCGCGCCGTTGCTCGGGCGGCAGCTATCTGGGAACGCTGTGAGCTGGCGGTAGACCATGACCTGCCGCTCGCGATCGGCTAGTGTCGAGCAGTCTGGGTAGTTTGCCGCGGCACTCAATATTGGCCGATGGGAAGTCGATCCAGGACTATGCTGTCCGAAAACTGCGGAGAGATCACTTGCTCAACATCACGTTCAAACCCGCCTACCTGAATTCGCTCATGACAGCCGGAGCGAACCTCGAACTTCCGTACAGAGATCTTGCTCCTCATGCCAACGATAGGATGACCGCGGCGTTGGAGCTTGCGAAGCACGCGAAGGAAACTCAGCGGCACCTCAAGTTCGTAGCGATCAGTGCAGGCACGTCGGGAATCAAGCACCTTGCTGAGGCAGGTGCCGGTTACGTCACCTTCTCTCTCGTGTACTGACACACTCGGGCGTCCCGGGCGTCCCGGACGGGCGAGGCGGGCGCGATGTTCGAAGGTCGTCTGTTTGGTCATAAGCCGTCGTTCGACGCCGATTGGCGAACGCGATTTGCTGGTCAGGAGCGGGTGCTGGTAAAGGGCGGCTGTACGGCGTCTCGCCGGGGCCCGATTGCTCAAGCGAGTCTTTGAGATCGACTCAGCACACCGCGCGAACCGCCGCAGGCAGATAAAGATCATCGCGGCGATCCTCGAATCGCCGGTGATTGAGCGGATCCTCACGCACCTGGTGCTCCAGGCCCGAGCGCCGCCGCAGACTCCGGCGCGTGAGCGCCAAGTGGCGCAAGCCGCCTGATCGCGGCTCGACGGTCTGCGTCCTGCGGCCGGCAGGCCACGCAGAAACACGTAAGCGGCGTCGCCGTACGCCAGGCCGCGGCGCTCCACCCAGCCACGCATCGCTGCACCGTGGATCGACGCCTGCAGCGCGTATGGTTTGGACTGCATTTCTTCGGCCATGCGCCCCGGAGAATCCGCAGTCGAACCACGTTGATTGCTTTTTCAGTCGAGCACGAAGTTGCGGCCGTCGTGCTCGAAGACCAGGTCGATGCAGCCGGCAAGGCAGACGTCCCGGCCTGACGGCACCACGCACATCGTTATGTCGCCACTGGAGTTCATGATCGCCAAAATCCTGACGGCGGCTCGGCGGCTCAGCCGCGGATTGGGTCAGCCAGCATGCCCAACAGCGGCGCATAACCGCCGTCGTGCAGCGCTTGGCCGCGCTGCGCGAACACAGCCGGTGAGCCTTTCACGCCATGGCCTTCGAGCAGTCGGTTCATGAAATTGAACAGGCACACGGTGAGGATGGCGTCATGCAGATCGCGCTCGGTCCAGCCCTCGGCAAAGACGGCATCGACGTGCTTCTGAGTGGCCTGCGTCGGGGTCAGTGTCAGCACGCGGGCATAGGCCAGGATCGGCATCAGTTTCGAGCTGACGGGCGCGCTTTCGAGGTCGGCGAGCAGCGCCTGAACCAGCGACTCTGGCATGCCAAAGGCCTTGGCAGTCTCGCTGTGCACGCCGTAGCAATACTGGCAAGCGTTCAGCCCCGAAACATAGGCGGCGATCAGTTCCTTGTCGGCAGCAGTCAGCTGCGAATCGGTTCGCAGCGCCGCGCTGTGGAATTCGACCAGCGCACGCCCGGCGGCTGGGTTGAGCCGCAGGATGTGGCGCACGCCGGCATCGTCTGGCAGAGAAGTGAAAAAGGGCATGCTGGGCTCCAGGTTTGCAAGTCAACGGCTGGCGACTGCGCCATCAGCCGAGCGCACTGGCGACGCAGGCGAACAGCGCCAACAACGTCAACAGGCTAAGGCCGAAGGCGATGGATCGCCCCGGTTTGATGTTGGCGTAGTAGAAGCCCCTGTGCAACAGGCGGCAGGCCAGCCATGCAATAGAAAGGGCGTTGACCCATGGCGGCGACGCCGACAAGAGCATCGAAGACAGTGACAGCAGCGCAAACGCCGCGATGCTCTCGTTGGTGTTGGCGTGCGCCCGCGCGGCCCTGAAGATGAACTTGCCGCTGTCCGCGGGAATCGGGTAGCCGGCCTTGTGGCGGTGGCGAATCGCTGTGAGGTCGGCCACCACGAGTTGCATGACCAGGAGCAAGCCGGCCAAGGCCATGACAACGACGGTGTGCCGGTAGTCGGCGGTAGCAGGGATCAGCATCGGGGTCGACTCCTGGATCGAACGTGGTGAGCCTGAGCCGAGCCCCACCTGCAAATGAATCGTGGGGCCTGCCCGCCAAGAACTTCGTTGGACCGCCGGCAGGCGCCAAGCTTGCCGACGCTGCGCCAGCGTTCTTGGCGTCGCGCGCTGTTGACCGCTCATTCAGTCGTCAGGCCCAGCGCGCGCAGGTCAGCTTGTCGGACGCCTCAGCTGTTGCAAGCGTCTGTCCGGCTTCAGCCGGCGCAGCAGGACAGTTGCTTCACGTCCTTCGTGAACGTTTGCGCGCACAGCTTGAGTCCCTC
Source organism: Burkholderiales bacterium (assembly GCA_038324515.1). Lineage (GTDB taxonomy): Bacteria > Pseudomonadota > Gammaproteobacteria > Burkholderiales > Burkholderiaceae_C > Rubrivivax. The sequence continues at coordinate 2,927 of JBBQIB010000178.1, forward strand.
GACCATGGTCAGATAGGGGAACAACTGATCGGCCAAGTCTTGCACGGTCATGCGAGAGCGGATGGCGAGAACCGCGGTCTGGATCAACTCACCGGCCTCGGGAGTCACGGCCTGCACGCCCAGCAGTTGCCCGCTGCCGGCTTCGGCCACCAGCTTGATGAAACCGCGGGTGTCGAAGTTGGCCAGCGCGCGCGGCACGTTGTCGAGGCTGAGCGTGCGGCTGTCGGTCTCGATGCCTTTAAGGTGAGCTTCGGCTTCGCTCAAGCCTGCGGTGGCTACCTGCGGGTCGGTGAACACGACGGCAGGCATGGCGCTCAGATCGAGCGCGGCGTTGCCCCCAGTCATGTTGATTGCCGCACGCGTGCCAGCCGCCGCAGCCACGTAGACGAACTGCGGCTGGTCGGTGCAATCGCCCGCGGCAAAGATAGGCGCACTCGAGGTTCGCATGCCCGAGTCGATCACTATGGCGCCCTGCGGGTTGAGCTTGACGCCCGCGGTATCGAGGCCGAGGTTGCGCGTGTTCGGCGAGCGGCCGGTGGCGACCAGCAGACGGTCGGCGCACACGTTGCCACCGTCGGTTGCGAGCACGAACTCGCCGTTCAAGTAGGCGACCGCACTGGCCTGGGTATGCGCCAGCACTGCAATGCCTTCAGCATGAAACGCTGCCGCGATCGCGACGCCGATGGCCGGGTCTTCACGGAAGAACAGGCTGCTGCGCGCCAGGACCGTGACCTGACTGCCGAGGCGAGCAAAGGCCTGCGCCAGCTCCAGCGCAACCACCGACGAGCCGATGACCGCCAGGCGCGGCGGGATGATCTCGCTGGCGAGGGCTTCGGTCGATGTCCAGAAAGGGGTGTCCTTCAAGCCCGGAATCGGCGGCACGGCCGCGTTGGCCCCGGTGGCGATCAGGCAGCGGTCGAACGCCAGTTCGCGCTCGCCGCCTTCGTTCATGCGCACGACCAGGCTTTGGCTGCTCTTGAAACGCGCTTCGCCGCGCAGCACCGTGATGGCCGGGTTGGCTTCCAGAATGCCTTCGTACTTGGCATGCCGCAGTTCATCGACACGCCCCTGCTGCTGGGCCAGCAAGCGCGCGCGGTCGATGGCCGGCCTGGAAGCGGTGATGCCCGCGTCGAACGGGCTTTGCCGCCGCATGTGCGCGACGTGCGCGGCGCGGATCATGATCTTGGAAGGCACGCAGCCGACGTTGACGCAGGTGCCGCCGATCGTGCCGCGCTCGATCAGCGTGACCCGCGCGCCTTGCTCGGCGGCCTTCAGTGCGGCGGCCATCGCACCGCCGCCGCTGCCGATGACGGCGATGTGCAACGCACCCGACTTGCCGGCAGCCTTGGCGCCACCGCCGAGAATGCCGAGCGCCTTGTCCAGCAGGTTCCCGCTGGTTGACGCGGGTGACGCATCGACCAGTCCAGCGCGGTAGCCGAGTGAGGCAACGGCCGATGTGAGCGCCGCCAATGGCGTGTCGCTGGCCATCGCCAACTGCGCAGTGCCGGTGGTGGAAGACACGCGCGCCGAGCGCACGCCGGGTACCTTCTCCAGCGCCTGTTGGACATGCGTGGCGCACGAGTGGCAGTTCATGCTACTGATTTGCAGCTGAGTCATGAGGTTCCTGTGAAGCCGATTTGAATCTGATGGCCTGCACCGCTGTTCGTCATGCGCGCGTCGGTGACAATTCGCATCCGTCTGGCCCGCAGCGCCGACTCGCCGGCGAAACGAAGTCCCACACCGACACGCCGACCATCATGGCCAGGCCGACATAGAGCAACTTCTCCGACATCGTGAAGGTGGCGACCAGCACGATGGCCGGCCCGATCATGCCCAGCACGCTGCGATGCCACTGGCGATGACGCAGCCAGCCCAGCGCATTGGCCAGCAGGGCCAGCGCCGCGAACAGCGGCAACAGCACGGTGACGAACAGGCCTTCGTACTGGCTCAGGAAGCCCAGCCCGATCGCGCTGCCGAAGCTCGCGAGCGCGGGAAAGCAGGCGCCGCAACCCATGGCAGACACAATGCTGCCGAGGCCGCCTGCCTTGTTGCCGATGGAATCGAGTAAGGCCATGGGGATTCTCCGGGTCGAGGTGGGTTGGAATGACGTAAGCTTATTTCCGTACTCAAGTACGGAGTCAAGCGGCATGCATAAGGAACAGGACGCTTTGACCATCGGTGCCTTCGCCCAGGCCGCCGGGGTCAACGTGGAGACGGTGCGCTTCTATCAACGCCGGCGTCTGCTGGCCGAGCCGGACAAGCCTTACGGCAGCATCAGGCGCTATGGCAGTGCGGATGTGGCTCGTGTGAAGTTCGTCAAGGCGGCACAGCGTCTGGGTTTCAGTCTCAACGAAGTGGCCGGCCTGCTGAAGCTGGACGACGGCACGCATTGCGATGAAGCGCGCCAGCTGGCCGAAGCCAAGCTGACCGACGTGCGCGGGAAGCTGGCCGATCTGCGTCGCATCGAGGGTGTGCTGGTCACCTTGGTGCGCGACTGCTGCGAGAGCCAGGCCACGGTGTCCTGCCCCCTCATTTCGAGTCTGCAGCAGCAGTGATTGTTCGTTGGGAGGCGGGCCCGGGTGGGCTAGGAGCGGGCGGATTCTGCGGCTTCGGACTGGCGCAACCAGTGCGTCGGCGGCTGACCGATTTTGCGAATGAAGGTCCGCGTCAGTCAGTGCGCGCCAGCTGCCGTAACCCACCTCAACGGCCACCTGCTTGAGTGGCCGCCCGGCGCGCAACATGCCTTGCGCCAGCGTGATGCGCCATGTCGCCAGGTAGTCGGCCGGTGTGTCGCCGGTGATCTGCCGGAAATGCATGGCGAAGCGCGCACGCGACATGCCGGCCAGCGCCGCCATGTCGGCCAGCGCCCAGTCACGCGTTGAGTCCGCGTGCAAGGCGACCAAGGCCTTGGCCAGGCGAGTGTCGGCGAGGCCGGCGAGCGTGCCACCCTGCGTGAGGCCTCGATCCATGCAGTGGCGCAGCAGGCGGATCAAAAGCAGCTCGCACAGCCGGTCGAGCGCGGCCTGCCGGCCGCATTGCTCGGCAAACGCTTGGTCGTACAGCAGTTCGAGCAAGGCCTGCGCGCCCGGCAACTCGGCCAACGGTACCAACACCAGGCTTGGCAAGGAATCGGTGATCGGGTTGTGGCCGCCGCCGCCGAACAGGATCGATGCGCACACCCCTTCGGCGCCATCGCGGTCATCAGCGATCAGCCGGTGCGCGTCTGGCCGGGGCATGAACAGCAAGCTGGGTTCGGTGATGCTCAACGTGCCGTTGCGTCCGCCGATGAGCTTGACCGGTCCGCGCTTGACGAGGTACACATGCCCGCGCCGGGTGTCGCGTTCGAAGTTGTGCACGCCGCAGATTTGCCCCGAATGGAAGTCACCCGCGCGCAGCGAGAAGCGCTGCAGGAAAAGCGTAAGGCGGCGCACTCAGGTGAAACCTTTGATCAGAAACATGGCATTGCAGAGCACCCATCGTTTCATGATGCATCCCAAACGGGCGTAACCCTTGGCTCCGCCGATGCCTGACCAGGTCGAAACCTTCAACCCTCGAATGTGTTCCGAGTGCCCGCCGACAACTTCAACCCGCGCCGTCGTTTCATGGCCACCGCGGCGACACGGGGCAAAGCGCAATTCACCGCCCGTCACGAAGGCGCGACCTACCGTTTCGCAACGGCCCACCTTCGTTACGAGTCCGGCACGGTACGCGCCCGCGTACGGCGGCTGCTGCGCCGTGGGCGTGGCGCTGGAAGAGAAGCTCGTTGTAGACCCCCCGGGCATGGAAGCTGGTCGATGGCAAGCTCTACCTGAACGTGAACAAGGACGTGCAGAAGTGCTGACGGGACGACATGCCGGGCCATCCGACCAAGGCCGAGCAGCACTGGCCGCGGCTGAAGGACCGCGTGCCGAAGTCGCAGTGAGCGCACCAGAGGTCGGGCTTGCCCGGCCCCTGGCGTTGCTCAGAACTTCAGGCGCATGCCCGTGCTCACGAAGGTGATGTTGTCGAAATTACTGACTCCGCGGTCGAGCCTGTGCTGCTTGGCGCCCGCGTAAAGGTCCAGCCACTTCGCCGCGGTGTAGACGTAGCCCACGCCGACGTATTTCGAGGTGTCGCCGGCCAGCGCAAAGTCCTCGCCGCGTCCGTAGTCCACTGCAACCGCATGCTTGCCGCTGATGTAGCCCAGCTTGCCGTAGGCGTACTGCTTGCGAACTGTGGCAAAGTTGTCGTCATCGCTGCGGCCCACCGCCAGTGTGGCGTTCAGGCCGTTGTTGGCCAAGTAGGACACCGACCCGCCTGTCGTGTCTTCGTTGCCAGCGGCACCCCCACGCTGCCTGCGCGACCAGCCCAGGGCTGCGGCGAGCTTGCCACCGGCGAGGGCGGTCTCGGCCCGGCTGGCCAGTTCATAGACATCGTTGGCGCCCTTGGTACCGTAGCTGCCCGAAAAAGTGAACGGCCCCAGCTTCGGGCTGTCGTAACGCACGCGGTCGTAACGGCTCTCGAAGTCGAGGTTGCCGATCGTCGAAGCGATCGTCGGACCGAAGGCGGCGCCCTGCCGGAAAGCGAAGTTGCCTCCGATGTCGGTGATGCTGGAATAGGTGATGACCGAGGTGCCGGACAAGTCGACTTCCATGCCGCCGTTGGCCGCACCATCGCCCTGGCCGAAGCTGGCCTTGCCCCAGGGGCTGGACAGGTAGACCTCGGCATGGCGTTCGTTGAAGGTCGCGTCCACACTGCGCGTGCTCATGCTGATACCGCTGGAGGGATTTGACGTATAGCCCACTTCCCAGTTGATGCCCGCCGTCAGTCCCGCACCGAATGCCTGCGAGCCAGTGAAGCGAAAGCGCGTCTGTGAGTTGACGTTGTCGGCATGGAAGAGCCGGCTCTGCGTGCCGTCGTCCACGCTGGTCAGCAGGCGGTTGACGTGGCCCGAAAGCTTGTATTCGAAAGCCTGTGCCGAACCGGCTGCGGCGAACAGGGCCAGGGCAGCCAACGTCGTGCGTGTGGCTGGTGTGTTGTAGTGGTTCAGACGGATGTGCACAGGTGGGCTCCTTCAGTTGGTCTCGTTGGTGGTGGAAACGGGAAAAGGCGGGTACTGGCCGCGACACCGCTCCGCATGTCGCGGCCTGCGCCAGCACATCACTTCACGCCGGCGGTCAGTTGCGCTTCGGCCTGTCTGGATGCATGGGCGACCCCCGCCTGGCGCACAGCCGCTGGGTAACCGCGTGCTTCGCCGTAGAACAGGCGCTCACCGCTGGCGATGGCGGCGGCCACCTCGGCGCGCACTTCAGCACGTGTGCGACCCACGGTGATGGGTTGCGGCGGCACGTAGCTCGCTTCGCCGTAGGACAGGCGCTCGCCGTTGGCGATGGCGGCGGCCACTTCGGCGCGCACTTCGGCACGTGTGCGACCCTGGGTGATGGGCTGCGGCGGCACGTAGCTCGCTTCGCCGTAGAACAGCTGCTCGCCGTTGGCGATGGCGGCGGCTACCTCGGCGCGCACTTCGGCGCGTGTCTTCTGTGCTGGGGTGTTGGGGGATGCGGACTGCATCTGCGCAAGCGTGCTGAAGCTGGCGACCGCAAGGGCGATGGCGGTGATGAGGGTCTTCATGCTGATTCCTTCGGGTTGAGCACTTGGGCCGACAAGGCCCTTGTCAGCGCTGCGGTGTGCTGCGCTGACATGCACTTGGTCGCGCCCCGGCCTGAAAACGTGACGGCGGGCGTGCACGAGCCCGCGGCGGCCGGCGCCGCGCCGCGCTACTGAACCGCGCCGACGAAGGCCCTGAACGCGGGCGAGGCGTCGAGCAGGCGCCCAGCCAGGCCGCGCACGGCGTCGAC
>JBBQIB010000179.1:0-8760 GCA_038324515.1 Burkholderiales bacterium
GACCAGCGCTGCCCAGCGGGCCTCGTCAGTGTGTTCGGCCATCGCGATGGCCGCCAGCACATTGCCCGACGAACCCCATAGCTGCTCGCGCACGGGGTTGTGCAAGTTGCCTTCCACGACCTCGAAGAGACGACGCGCTGCCGCAGTGTCGCGCGTGAGCGCGACTCGTGGCGTTCGGATCCATACAGCACCGTGCTCGTCCTCAAAGTCCGTCTCCTCGCGCCAGACCATCGCGCCGCAGGTCGGCGCCCCCCCCCAAACCACTCAACCCAGGGCCAGTGTCGGCGTTACTTGACGTCGCCTGTAGGCAACTGTGCTGTCCGCGCCCTGGCCATGGCGTGTCAGGCTTGCGAAGTCGACAGGAGGGGTCGGGGCTGCGGACAAGCTCTGAGCTGCAGCTCCAGGGTCAAGGCATCGTCAGCCGCAACGCCCCGTTCCACGGCACCCAGCCGCCGATCAGCCTGGCCGGTACCACATCCAGGCCATCAAAGGCCTGTGCGCCTGCGCCTCTGTCGATGGTGACGCCGGGCGCAATGGGGTCGAGTGACACGGTGCCTGCTGTCACCCCCTGCACAAACAGGTTACGGTCCTGGCCACCGATGAATGCGTCGTTGCTGAACACCACATCGATGCGGTCGCCGCTCTGCAGCGCTGGCGTGTTGAACTGCAGGTCCTGCAAGATGGTGGCGTTGAGCAGTTGTGAGCCGACCCGCGTGCCATTGATCCACAGCTCGACCTGAGCACCCACGCCCGCCGCCAACGTGGCGCGGCCGCGTACGGTGACGGTACTTGCGCCGCCGCCACCACCCGGGGTGTCAGGGGACTGCAACCGCATCGCAGCGTTCCAGGGCATCCAGCCGCCCGTGGTGGCAGCGGGTGTCAGGTTCAAGCCGTCAAAAGCTTGCGCGCCGCTGCCAGCGTCCAGCACCGTGCCAGCGTCGTTGCCGGCCACCACGGCACTGTTGTTGACGCGGATCGATTGCACCGCCAGGTTGCGGTCTTCGCCGCCGATGTTCTGGTCGTTCTTGAAGACGATTTCGATGACTGTGTTCTTGACCAGAGCCGCCACGTCGAAGAACAGATCGACCCAACCGCCTGCATCCAGTTGCCCCGAGCCGACCACCGCTGAATTGACTCTCACCTCAAACAGCGCGCCAATCCTGCCCGCCAGCGTAGCAAGCGCACGCACCACCAGATTGGCCGAGCTGCTGGGGGCCTGGGCTTCGTTGCCGTCGATCTGTTGTGTGTAGCTGAGCACCTGCGCCAGTTCGGTGGCTGTCAGGTTGATGCGGGCGTGGGCCTGGATGGCGGCTTGCAGCGTGGCTGCAGAGCCGTTGTGCAGATAAGGCGCGGTGGCCCAGGCGTCACGCAGCGTGGGCGAGTCGAGGCCGTTCAGGCTCTGGCCCAGCCTCTGGCCGCTGGCTGCTGTGGTGGTGCCGATGTCGTGCAGCACGGCGCTGCCGCTGCTGCTGAAGTCGCTGCCGCCGTGGCAACCGGCGCAGCTGCGGGCAAAGACATCACGCCCCTGTGTGGCTTGTACCGTCAGCGCACCGCTGCTGTCGCGCCAGGGGCTGGCAGGTGCGCTGTTCAGAGAAGCGACGTAGGCCGCCAGGGCGTCGAGATCGGCGCTCAGGCCGGCCTTGGGGTCGCCCAGGGGTTGGCTTCGGCTACCGGCCAGGAAAGCGCTGTCTGACAACAAGCCGGTGCCACCTGCCAGGCTGCGGATCTGGCCCTCGAAGTCTTGCACTTCGTCGAAGTTGCCGCTCCAGTGCAAGCGGCCCTGGGCGCCGGCGTGGCCACGCAGACTGATGGTGTTGCGCACGCCTTCGCCCATCTGGCTCATGTCCCAGCTGCGGCCATCGTGCCCGCCGTCGTTGTGGCAGGTGGCGCAACTCATGTAGCGGTCGCGTGCCAGACGGGTGTCGCGGGCGTCGTAAAACAATTGTTTGCCGCGCAGCACTTGCGCGCTCAAACGCTCGCTGGCCACCGCTGCCAGCGTGCGCAGCGTGGGGACCGAGGCCAGGCCTTCGTTGAGCAACGGCCGCAAGTCGTGCACGCTGACTGAGCGGTCCATGAAGTTGTGCACGTAAAGCGTGAAGCCGTCGGTCGACAGCGTCAGCCCCTGAGGTGCCAGCCCGACGTCAAAGCGCATCACCTGCGCGCCAGAGTGCGCGTCGATGACCGCCACTTCGCGGCTGGTCTCGAGTGCCACGAACATCAACACACCGCGATTGTCGTAAGCCACGGCAGAGGCCAGGCTGGCGTTGTCGTGGTCGATGCGGCGGTTGCGGTCCTCCGCGTTGGCGCCTGCGCCTGTCAGCGGGATGCGCGCGCTGACGGCGCGCACGGTGTTCTGAAAATTCAACGCCGAGCCACTGCGGCCGCTGCCGCGTTTGATGTTGTCTTGCTTGCCCGGTACATGGCCTTGGCTGTTGTCGGGTGACATCGTGAACGGGCCCAGGTAGTTGGGCACACCGCTGCCTTGCGCTTCGGCGTCGGGCAAATCCGAATGCGCCAGCACGATGGTGCGCGTCAGGCTCATGGCAGCCGCGTCCACCTCCAGCACCTCAGCGCCGCGGTCTGCGGGTGTAGACAACAGCAGGCCACTTTCGCCCTGCAATGGCGGTGTGATGAAGCGCGTGACGTAGACGCGCTGGCCGTTGCCGCTGACCGAGACATGGCGCACGTTGGGGCCCAGGTTCAGGCTGCCGGTTTGTGCGTAGGTGTTGGTGTCGAAGCGCAGCAATTGGCCAGTGGCTTCGAGCACCACAAAAGCCTGTGCTGCTGTGGGCGAGACCGCCAGGCCGTGCGGTTGTGATGCGCGCGGCAGGCTCAGCGTTTGCACGATGTTGCGGCGCTCGGGGTCGATGACGCTGATGGTCGCGCTGCCTTTGCTGCTGACCCACAGCAGACGTGAACTGGCCAAAGCAATCGAGCGCGGGCTGGCGCCGACGTTGATTTCGCCCAGTTTCTCGTTGGTCAAGGTGTCAAAGCCGGTGACCGAGTCGTTGTCGGCGTTGACGACCCACAGCCGGTCGCGGCCGTGAATGGGTACTTCCACCATCACCGAGGTTGAAGCGGTGGGCCGTTTGCTGCCGGTGCCCAGATAAACCGACTGCAAGAAGGTGCGGCTGATCACGGTGCCGCTGCTGTCGCGCACTTTCAAAGTTACTGCATAGGTGCCGGGCTGGCTGTAGTTCTTGTTGATGTGGGCTTGAGAGGACCATGCCGAATCCGGGCTGCCATCGCCAAAGCTCCAGCTGTACTGCACCGCGCCTTGGCCAGTGGCACCACCAGCAAACGCCGCATTGCTGTCAACCAGGCTGGCACCGGGTGTGGGCGTCAGTGTGAGTGTCAAAGCGGTGCTCGGCTTGATCGACCACACCCCTTGCGCGCCATGGCTGTAGGTGCCGTCGCTGACCGACAGCACGGTGTTGAACTCGCCCGCTGCTTCGGGCGTGCCGCTGATCAAGCCGGTGCTCGGGTTGATCACCAGGCCCTTGGGCAGCCCGGCTGCGCTGTAGCGCAAGGCGTCACCGTTGGGGTCTGTGGCGCTCAGGGCCACGCTCAGAGCCACGCCGGGTGTACCGGCCAATTTGCCTGGGTTGTCGAGTGTGGGTGCCAGGCCGGGATTGCCGGTGCCCGCCACGCCCATGCGCAAGATCTTGGCCGCCGATGGCGCGCCGAAGCTGTCAAACACAAACACCATGTAGTAGCCGGGTGGGGCTTCGCCGGCACGGGCGGGAGAGTTCACTGCCAGTGTCTGGCCTTGGGCGGTCGAAGTGGCGTTGAAGCTGAGCTCGATGAAGCGCTGATCAAAATTCCAGCCGTGCGTTGCCGCACCGGTCTTGACCAGCGTCACGCGAGAAATGCCAGTGCTGGCGTCGGTCTTCAGCGCAAAGGTCTTGCCGATCTCGAGCCAGTCGGGTGTTGCTGTGATCACTGGCCGGGTGGCCCGGCTGCCATCGGCCTTGAACAGATACGGCGGGTAATAGATTTCGACGTTGCGCTCGCCCAGCGGGTTGCCGCCGATGGGTGCTGGTGCCCCGCCGCCGCCGACCAGCACGCTGGCGTCGGGCAGCAGCAAGGCGGTGGAGTGGTACAGACGCGCGCGGTCCGCGGTTGCGCCCAGGGTCCATTGGCCAGTGGTGGGGTTCCAGATCTCGGCGTTGCGGTTGGCGCCCGGCAACTCGTTCCAGGCCGGGCTGCCGCCTGTGACCAGCACCTGGCCGTCGGCCAGCAACGTGGCGGTCATCAGCTTGCGCACCGTGCTGACCGATTGGGTGGGCAAAAACACCGGTTCGCCGCCCGTCACGTCAATCACCGCAGTGGCGTTTGAATTGGCGCCGACTTGCAGGATGCGCCCGGGCCTGAACATGGCCGAACTGCCGTCGCCAAAGTACTGCCACGGCAGGATGCTGCGCGCAGACAAAGCGCCGGTGCCGCTGGGGTCGACGAAGTACATGCGCCCTTCGTAGTCGTAGCCAAAAACGCGACCATCAGGCATCACGTAGTTGCGTGGATAAGACCAGACCAGGTAGCCGGTGTTGGCGGTGGTGAGCTGCCTGAAGCTGCCGTCCAGCTGCCGCACCTCGGGCGTGGCGGTGGCGCCAAAGCCACCCTGGATGTAGGTCTCGCCGTTGGTCAGGGTGATCGATGTCGAGTACCAGCGCGGCTGGTTCATGTTCAGCCCGGCGTTCAAGCTGTTCGAAGCAGCGTTGAAGACGGTCGTGCCCTGGATGCCGATGAAGGTGCTGGTGATGCCGTTCCAGGCGTCACCGCCGGCCATGAAAACGGTGGGCGTGCTGGTGTGGGTCAGCGGTGGCAGCAGCAACTGTGAGCCGCAGAAGATGTCCACGCCAGTGCCGTTGGCGATCGACAAGTGCCCGCTGTCCGGGTTGCCTTCGTTGTCCCAGAGATCGAGGTTGAAGTAGGCGGTCGAGCTGCCATCGGGCCGGCTGCCGTAGGTCATCACCCGGCCATCGGGCATCAGCACCGAGTGGATCGGGATCAGCGGCCAATCGAAGACCGGGCCCCAGGCGCCTCCACTGTGTGCGGCCGGTGTAGTGCCGGCGGGTGGCATGGTGGCCAGGGCGTTCTTGCGGCTGTTGACATCCGCACTCGCTCCAGCACTTCCACCAGAACCCGCATCAGAGCTTGCATCAGCAGCCGCACCGCCACCCGAGCCGCCGCCGCAGCCGGCGAGCAGTGCCGCGCCGATCAGCAGCGGGCCCCAAACTCTGAGCCTCTCGCTGAGCTTGGCACTCAGCTTGGCACTGAGCTTGGCACCGAAGTTCAGGCAGACAAGCGCAGAGATCTCATCATGGGCACGAGGCTTGTGGCGGACGGGAAGAGTAAACATCAGGCAGACCAGGCTCCTGCAGAGTCCACAACGAGCCCTGCAGAGTCGGCTTCAAGCAGCAGTGGTTCATTCTGGGTCTGGCGCTGGCTCCATATGCCCCCTCATCCAGGCGGGATTTTGCAGATTCAGAGCTCAGATGAGGGGTCTGCACACGCTTGATTGAGGGGGGTCAAGGCCTGCCAGAAGGCTGACGGCCGCGCAGCAACTGTTGCTGGCCAATTGCAATTGCTTGCCAGATTGGAGGCCGGTTGGCAGTTCATTGGCCGCTCAACGCGCAAGCCGCCTTGTCACCAATTCGCGCCGAACTGCTTGCGCAAGGCTTCAATGGCTTGCTCAGGCAAAGCGTCAGGTGCCGCCGTGGCGGGGGGTTGGCACAGCAGCCACAGGCGGGCGGTTTCTTCCAGCTCCTCCAACACTGCGCTGGCTTGCGCTGGCGTGTGGTGCCAGACGTTGGGGCCCAGCCGGTCGAGCATCACGGCGCGCAGACTCTTGCCCTGCGCTGCCATCTGCCGGATGTGCTCGAACACCAGGTCACCGACCTTCGGGTCGCCCGGCCGGTGATAGGGGATCAGCGGCACATGGCCGACCTTCATCACGAAGTAGGGCGTGATCGGCGGCACGATGTCTTCTTCTCTCCACACGCCGCGCAGCGTCAAAGCCACCAGATGCGTGCTGTGGGTGTGAATGACGCTGCCGGCTTTCGGATCTGCTTCATAAATGCGTCTGTGCAGCGCCAAGGTCTTGCTGGCCGGGTCCCCCGAAGTTTGCACACCGTCGGCCCCGACGCGGGCCAGAAGCTGCGGCTGCAAGCGGCCCAGGCAAGCGTCGGTTGGGGTGATCAGAAAGCCGTCTCCGAACCGCGCGCTGATGTTGCCTGCCGTGGCGTGCACATAGCCGCGCTCGAACAGCGAGCGGCCGACCTCGCAGATCTGCTGGCACAGCGTTTCTTCTTGAGCGCCGGGCGGTTGCGACTGGTTCACTGGCCTACCTTTGTGCTGCATACACCGGAATTCGCTCTCGAGGCGGCCCCGCGGCCCGGCGGGCTGATGTCTGTGGCTGCGTCCTGGCGCTCAGCGCGCTGCAGTTGCTTCGACGGCGGTTTGAGTGGTGTGGCGGCTGCCGGCGGCTGGCTCTGCGTTTGGCTTCAAGCTTGACTCGGCGATGAGCCTGGCGCCGGGGCTTGGGTACGCGCCAGCGGCCTGCGGCTGGCCCAGACCAGCCAGGATCTCGTAGCTGCGCAGCCGCGCGCTGTGGTCATGGATGGCGGTGGCAACGATCAACTCGTCGGCTGCAGTCCGCGCCATCACCTGCGCCAATCCTGCTGCCACGGCGGCAGCGCTGCCGACCACGGACATCGCCAGCATCTGCGCCACGCCCTGTGCTTCGGCTTCGCTCCACAGGCCGTCCATGCTTGCCAGCGGGCGCGGCAGGGGCCCACGTTGGCCTTTGCGCATGCCCAGGAAGCGCTGCTGCAGTGAGGTGAACAAGACTTGCGCTTCGGTGTCCGTCGCTGCTGCGATGACGTTGACAGCCACCATCGCGTGTGGCTGGGGCCAGCGCGCTGAAGGCCTGTAGGTCTGGCGGTAGATCTCCAATGCCTGATCCAGATAGTCGGGCGCAAAGTGCGAGGCAAAAGCAAAGGGCAGACCCAGGTAGGCGGCCAGTTGCGCGCTGTACAGGCTGGAGCCCAGCAACCAGATCGGCACCTCGGTGCCGCTGCCTGGCAGCGCCTGCACCGTGGCATTGGCACGCGCTGGACCCAGATAGGTTTGCAGTTCCAGCACGTCCTGCGGGAAGCTGTCCTCACCGGCGCTGCTGAGGGTGCGTCGCAGCGCTCGCATCGTGGGCTGATCGGTGCCTGGCGCGCGGCCCAGGCCCAGGTCGATCCGGTCGGGATACAGCGTGGCCAGGGTGCCGAACTGTTCAGCCACCACCAGCGGCGCGTGGTTGGGCAACATGATGCCGCCCGAACCGACGCGGATACGCTGCGTGCCGCCCGCCACATGTCCAATCAGCACCACGGTGGCTGAACAGGCCAGGCCCGTCATGTTGTGGTGCTCAGCCAGCCAGTAGCGCCTGTAGCCCCAGCGGTCGGCATGCTGTGCCAGGTCGAGCGTGTTCTTCAGCGCCTGCGCGATGTCGCTGCCTTCGACGATGGGCGCCAGGTCGAGAACAGACAGCGGGGGCAGAAGGGTGGTCATGGCGATGGCGTGATTCAAGTGCGACACGCGCAGAGCTTAACGTGCAAGTGCCGCATGGTCTGGTTCTGCATGGTCCGGGTCTGCATGGTCGGGGTCGCCCCGCATCATCATCGTCAAGCCAAGCACTCGATTCGGCTAGGCTGCGATCCCGCTTTGCGCTGAAACCTGATCGATGAAACTCTGCCTGTCCCGAGCCCAGGACTTTGCCCAGCACCTGGGGCTTTCAACGCCGATCCTGATGGCGCCGATGGCCGGCGCCAGCCCGGTGGGCTTGGCCGCTGCAGTGGCCCAAGGCGGCGGCATGGGCGCGTTGGGCGCCTTGTTGCTGGAGCCACCGGCGATCCACGAGTGGGTCCAGCGTTACCGCGCACTGACCGCTCTGCCATTGCAAATCAACCTGTGGGTGCCAGACCCGGCGCCCGTGCGTGATGCAGCGCACGAGCAGGCCTTGAGAGATTGGCTGGGCCAGTGGGGCCCAGCCCTGACGGCTGAGGCTGGCAACGCCAGACCGCCCGACTTCGAAGCGCAGTGCCAGGCGCTGCTGGCCTTGCGCCCGCAGGCGGTGTCTTCGATCATGGGTTTGTATCCGCCGGCCTTTGTCGAGCAACTCAAAGCTCAGCGCATTTTGTGGCTGGCCAACGTCACGACGGTGGCCGAGGCCAGGGCAGCGCAGGACGCGGGTGCCGATGTAATCGTCGCCCAGGGCGCGGAGGCCGGCGGCCACCGCGGCAGTTTCCAGGCCGAGACGGCCCGTGACCACGCTGTGGGCTTGTTTGCCTTGCTGCCGCAGGTGGTAGACGCCGTCAAGCTGCCTGTCGTGGTCACAGGCGGTATTGCGGATGCACGGGGGGTGGCGGCCGCCTTGATGCTGGGTGCCAGCGCCGTGCAACTAGGCTGAAGTTACCCCCAAACGTAGTCACTGCACGTTGGGCTAAGTGCTTGTCACACCTCATCAATTCGGCCATTTCGGCCGCTTTTTTTGCCTAAAAACGTAGTCACTAAATGTGCTTGACACAGCATCCCTTTCCGGCCTAACATCCTGCATATGCCCACACGCAACGGAGCAGCTCACGTCGTCACTACGACAAGGACCTACAAGGACAAGGTCTACCGCACCCATTTGCTGCGGCGCAGCTTCCGCCAAGACGGCAAGGTCAAAAACGAGACCCTGGGCAATCTGTCGCACCTGCCCGAGCC
>JBBQIB010000180.1:0-8704 GCA_038324515.1 Burkholderiales bacterium
CCTTCGACGATGTAGGCGTGCGCCGCGCCGAAGTGTTTGTGCACCCCGGCGATGGTGCCCGGCTCGACCTTCAGCAGGATCACCAGCAGGCTCGACGCGTCGTCGCAGTGCAGCAGCTTGAATTGCGTGCCCGGCATGCCCCACGGCGTCCAGGGAAGCTGCTTGGCGCGCACGATGAGCGAGCCATCGGGGTAGGCGAGCGAGAGCAACGGATCAGTGCCGCTGCTGGCGTGGGTGACTGTCATGGGATGTCTCCGATGGGTGAAATGCGCGCCGACGGAACGCAGGCATTCATGCTGCGGCGGTTGGTCGCGCATCGGTACAGGGTTTCCCCGCAACCGGCATTCGACGCGCAATGCAAAGCCGATTTTTCGACAGCACGCCGCCTTCGCGGTACTGTTGCAGCACTTAGCATCGCGCCATGTCAGCCGGCCTATGCGAACATCCCGCCCAGCGCATCGGTGCCGTCGCGCACGCCGAGCCCGAGCTGTTGATCACGGCCGGCAACGGCAACCTGTTCGCTGCGATCTGGTCGCACGCGCCGGTGGTGGCCGAGGTGACGGGCCTGGCGCAGCACGCGATCGCCCTGCACCTGGGCGGCTGCACGCTGGTGGAAAAATGGCGCGACGGGCGCTTGCTGGGGCACCGCTCGCGCATTGGCAGCGTCACCCTGGTGCCGGCTCAGGTGGCGAGCACCTGGGTGCTGACGGGCCACTCGCGTGTGGCGCACTTGTATGTCGATCCACAGCGGCTGGCGCTGGCCGCGGCCAGTGCCGACGGGCCGCCGTGCGTGCCGCTGCTGCGTGACTTCTTTGCCGAAGCCGACGCGGTTCTCGCCTCGCTGGTTCGGCTGGTGCTTGCGCAGGCACAGGCCGGCAGGCTCGACGAGCTGGCGCACGACGAGGTGATGTCCATGCTGTTGAGGCACCTGCTGCGAACGCACGCCGTCGACCGTCCGCTGGCAGCAGCACGCGTGCGTGTCAGCTTGACAGCGGCCGTTCTGCGGCGACTGTTCGAGCACATCGAAGAACGGCTCGCAGGCGAGTTGCGGCTCGGCGAACTGGCCGCCTTGGCACGGCTGTCGGACGACCACTTTTTGCGCGCGTTCAAACTGGCGGTGGGGCAGACGCCGCACCAGTACGTGCTGGGCCGGCGCATCACCCGCGCGCAGCAGATTCTGGAGCGCAGCGCCCTGCCGATCGCTGCTGCCGCCCGCGCCACGGGCTTTCGCGGCGCCAGTCATTTTTCGGCGGTGTTTCGCCAGCATGTGGGCACCTCGCCGCGTGCCTGGCGCGCGCTGCGCGCACGCTGAAACGCGGCTGAAGCCGGCATCGCCTCAGGGCGTCTTGTGCCGCGCGTGTTGCGAGTGCTGCATGCTCCGCAGGCTGCTCAGCGCCACGCCGCGCCGCTCGCGAAACAGGCGGCTCAGGCGGCCCGCGTTTCTCAGGCCGACGCGGTGCGCAACGTCGGCGGTGGCCATACCTTGCAGCAACAGCGCCGCAGCCGTTTCGAGCCGTAGGTCGAGCACGTATTGCCAGGGCGTGCAGCCCGCCGTCTGACGCCGGCCAATCCGCCGCGAGGGCAGGCGGCGAGCCGCAGGCCGCTGACCCGGTGCGACACCAGCAGGCCTTCGAACTCGTCGGCCAGCAACGGCGGCATCGCGTCGCCGCAGCGCTGCAACTCGGTCATCTGCGTCGACAGCAGGGCGAACCAGTTCTGCAGCCGGCCGTCCTGGCGCGCAAAGGCGGGCGCCAGGTCTTGGACGGCACCGTCGGCGGTGCGCAGCCGCGAGGGTTGCAGGTCTGCGTGAATCACGTCGCAGGCGCCGTGCAGCCGCCACTGGCTGGGCATGCCGGCCGGCACCACGGTGACGCTGCCGACGCGGCTGCCGTGGCCTTGAAACGAGCCGATGCGGCCCTCGACGGCGGTGCAGCCGCGCTCGTGAAAAATCAGCAGGTGTCGGTCGGGTGGGGCCAGCGGCGCACTCACCACCGGGTTGTGCCAGCGGGCGACCGTCAGTTCGCCGCTGGCGCTGAGCGCCAACTGCAGCGGCACCGAATGAGTGGCGCGCCCGACATCGGCCACGGCTTCGCAAGGCGCGTCGCGCAACAAGGGTGCAAGGTGTCGATTCGTTCCCATGCTCAGGCACAAACGGCTGACGAAAATTGATGAACCGGTCGTAAACAACCACGTTATGCCGCGAAGCATTTACACGCCATCCGGTCTTGCCTCTGCTTCAAAAAGCGGGTGGCATTCGACCGTGCGACCCAAGAAGACTACTGAACAGTTCACACGATAGACACACCGAAAGCATCGGCGATTCACAGGCCAGCAAACGATTCGCGGACGGCGCGGTGATCGTGCGCACCGAGCAGATGCCCTGGATGCCGTGGGCGGCCCCCGGCACCTATTGCAAGGTGCTGCACATGGACAGGTCGCACGTCAAGACCACCCTGATGATCAAGGTCGACGCGAACACTCCGCTGGGCAAACACCAGCACATGGGCGACGCCGAAGCGTACTTGCTGGAAGACGATTTCGTTCTTCGCACGTCCACGCCGCGCTCCAGCATATGAGTGCCGAAGGCATGCCTGAGCGAGTGCGGCGTGATCGGCTGGGTGATGCCCGAGTCGAGGCGGGCCTTGTTGCAGGCCTGCCCGACGGCATCCCTCGTGATCGGACGACCAGGAATGTCGCCCGGGAAAGCCAGGTCTTGGGGCGCCCGGCCTCCCAGCACGCGCTCGGTTCTTCGAGGAGGCGAGGCGAGAGCATCACGTAGCGGTCCTTCTGCCCCTTGCCTTGATCGACGCGCAACATCATTCGCTGGCTGTCGATGTCGGTGACCTTCAGGTGCGTGGCCTCTGTGGCACAGCCTTTGCAAAGGCTCTGCAATTCAACTTCGGAGAGTGCCATGCAGCGTCGTCGGATGTTCCAAATCGGGGCCGCAGCAGCGCTGCTTGGTGCAAGCAGCCTTGTTTCGGTGCGCGCGCAATCGTTGCCTTCGTTCAGGTTCAACCTGGGCTGGCGCGTCGAAGCCTCGGCAGCAGGCTTCTTGCTGGCTCAGCAGCGTGGTTACTACAAGGACGCTGGCGTGGACGTGCAGATCGACATCGGCAACGGCAGCGCAGCGGCCATCAACTTCGTCGCATCCGGCACTTACGAAGCAGCGTCGGCCGACCTGTCGACAATGATCGAGTTCAACCAGAAGTTTCCCGAGCGGCGACTCTCTGCAGTCGCCATCCAGTACGACCTGAACCCCAACGCGATCCTGGTGCGCCGCGACAGCAACATCGCCAAGCCGTCCGACCTGGCAGGCAAGACGATCCTGGGGCAGCCCTTCAACGCTTCGCGCAAGCTCTTCCCGGTGTTTGCCCAAGCCAATGGTTTTGATGCCAACAGCGTGCAATGGGCGAGCATGGAACCTGGCGTGGGCGACACACGATTCGCCAAAGGCGACTTCGACGGTGCGGCCTACTTCTTCTTCACCGGTTTGCTGAACATGAAGTCACGCGGCGTGATGCCCGAGCAATTGCGTGTCTTCAGGTTCTCGGACCACGGCATGCGCAGCTACGGCAACGGCCTGGTGACCAGCGCCAAGGTGATGCAGGAGTCCCCCGACGCGCTGCGCGCGTTCGTCAAAGGCAGCACCCGCGGCTGGATCGAAGCCATCGCCAACCCCAGCGCCGCCGTCGCGGCGATGAAGGCACGCGAGCCGCTGATCAACGAAGCACTGGAGCTGGAACGGCTGCAACTGATCGCCAGCGGCACCATGGTCACGCCCGCGACCCGTTCGCATGGCTGGGGCATGGGCACCGAGGCGAGGCTGCAGGCCACCATCGACGAAACCGTGGCCGCCTTTGGGCTCAAACCCGGCACTTCGGTGGCCGACATATGGAGCGACCGCTTCATGCCACCGGCGGCTGAGCGCAGGTTGAGGGTTTGAGGCTTTCATCCTGCACTTCAGCATCTTCGCGGCCCACAGCGACCGCCGAACCAACCCACCAACAACCTTCAGGCCGATCCGATGCAGAGTCTCCCCGTCGTCTCTTTGCGCAGCCCACAAGCGCCTGCACAGATCAGACAGGCCTGCGAGACTCTGGGTTTCTTCTATCTGGTCGACCATGGCATCGCGTCGCAGCGCGTACAGCGCCTGATGGCGGCAGCGCGGGCGTTATTTGACCTGGATGCTGCTGCCAAAGCCAGTCTGTCGATCAAGAACAGCCCGGTGATGCGCGGCTATGAAACGCTGGGTGAGCAAACGCTGGACGGCGGCTCGCTGCCCGACCTGAAGGAAAGTTTCTATTGCGGCCTGGAACATGGCCCAGAGCACCCCTATGTGCAACGCGGGCTGCAAGGCTACGGCGCCAACCAGTGGCCAAGCGCCTTACCTGGGCTGCGCGCCCAGTGCAGCGCCTACACCCACGAGATGTGCGCGTTGTCGCGGCAGCTGATGTCTATGCTGGCGCTGTCGCTGGATTTGCCTGCAGACACCTTCGAGGCCAGCCAAGGCGACCCGCTCGTCACGCTGCGCTTGTTGCGTTACCCGCCGCACCCCAAAAACGCCGACCAGCGACTCTTTGGCGCCGGAGCCCATACCGACTGGGGCGCCATCACCCTGCTGGCACAGGACCGCCACGGCGGCCTGGAGGTGCAAGGCCCGGACGGCCGCTGGATCGAAGCCACACCCCTGCCCGACAGCTTCGTCGTCAACCTGGGCGACATGATGCCGCGCTGGACCAACGACCTGTTCCGCTCCAACCCACACCGCGTGCGCAACGTCGCGAGCCAGGGCCAGCCGCGTTTTTCGATCCCGTTCTTCTATTCACCCGACTACATGACCGAGGTGCGGCCACTGCCCGGCTGCGTCACGGCAGAACGGCCTGTGCGCTACGCCCCCTGCACAGTGGGAGAGCATCTGCGCGAGATGTACCAGAAGACCTACGGGCAGAAATCGACCTGATTCAGGGCCCATGTGGGCTGAATCTGACAACACTCACCCAAGCCAATGCGAATGCGACTGCTGAGCAACCTGCTGTGCCATGACATCGACTCGTGCTGCCACTTCTTCCAGCAATTGCTGCAGCTTGAAGAAATCACAGCATCACGCTCGCCGATCTACCGCGCGCTGTCTGTCGGTCACGAAGGCGAACTTGGCTTCAATGCCCCTGCAGCGCGGGCCTTGCTGCACCTGGAAGCCGATGGCCCGCCAGCCAGCGGCACCCGCTGCTTCGCCACCTTCATGCTCGACACCCCCCAGCAGGTGGATGCGGCAGCCAGCCAGGCCCAAGCGCTGGGCGGCGGCCTGATCAAGGCGCCGTTCGAGACCTATTACGGCCAATGGCAAACCGTTCTGAGCAGCCCGGAAGGCCACGCCTTCCGGGTCGGCAGCTTGCTGCAGGGCTGACCGAACGACTGCCTGACGGCGGCCGGGCCGGCACGAGCTCGCGGAGCAACTCCCAAGCGCTCGTCACGCCGTGCGCAATGGGTATTGCGCAATGCGCACGGCCTCCCGGCGCGCGCCGAAGCCCTTCGGGCAACGCTGAACAAGTCCCTCGCGGCGCCCGCATCCCCGCCTTGGGCGGCCTGCGGCGTTGCAAATCCTAGCCATAGCCCAGGCCATGTCTGCGGTTTGCGCCTTGCATCCCATCCAAAACCCGGGCGCGGACACTCGCGGGGGCTTGTTCAGCGTCGCCTTAGCCCGGGGCGAGTTGAAATCGCTGGAACCGGGCCCAGCTAGTAGACTCAGATGAACATGAAATCACGACCCTCCAATCCCGTCACCGGCCTGCTCCAGCGCATCGGGCTGGCCCTGGCTGCGGTAGTGTTTACCATCTCGGCCTTTGTGCTCGCCATCGGAGCGGTGGCCTTTGGCCTGATTTTTGCGCTGGGGGTGGCGGTGTGGGCGTTGCTGCGCGGGCGCAGGCCTGGCGGCATCAGGTTCAACTGGCCGCAGCAACCGTTTGGCCGACGGCACCCGGGGGCATCATCTGCCAAAGGCGAGGTCGTCGATGTGCAGGTGCGTGAGGTGCCAGAAAGCGCGCAAGAGCCCAAGCGCTGAAGCATCGATCGGCATTGGGGCTGGCGCCGCTGCCAGGTCTGACAGCAGGTCAGACAGCATGAGCGGGCTGAATCGGCCTCCGGATGCGGAACCGCCGCCCCATCCGGCCGCATCGTATTCAATCCTTGGTGGCAGTTACCGGAGAAGACTTGGGCGAGATCAGCACTGACTCATCCAGGGTCGGCGCCAGGCGTTCGTCCTTCCACCAATCGAGCAGCGACCCTAAGTCGTCAGGCAGCCCTTCGTAAGCCTCGTCGCTGATGCGCAGGCAATCCCCCAGCGGCACCCTCGGATCCTGGTGTCCCATCCTCTTCAGACTTGTCGATGGAGCACTTGTGTGTGCCCTTGCAGAAGCGCGTGGTGGTGGTGAGTTCGTCCAGCAGCACCAACTGGATGATGATCTGCGTGGCAAAGACCGGCAGGGTGTAAGACCACTCGGTTTCCGGGAAGAGTGCGGGATGGTCCTTGTGCAACCGCTGGTCCTTGCTGCCCGGCAGCGAAATCACGGCGGTGAAGGCACCCTGCCCGTCGACCCGCGCACCACCAACTCGACTTCGATCTCACGCTGCACCGGCTCAGCCAAGGTGCCGTCCAGCCGCGCCAACAAGTACTCAGCCGCCAGCGTCCACATCGATTCGATCGGCACATGCACGGTGCTCAGCGGCGGCTGCCACTGTCGCGCGATGTCCAGGTCGTCGAAGCCCATCACCGACAACTCGCGTGGCACATCCACTTGCAGCGCCTGGCACTCCAGCATGGCCCCAAAGGCCAGCACGTCGTTGCCACACAGCAGTGCCGTGGGCCGAGGTGTGGCTGCCAGCAGTTGACGGGTGAACTGCCGCCCCAGCTCGACGCTGTAGGGTGACTCACGCAGCGCGGCCGTGCCCAGCCGCAACCCCGCTGATGCCAGCGCTTCGCGCACACCCGCCACGCGCTCTGCCGCACGTTCATTACCGGCCGTGATGCCGGCCAGCATCGCAAAGCGGCGGTGACCCAGATCCAGCAGGTACCGCACCGCGCGCATGATGGCTTGACGGTTGCGAAAGCCCACACACGCCAGGCCGGGCGCTGCAGGAAATGCTCCTGTATGAACCCAGGGCAAGCCGCGTCTGTGCAGCCTCTCGATCAGCGATGGGCGCTGACTCAAACCCGTCAGCGCCACCGCATCCACGCCGCGCGCCAACAGCACCTGTACCTGCGCTTCTTCCTGCTCGGCGTCGTAGTTGCTGAAAGCCAGCAGCACCATATAGCCGCTCTGTGTCATGCGCTTTTGAAAAGCTTGCAGGCCGCTGGCGAAGATCGCGTTGTCGATGGTCGGCACCACCACGCCCACGGTGCGGCTGCGGCGCAGCGACATCGCGCGTGCGCCAGCGTGGGCCACATAGCCCAGCTGCTCGACGCTGGCCAGGACTCGAGCACGCAAAGCGGGTCGCACCGACTCGGGTTGATTCAAGGCGCGCGACACGGTGGCTGTAGAGACCCCGGCAGCGGCAGCCACATCTTCTACGGTAGGGGCAGCTTTGGACATTGACTCTGATATGCGCTTACAAACATTCTAGGCAAGCGCGAAAGGGCGATCGGCACCAGTGATTGTCATCAGTGATCCGCATCAGTGATCGGCATCAAGACTAGGGAAAGCACTGTGCAATGAATCGCCGCCACGCCTTGACAAGACGCACATCCGAAAGCATTCTATGTAAGCGCTTACAAGAGCGCTCGGTATCCAGAGCCCCGATCAAGGTGCCACCCACTGAATCTGCCGAACAACTGTCGATGCAAGCCCTCACCCTCAAACGCTGGTCCTATCGCCTGTCTGCCGTTCTGGCCGTGGCATATGCGGTTTACGTGGTTGTGCTCAAAGTGATGAGCCGCCCCATGGGCGGACCACTCGGCGACCTGGGCGAATTCTTGTTGGTGTCGGCCTGCATCACGGCATTCGGAGTGGGCTTGTTTGCTGACGAAGCTCAACGCGACGCAGAGCTCGCCACAACAAACAAGCCGGGCCAACCTGGCCCCTCAAAGGGTTGACAACTTCTTTGGCTGTACCGACCTGACCAACCCACAAACCGAGACGGAGACACGATGAATACGACCACCCCGGAAACCATTCACAACGCCCAAACGACGCGCCGCGCTTTTCTGCACGCCAGTCGACGCTACGGCTTCACAGCCGCTGTGATGGGCCTGACCGGCGGCTATTTGCTCAATGGGCGCGCAATGGCGCAGACTGCCGCTGACGAAGAGCGCAAGCAAAAAGCGGCCAAGGTCACGATGCTGTTCGCCACCGAGTACAAGCTGGAAGACTTCGTCAAGTACCCGATCATGCAGTCCAAGTACAAGGACAACATCGAGACGCAGTCCAAAGGCCAGATTTACACCAAGCTGCACCCTGCGGGCCAATTGGGTACTGGTGCTGCGCTGGCGCAGAAGATCCAGGCCGGCACGGTGCAAGGCGGCGCGGTGTCGCTGTCCAACTTCAGCCCGTTCACCCCCGTCGTGGACCTCATCAACATCCCCTACTGGTGCGGCGACAACCAGCGTTTTGCCAACCTCGTCACCAGCAAGACCTGGAACGACGAGATCACGCCCAAGGTGATGGCCAAGGGTTACAAGCCCCTCTTCTATTTCACGGTCGACCCACGCACG
>JBBQIB010000181.1:0-8698 GCA_038324515.1 Burkholderiales bacterium
GCCGGCCCGCGCCGAGTTCCAGGCGCATTGAGCGGCAGCCCTGCTGCACTGTGCTTCCGGATCTCGGCTTGCTCGCCCTGCTGCTTCAATTCGTCCGTTCGCAAGCCGAGTTTGTAGGCATGCTTGATGAGCCAAACCGACTGAGTCCCATCTCCGCCAAGTTCCCATCCGCACTTCTCAGCAGAAACAGCACGTCCAGCCTCATGCGCTGCGCCAGGGCCAGGCCTTCACCGGGGCCGGCCACCAGCAGTGCCGTGGCCCAGGCGTCGGCATGCATGCAGCTGCCGGCCGGCACGGTCATCGAGGCCACGGCCAGGTTGACGGGCGCGATGCGGTGCGCGTCCATCGTGTGCGCGTGCACCGCGCGGCGGCCCGGCTCGGGGTGCTCCAGCGCCACGGCCCAGGGCGCACCGCCGGCTTGGCTGCCCACGGCGAGCAGCTCGCCATCGAGTGCCAGCAACGCCAGCTGCACGGCGTGCGGCTGCAGCACGGCGGCCATGCAGTCCACCGCGTAGCCTATGGCGATGCCGCACACATCGAGTTGCAGCGCTGCCAGCTTGCGGGCGCCACCAGCACCTGGCGCCAGGGCCAGCACTTGGCGTGTTGAACATGGCGTGGCCTGGCGCGCTGCTTGGATCGCTGCGGCGTCGGGTGCCTCACGCACCGCGCCAAAGCCCCAGGCCGCCACCTGCGCGCCGACACCCGGATCAAACGCGCCGGCGCTCAGGCGATGGATGTCCAGCGCGCAGGCCAGCACGGCCAGCAGCTCGGCGGGCAGATCCACCCAGGTGCCCAGAAGCGCACGGTTCGGACGCAGCAGGTCGCTGTCGGGTTTCCAGGGCCACATCTGCTGATCCACCAACTGCACGGCAGCGGCCGGATGCTGGCGCAGCGCCGTCAGATTGAGGCTGGCGTCGGCGTCCACGCGGGCCGACCAGCGTGTGCCCATGGTCGGCCCGTGCACGGTGATGCGCTTGCAGGGCGACACAGGAAAAGGCTCAGAAGATCGCTTCGGCATAGCGCTCCTGCGCTTTGAGCTGCAGCACGCTCAAGCGGATGGGCGCAAGCAGGGCGTCGAGCGCCACGGCTACGCCCTGCGCCATGGCGCGCCCGCCGCGGACACGCACGATCGCGCCCTGTGCCACCAAGCCCGTCACCGGTTTGGGCGGGGAAGAAGACAAAGCGCCGAGGCTGAGCTTGGCGATCCGCGCCAGGGCATGGCTGGCATGCGCCGGCGCCTGGTCATGGCCATAGGTTGCGGCCAGCACGAACACCTGCCGCGTGGCGGGCGTGGTTAAAAATTTTTCCAGTCTAAACACCACGATGGCGCCTGAGAGCAGCCCACGGATTTCCTGCGTGCCGGGCACCGTGCGGGTCACGCGCTGCACCGGCGTGGCCACCGACAGATTGCCCGGTGCAGCGGGCGCCTGCCAGGCCTGCTGCACCGGGTCGGAAGCCAGCAACGCACCGCTGAGCCCGAGCACCAAAGCCAGGGTGCCCGCCGTCAGGCCCAGCCAGCGGCCAAAGGGGTCATCAGTGGGTTGGACATGGGGATGCTCATCGGTTGGGGTCAGGGGCTTCGTGCTGAAGGTGGTGTGAGGTTGCTGCGTTGCGACGCAGCCTGCTCGCGGTCGCGCGCGCGCTCTCGGTCACTGGCGTGATCCTTCAGTTTCAGCTTCAGTACCTTCAGGGTTTCTGGCTCGATCTTGGCCTTGAAGTCGCGGCCTTGGGCGTCGGTGCCTCGAAGCTCGTAGCAGCCGTCGTCAATCTTCAGCCGCTGAATCTGCCAGCTCTGGCGGGCCGCCATTTGCCGCACGGCTTCACGCGACTGCCACCGCGCGACCGGCGCATCGCAATCGTCATCGGCCCAGCTTGGCATTGCAGCCCGACACAGTGATGCGGCTGACCTTCGGCCCTGGCACTTCACGTCTTGCCGGCGCCGCCCTTGCCCATCACCCTGATCAGGCCATGCCCGGCAGCGGCCAGCTCGTCGGCCAGTGCGGCCAGCCCCTGGACTGGGGCCATGAATTCGGCGGACAGGGTCTGCGCAGGCGCGACAGGGAGTGCCGCTGCCAATAGCAAGGCACGCAGCGCTGACAGGCCGACCGTGTCGAAGGGCCGCAAAGGCACCTGGTCTTGCGGCAAAAACCTTCTGCGACTGCGGCATCTCATTCAGCGCCAGCTGCCCCAGGTCCGCGATGGCGCAGGCGACGCTGTCGCTGCGGTCACTGGCGTGGAACACGCCGTTGATTGCGAGGCGTCGGTTGTTCGAGCCCAACTCGTACAAATCTTCCGACGTGCGTGCCGCTTCGACGATTGCACCCTTGTCGGCGCGAGTCGCAAGGACGAACGTGGTCAGGGGCGGATCGCTCAGGGCCTTCAAGGCGGCCTTGAACCGCTCCTCCTGCAGCCGCAGCCCCGAGTGCGGTCCCAGGCACGGGGCGCCGCGATCATTGCACGCCTGCGTTGCCTGCCGCGCCCGCTTCGCGTGGCGGCATGGCTGGCAGCACTTGCCGCGTGGGCTTTGTCGTCAGCGTGGCGATCGCCAAGACGCCGCCGGGATGGCTGTACTTGCTTTAGACAATAACAGGCCGGCGGTGTGGGCAC
This sequence comes from Burkholderiales bacterium, assembly GCA_038324515.1. Lineage (GTDB taxonomy): Bacteria > Pseudomonadota > Gammaproteobacteria > Burkholderiales > Burkholderiaceae_C > Rubrivivax. The sequence continues at coordinate 2,608 of JBBQIB010000181.1, forward strand.
GGCCAGTCCTGGCACGGCAAAATCCGACGCATGCCTGAAACATTTCCTGCCGACTTGAATGCCTTGGTGGCCCAGGCTGACAGGGGCGAGCCCGGCGCGACCGACAAGCTGTTCACCACCCTTTACCGGCAACTGCACCGCATGGCCCGGCGTGAAGCGGGGCGGTTTGGCCCCGGCGGCGCGCTCGGCGCCACCACCTTGCTGCACGAGGCTTACCTCGACATCTCGCGGCGCGATGCCTTGGCCTTCCCAACCGAAGCGCACTTCATGGCTTATGCCGCGCGCGCGATGCGCGGCCTGGTCATCGACCGGGTGCGCGAGCAGCAGGCGCAAAAGCGCGGCGGCGGGCTGCACATCACCTCGCTCGACACCCAACACGCCGAACAGTGCCCGCAGCCCGAGCTGCTCGGCGACATCGGCGAATGTCTGGACGAGCTGGCGCGGCTGGAGCCGACACTCGCCCAGGTGGTGGACCTCAAGTTCTTTTGCGGCCTGACCGTGCTGGAGATTGCGGCAATGCTGGGCAGTTCCGAGCGCACCGTGCAGCGCCAGTGGGAAAAGGCCCGACTGCTGCTGCACAGCGCGATGCAGGCGCGCTGAAGACAGCGCCGCACAGGCGCCACGTTGGCGGTTTTGTTTGCTGTTTTGCGATGGGAATGACAGAACTCTGGAGCCCACGCCCGCCATGAACATTCCCTCACCCGAGCGCTGGCGCGAACTCAGCCCCCTGTTGGACGAGCTGCTCGACCTGGACGCAGCCGCCCGTCAGGCCCGGTTGGACGCGTTGCGTGCCGACTCAGCCGATTTGGCCGACGAGTTGGCCGCCTTGCTGGTGCATGACAACGCGGCACGTTCGGGTGGCTTCATGGCGGGTGCCGCCGCCGAGCCGGGTGTCGAGACCGAGGCGGAAGCCAGCTTGGTCGGCCAGCGTCTGGGTGCCTATGTGCTGCAGGCGCCGCTGGGCCAGGGCGGCGGTGGCAGCGTGTGGCGCGCGCTGCGGGAAGATGGCCGCTACGACGGTGCCGTGGCGATCAAGCTGCTGCACCTGTCCTTGATGGGGCATGCCGGGGCCGAGCGCTTTCGCCGCGAAGGCCAGATCTTGGCGCGCTTGATGCACCCGCACATCGCGCGCTTGCTCGACGCTGGCGTGACGCCGGGCGGCCAGCCCTACTTGGTGATCGAGCTGGTGGAAGGCCAGCGCATCGACCAGCATTGCGATGCGCAGCGCCTCAGCATCGAAGCGCGCTTGGCGCTGTTTGACGATGTGCTGGCCGCCGTGGCCCATGCGCACACGCACGGCGTGATCCACCGTGACCTGAAGCCCGGCAACATTTTGGTCACGGCCGATGGCGCGGTGAAGCTGCTCGACTTCGGTATCGCCAAACTGCTGGACGACGAGGCCGGCAGCGCCGAATCCACCGAGCTCACCCGCGAAGGCGGCCGCGCGCTGACACCCGACTACGCGGCACCCGAGCAATTGCGCGGCGAGGGCGTGACCACCGCCACCGATGTCTATGCGCTGGGCGTGTTGCTGTACCAGCTGCTGTGCGGCCGCCATCCCACCGCGCCGCTCGGCGGCAACGCGACCGAGGCGCTGCGCGCCACGCTGGACACCGAGCCGATGCCACCTTCTCGGCGGGTGAGCGACACCGAACCTGGCACGGCCGAGTGCCGCGCCAGCAACTCGCAGCACCTGCAGAGTCTCTTGGCAGGCGACCTGGACACCATCGTGTCGCACGCGCTGCGGAAGGTTCCGGCCGAGCGCTACACCACGGTGGCGGCCTTCGCCGAAGACCTGCGCCGTTATCGCGCGCACGAGCCGGTGCTGGCAAGGCCTGACTCGCGGGCGTACCGAGTTCGCAAATTCGTGCGCCGCCACCGTGGCGCCGTGGCCAGTGCACTGCTGACGGCACTGGCGCTGGTCGGTGCCACCGGGGTGACGACCTGGCAGATGCTGGAGGCACGGGCCCAGCGCGAAGAGGCGCGGGCGCAAGCGGCACGCTCGGCCGCGACGGAGGACTTCCTGACCGTGATGGTGTCCGAGGTCGGCGCCGATGGTGGCGCCAAGACGCCGCGACAAATGTTGGACCGTGGCCTGAGCTTGCTCGACAGCAGCGCGGTGACCGAGCCGCGATTCCTGGTGGCCCAACTGATGTTGCTCGGCATGGCCTACGAAAATATCGGCCAGACTGATCGCCAAAGCGAATTGATGGCCCGGGCCGAGGGTGTGGCCCGGGAAGCCGGTCTCGAGCATGGTTTGATCGAGGTTCTGTGCAGTCAGATTCAAGTTGACTTGATGGCTGGACATCGCGACAAGGCGCAGGCCCGCCTGAACGAAGCCCAGCTGATGCTTGCGCGTCAGCCATCGCCGCTGCCCGAGCCACAGGCGCGCTGCCTGGCGGCCGCGGCCGACCTGGCCGCAGCCGACAACCGACTGACCGCCGCGGTGGCGCTGGCGCAGCAGGCCTTGGCTCACCTGAAGGCCAACGGCCTGGGCCGCCACAGCTTGGTTGGCGCCACGCTGAGCCAGTTGGCGGAGTACCACAACCAGCTCGGTGATGCACGCAAGGGCTTTGTCTACAACCGCCAGTCGCTGGATGCCTATGTCCAACGCGGCTATGGCGGCACGATGCAAGCGATGGTTCTAAGACTCAACGAGACCGGCTCTCTGTACAGCTTCGGCGAGTTGAAGCTTGCGCTGGACTTGGGCAACAAGATGATGGCGCTTTTGGCTGCGCGCGGCACACAGGATGCGGACAGCGCGCCCTTCATGGTCAATCACGCCAGTGTGTTGGTGGCATTTGGCCAAGACGAACAGGCGTTGGCCTTGGTGGAGCGTGCGTTGACCGCGGCGACGGCCAGCGGCAACCTGTTCTGGCAATACCGGGCGATGTATGTACGAGCACAGACGCTGGTTCACCTGGGGCGTAGCGAGGCTGCGGCGAAAGCATTGAACGAGGTGGAGGCCGCTTACCGCACCGACCCGGTTCTCTATAAGCCTTACCTCAATAGCGTTGCACTGGTGCGCGCGAAATGGATGTGGCGGTCCGGCGATGTCGGTGGTGCCCGGCGTCTGGTGGACGGGATGGTCCGGGACATCAATCCAGAGGCTGTCACCTCCCGAGGTGTCCTGCTGCGTCGCGCGTTGCCACTGGCCGCCGACCTGGCCCTCGCGCAGTCTGACCCGAGCGCCGCGCTGGGCTTGGCGGAAAGGGCGGTCAAGGCAAACTCGGCAGCCACCGACGACCCCACGCGCAGCGCCCACGTCGGCAAAGCCATGCTGCTGCTGGCGCGGGCCCAGCGTGCGTTGGGCCAGCCCGAAAAGTCCACGCAAACCTTGACAGGTGCCATCGTGGCTCTGGGCAACGGCATGGGTGAAGACCACCAGGTCGTTGCGGACGCGCGCGCCATGTTGTCGGCATGGAAGGCGCCTTCTACCGCACGCCCGTGAGCCCGAACACCCGTAGGCTGTTGACGGCTTGGCCTGGAAGCGGCAGCCGCAACCGTCACACCTGCGAACCGACAGACGCGCCGACGTCTGGCCAAGCCCTGAGCACACCGCGCAGCATTGAGGCGGAGCTAATTTGGTGGTGCGTGGCGGGTTTCATGGCTGCTCTGCGATTGACCTGATGGAGCAGTCGGATTTCCGGCCGCTCACCTTCATCACACTGTCATCCGAAAGGCTCTCACTATGGACACCGCCCGCTTTAGCCAACCCTTCCTGCCCTTTGTGTTCGCCGCCGCCTTCATCGGCATGGGCACGCCCGTCTTGGCGCAGCCCACGTCCGCGTCAACCTCGCAGGCCTCATCCCTGGCGCTGGTGGACCGATTCGACGATGCCATGCAGGCCTATGAGCGCAACCACTGGCCCCAGGCCTTCGAGGCCTTCTTGGCACTGGCTGAGCAGGGCCATGTCGATGCCACGCGCCTTGTGATGCAGATGCACTGGCATGGCGCGCGCCTGTATGGCCAACGATTTGCGCTGACCGCGCTGCAGATGGAACGCTTCAGCCAACCCTCAGCCCACCACTGAACCAGTCCATTGGCCTGGCTCGCCCGGTCTGGCCGCGCCGAGTTCCAGGCCTATTGAGCAGCAGCCTCGTTTGGCTCGGCATGAGGGCACCGATCTCAGGCCCCGCACATCAGCAATTCATCAGCGCAACGCCAAGCAAGGTCTGCGCTCGAAATCGGACGGGCGAGAAACTTGTGTGCGTGCCATTCAGGCTGAAGCCGGGCAGTGACACCGTGACGTCTTCGGCAGAAGCTGTTTCGACGTAAGTCGCAAGCCAAAAGTGCCGAGCCGAAGTGTGGGTCCCAATTCGCAGCGACCCACCTTCAAGGGGGCTTCGCACGGCAATCTGCAGCCGCTGAAACGCCGGCACGCTGCTGGTGCTGTTCACGATCGGCGTGTCGACCAGGCTGACGCTGGGAAAGCGGCTCTGACTCACGCTGCTGGGGCTGGAGGTTTCGACGATGACGATGTCGTCATCAAACGCCACCGTCGTGCCGGTCGGAATATCCAGCTGCAGCTGAACGTAGGGCCGTCCGTCATTTTTCGAAAGTGCCAAGGTCGCCGTCACGGCTTGAGCAGTTAACTTGACCGCAACAGGGATGTGCGTGTTGAACGAGCATTGCGAGTAGACGAGGGCGACTTGCGGCACGTCAGCAACATAAATGCGCATAGGAACAGGCGCGCAGGCGCTGCTGAAAACGGCAGCGACGAGCATCGAGACAACGGCATTCCTGGAGGTCATTTCATGGGCCTTTTCGTGCGGGCGCTTTGGCAAGCGGGGCGTTCGCGTGAACGATGTGGTGCCTCGAACAATGAGCGAACAGGGCTTCAATGCCCTGCACACCGATGCGGCAGCCGGTGGTTTCCGAAATTCGACGATCTGCGCAGGCCCAAAAGTGAATGCTGACCGACCCGCTGGACACGATGCCATAAACACCTTGTTCTGCGTAAATCTTGATGAAGCCAAGCTTGGCGCAGAAAGACGCCACGCTCCGCTCGATGTCCAGCGATGCAAGGACGGGCGTGGCACTGGTGAACTCAATGGTCTTGGACATGGTCGATCAGTCCCCCCGAATTCGGCATAGGCCCTGAGCCCTAGCAAACCCTCTTCGAAGGCGCAGCTCAGGATGGTACTGATTGCGCGCCCAGCGTGATTTGCACTCGGGCAGACAAGTTCTTTTGACGCTGGGCTTCGTTCTGCTGCTGGACTTGGCGTCGACAGTCAGAGTACTGCTGCCGCCCCATTTGCGGGTCGGATTGTTTTTCCCGTCGCGCTGGAACGATTGGTTCACTTCATTGAGAGCCTCGCGGCTTACCGTGGATTTGGCGCACGCATGAGCCGCCGGGCCAACGCCTGATCGGCCTTGCTTGCAGCCCACGCCGCCGCCCTGACGGTCCGTCGCAAGCGGCTGGGTTTGGTGGGCTCGAACGCCGAAACTGAGTTCATCGAAGCAGCAATTCAGCAGCTCCGATCAACCCAAAACCTTCACCCCACGGAGTTCACCATGAGCAAGCCAACCATCCTGATCCAAGCCACCGTCGCCGCGCTGCTGCTCGCTGTTGGCAGCGCCCACGCCGCCCCTCAAGCCATCGTCAAGCTGCCTCGCGTCTTGGTCGTCGGCAAGGCCACGTCTGATGTGCAGGTCGCCAAGATTGAACAGCTGCCTCGCGTCGTCATCACCGGCTACTGCCTTTCCACTCAGCTGCAACAGCAGACCTTGGCAGCTGCCAAGCCTGCCGCCCGCAGCATCTGAGAACGGCGCATGGATGAGAAAGTTGGTTTATCGCCCTGCCTGCCCGAGCCGAGCTCCGGACGCATCGAGCGGCAGCCCTGCCGCCCTGAGCTTCCGGACCTCGGCTCAAGCGTTTGGGGCTCGCGCTCAGTTCGAGTGGCGTGATGTTGAAGTCGAGCCCTGACCGCCAGCTTCCGCGCCGCTGCGATCCAGCCAGTGGAGCATCGTGGCGTAGAGCACCTTGACGTCCACAGGCTTGACGATGAAGTCGTCCATCCCCGAAGCCTTGCAAGCCAGCCGATCTTCATCGAAGGCGTTGGCCGTCAGGGCCAGGATAGGTCGGCCG
>JBBQIB010000182.1:0-8673 GCA_038324515.1 Burkholderiales bacterium
CCCGGATACGACTTGCTGTCCACACGTCGCTTCGAGTTCATCCCGATCTGGGGTTATCGCGTGATGCTGTTGTACGCTATGAGGCGCGTGCAATGCAAAGCCTGCGGGGCGAAGGTCGAGCAAGTGCCCTGGGCAATGGGCGTACGGCTACAGGACGTTCAGAATCGCTGAGCTCTCTCTGTCTCACGTGCTCGGCAAGCTTCCAGAGCCAAAACTCGCCCACAAATTCTTCTGACGACGCGTATTTCCTATCCTCCACAGGCATGGCCGCACAGGCGGCTACAGTGACGCCATGAGCCAAGCCCACCATCCGCGTCACCGCCTCTTCGTTTCTGCATCTCGTGCAGCATCTGCCGCCGTGGTGGCAACCACGCTGAGCTTGCTGTTGTCGGCTTGCGCCACTGCAGTCGAGCTGAAAGCGCCGGTGCTGCTGCTGGGCGAGGTCCACGACAACGCCGAACAACATCGCCAACGACTGGCGGCTTTCCAGGCGCTGCTGCAAAGCGGTGCGCGGCCGGTGTTGGCGATGGAGCAACTGGACCGCGACCGCCAGGCTGCCATCGACGCTTCGCGTGCTGGCGCCGCAACCCCAACTGCTGACGCCGTGATCGCTGCCGGTGCACCGGGCGGCGGGCAGGGCGGTTCAGGCTGGAACTGGGATTTCTACCGCCCCTTCATCACCGAAGCCTTGCAGGCCGGCTTGCCCATAATCGCCGCGAATGTGTCGCGTGAAGAAGCGCGCCGCGTGATGCGCGAGGGGCTGTCCGCGATGGGCTTCAAGCCCGATATTCCTGCCGATGTGATGGCCGCGCACCAGGCCGACATCGTGGCCAGCCACTGTGGCATGGTCGACGGCGCAATGGCCAGCCGCATGGCGCTGGCGCAAGTCGCGCGCGACCAGTTCATGGCCCAGGTGCTGGAAGCCCATTCTCAGCGCGGCGTGGTGCTGCTGGCCGGCAATGGCCACGTACGCACCGACGTCGGCGCGCCACGTTGGCTGGCGCCTGCGGTGCGGGCGAAAAGCCAGGCAGTGGGCTGGCTTGAAGCGGGTGATGAAGGGCGGCGAGCGGTGTTTGACGTTGTGCGCGTCACGCCAGCGCAAGCCCGGCCAGACCCGTGTGAGGGCATGCGCAAACAGCTGCCCGCAAGGCCAGCGGCGGGGGCGACGCGCTGACCGGGTGGTAGGTGGGTCCCAGCTGGGTCCTGGCTGGGTTCTGGCTCCGTCCCAGCCAGTTGCTGGCCAGGGCCCTGCCTGCTGACCCCTAAAACACCCCGCTTAGATCCACCCCACACCCTGGCAGCCCTGGCAGGTCCACCACGCCCGGGCCTTTCAATGCCGACACGTCGGTGTACATGCCGTCACGCGGCGCAGTGAACCTGTGCAGCAGTCGATTGGCCAGGTCCAGCACCCACATCTCGGGCACGCCGTAGCGGGCATACAAAGGTGCCTTGATGCGTACGTCATACGCCAGCGTGGTGTCTGAGACCTCGATCACCAGCAGTGTGTCTGCGCCTGTGGGCAGTGCTTTGGAGTTCAAGCCAGGCCTGAGCAAAGCAAGGTCGGGTTCAGGTTGGTTGAATGGATCGAGCCGCAACGGCGCTTGTACAGACACCAGCGCTGAGTCGCCTACTGCACGCTGCAACAGCCGGTTCATGCTCAAGACTGCCCAGTAGTGATTTGTTCCAGTGGGTGCCATATCAACAATCTCCCCATTGACCAACTCCACCCGCGCATCGGCACTCAACACACCGATTTCCGCCATGCGGTGGTAGTTCTCCACAGTCAGGCGGTGGCGCTTCAATTGCGGAATTTCTAGAGCTTCAAGTACGTCCATGGCAGGCTCCGGCACAACACACGGGTGCAGTTTACGGCGCACAGCACAATCCTTGGTGAGACTGAAACCCGGACATCCCAGCCCCAATCCGACCCTGCCCGCCTGGACTTTCTGCACCGCTTGCAAGCCCGCCGGCATTCGCCGCCAGCGACCGCTTCCGAACGAAGCGCAGCGCGGCTTTCGACCCACAGCGACATATGCTGCCCTGAACACGTCGGCCCCGAAGCGGCCGGTCGCATAGGCACTTAGGCTCCCGAAGGTGTCCCCGCAGCAGTGGGCACCCACAGGTAGGCGGCACAAAGGGCGATTGAGGCGCAGCGCGTGGCTTGAGACCGTCCGAGGTCACAACCTCCGCTTTGGTGTTCGCATAACTTCGCTGCGCGAAGTGAGCGGACCCCCGCTTCGCGAGCACGGCGTTCTCGCACCCAACGCCAAGCTGCGCGCGCAGGTGGTGCCGCCAGAGCCCGAGCCGCCCGAACCATCCGCGCTGGCCGCACCGCCCGCCGAATGCGAGGCGACGTGCGCGCACCACCGCCCAGTGCGGCTGAGCTGGGCCAAGCTGCTCAAGCGCGTGTTCGAGATCGACATGGCGCACTGCCCGAACTGCGGCGGCGAGCTGAAGATCATCGCGGCGATCCTCGAGCAGCCGGTGATCGAGAAGATCCTCACGCACCTGGGTCTGCAGGCCGACTGTGGGCGTATGACCGCGCCTGCGCGCGGGCATGGGCCGCGTCGTCAACGGCTTGAATCCGCGCAGTTGCCTATCAGCCTCTGGCGACCGCGACGCGCAGCCGGTTGCGGCCTTCGCGGCGTTCATGGCGCAGGCTGCGGGCGGCGCGGCGCACCAACATCAAGCCGCGGCCGCCGATGGGGGCGTCGAGCAGCGATGCGGGAATCGGTGGCTCGGCGGCGTGGGTGGGGTCGAAGGCGATGCCGTCGTCTTCAAAGCTCAGCGCCACCTCGTCGGGCAGCAACTCCACGGTGAGCTCCAGCGTGTGCTCGGCAGAGTCCTTGAACGCATGCCAGAGCAGGTTCATGAAAACCTCTTCCAGCACCAGCTCCAGCTTGAACACCACCTGAGGGTGCAACGCCGCTGGCGCCAGAAAGGCCAACATCGCCTGGCGCGCGGTCCCCAGTGCGTCGAGCCGGTTGGCCAGGGACAGGCGCAGCTGCTCGCCGTTCACGGGCCCGCCCCTGGCAAGGTCAGTCGGGCGCGCGCGCCTGTTCCAGCGCCAGCGCCTCGCTGGCGACGACGGGCATGATCTGGTCGATGGCCATTTGCTCCAGCACGTCCTGCACCATGTCGGTGGCGCCATAAAGCACCATCACGCCCATCTTGACCTTGGCATTGCGTGCGCTGGTAATCAACAGACGCATGCCCAGCGACGCGATGAAGCCGACGCCACACAGGTCGACCACCACGCGGCAAGGCGCCATGGCGGCCGCGGCCGAAAAGTGCACACCGATGTTGTCGGTACCCATTGCATCGAGCCGGCCCTGAAGGCGGATGCGGGTGATACCGCCCTCCAGCGAAGTAATTTCCATGTCTACGAGCAGCACTCCTTCCGTTTTAATCAACCCAGCATAATCCGGCAGCAAGGTTACAGAACTGTGACATCACCCAGCCGCTTGACCAGCACCATGGTGATGTCGTCTTCCTGCGGCGCGCCGCGGGCAAACGTCTGCAACGAGCTGAGCAGGCGCTTCTACATGCTGGCTTGCGCCGCGCAGTGTGCCTGCGCCAGCAGCGCCTCGACCGCGACCGCGCCCAACGGCGCACCGTCCGGGTCTTCGTACTCGTAGACCCCGTCCGACAGCAGCACCAGCCAGTCGCCCGGCTGCAGCGATATTTCCACCGCGGGGCGCAAGCGCTCGATGGGCATTGCGCCCATGGGGAAACTGGTGGCGCTCTAGGTGGTGCAGGGCCCCTCGGCGGCGCTGAAGTGCAGGATCGGCCCCTGGCCACCGCTGAGGAAGCGCAGCCGGTGGCTCTGCACGTCCAGCAGGCCGACGAAAGCGGTGACGAAGTGGCTGTCGGGCAGCACCTCGGACAGCTGGTCGTTGACCTGCGTGAACGCCGTTTCCAGCGTGGCCCCCAGGCGCAGCGCGGTGCGCAGCATGGCGTGCATCTGCAGCACCGACAGCGCCGGTGCAATGCCGTGGCCCGTGGCGTCGCCCAGCACCACCAGCAGGCCCTGGGCCAGCAACGCCAGGTCGTAGGTGTCACCGCCCGTCTGCGCCGCCGGCATGAAGGTGCCATGCATGTCGTAGCCAGGCACCTGGGGCAGCTGGCGCGGCAGGCTGCTGTGCTGCACCAGGCGCGCCAGTTCCAGTTCCTGACGCAGCTTCTCGCCTTCGATCAGCGCCGCAGTCATGCGGGCGCGCTGCAGTGCCGTGGCGCACTGCGCCGCCAGGGCTCCGGCCAGCACCTCATCGGCAGCGTCGTACACGCCGCCGCGCTTGTTCAGCACCTGCATCACGCCCACCATGGCGCCGTCATGGCCGATGAGTGGCAACGCCAGGCTGCAGCGGGTGTGAAAGCCCGACTGCACATCCACCGACCGATCGAAGCGCTCGTCGGCATAACAGTCCGGCGTGTTGATGACCCGACCGGCCCGCGCCGCGGCGCCCACCAGCCCGCGGCCGACGGGAATGCGCACGTGACGAATATCTCTGGCCACTTCCAGCACCAGCTCCTCGCTGGCCGCATCAAGCAGCCACACCGACGCCCGTTCGCTGCGCAGCACGCGCCGCGCTGCGGCCGTGACCTAGGCCAACGGCACCGACAGTTCAAACGGCGCGGCCAGGTGGCGGGTGACCTCGAGGATGGCCTCCATGTCCTGCCGGGTCAGCCGCGAACGCGCGCCCGCTGCCCGCTCAGCCTCTGCGGACGCTGTCGGCTCGATCACGCGCCCACCGCGAACACATCCACCGGCCCGGCCATGCCCTTCAACTGCACGGGCCCCAGCGCGCCGGTCCGCACCTGCGGGCTCAACGCGGCATGGGTGGCACCGTCGATCAGGATCATGCGCTGCGCCTCCTTGGTGTAGGCCTCCAGCCGCGCCGCCAGGTTCACGGTGTCGCCAATGCAGGTGTAGGTGGCGCGCTGCTGCGTGCCGGTGTAGCCGGCCACCACGTCGCCGGTGGCGATGCCTATGCCCACCTTCAGCGGCGGCTTGCCCTCGGACTGCCTGTCGGCGTTGAACAGGGCCACCGATTCAGACATCTCCAGCGCCGCCCGCACCGCGCAACCGCAGGGGTCGGCCAGGGCCAGCGGCGCGCCGAAGATGGCCATCAGCCCGTCGCCCACCATCTGGTTGACCACGCCGCCATGGCTGTTGATGGCGTCGAACATCAGGATGTAGTACGTGTTCAACAGCTCGATGGTCTCTTCCGGCGACTGCTGCTCGACCATCGTCGTGAAGCCGCGGATGTCGGAGAACATCACCGAGGCCTGCACCCGCCGCCCGCCCAGCGCAAAGCCCGACTGCGCCATGTCCTGCGCCACCTCGGCGGTGGCGAAACGACGCACCAGTTCCTGCAGCTGGTCGCGCAGCCGCTTCTTTTCAAGACCGGCGTTGATGCGTGCGCGCAGCAGCACGGCATTCACGGGCTTGGGCAGGTAGTCCTCGGCGCCCAGCTCGATGCAGCGCACGATGTTGGCGAGGCCTTCCACGCAACTGGTCACGATCACCGGCAGCCCGCGCAGCGCGCGGTCGGCCTTGAGCTGTTCCAGCACACCAAAGCCATCGAGCTCGGGCATCTCGATGTCCAGCAGCAGCAGGTCGAAGGCGTCGCTCTGCAGCGCCTGGCGCAGCATGTCCAGCGCGATGCGGCCGTTCTCGGCCAAGGCCACGCGGTGGCCCTGCTGTTCCAGGCTGCGGGCCAGCAGCAGCCGGTTGACCTTGTTGTCGTCGGCCACCAGCAGCCGGGCGCCGCGTTCAGACATCGCGCAACTCCTTCAACGCCGCGGCTGCATCAGCGTACGCCGCCTGCAACGCGTCGATGGCCTGCAGGTCGACCGCCGCGTCGGGATGCAGGCCTTGCAGCTCGATATCGCGCGCCAGCGCACCCAGGGCCAGCGCACCGAAGGTCTGGCTGTTGGACTTGATGGAATGCGCTGCACGTCTAAAGCCGTCGGCATCGCCCAGCCGGCGCGCGCTGCGCAACTCATCCAGCAGCGCGGGGGTTTCTTCCAGAAAAGTGTCCATCAACTCGGCCACGAAGTCGGCGCCGGCCGACTCCTGCAGCTCAGTGAAGGTGGCGGCGTCGATGATGGAAGCATTCAATTCAGTTCCCCGTTCTTGTGTTCGCCATTCGCAGCGCCTGCACCAGCGCATCGACACGAATCGGCTTGGTCACGTAATCATCCATGCCAGCCGCCAGGCATTGTTCCCGGTCACCCTGCATGTCGTTGGCCGTCATGGCGACGATGCGCGGACGCTCGTGCTTTTTCCACCGGGTGGTGATGCGCCGGTAAAGACAGGCCCGAGCAACCCCGGCTGGCATACTGGCTGCTCCAAGGAGACCCCGTCCATGAATGCCATTGTGATTGAACATGTTCCCGTTGCCGAGTTGCCAGAGGCGTGGCGTAACCAGCTGGCGGTGGCTGAAGGCACGCGGGTGACGGTGCGCATAGAGGCCGAAACAGTGGAAACCCGCAGCAGAGCAAGCTGCGACGCCCGAAGAAACTGACGCCGCCTTCAGTATCTGGCGCGACCGCGAGGACGTTGTCGACGTGCCCGCCTACGTGCGCAAGATTCGAGAACCGCGCTACAAACACGACGGCACGCGTAACGAAGATTGAACGCAATGCCCTGTTTGGTTGATACGGATGTGTTGGTTTGGCACTTGCGCGGCTACCGCCACGCTCGCCTGACCCTGGATACGTTGGGCCCTTGACGATTTCATCAGTCACCTACTTTGAACTGCTGTAAGGCCTGAGAAACAAGGCCGAGTTGGCAGCGTTGAAGAAGATGCTTGCACAGCGGCACACCACCGTTTTTCCAATCACCGAAGCCATCACCCAAAGGGCTACCGACTTGCTGGAAACACTGGCCCTCAGTCAAGGACTGCAAATGGGCGACAGTCTGATCGCCGGAACCGCTTTGGAACACCAGTTCACGGTGCTCACGAGCAACCTCAAACACTTCCGCGCTGTGCCCGGCTTGTCGGTGGAGGCCTTCGACCCGCGAGCCTGAGCACGGCACCGGCGTCACCTCGCAGGCCGCGCTTGCGTTGACATCAGCGCCTGCACCAGCGCGTCGACGCGAATCGGCTTGGTCACGTAATCATCCATGCCTGCGGCCAGGCATTGTTCCCGGTCGCCCTGCATCGCGTTGGCCGTCATGGCGACGATGCGCAGGCGCGCGTTCGGCTTCCACTTGGCGGTGATGCGGCGTGACGCCTCCAGCCCGTCCATCTCAGGCATCTGCACGTCCATCAGCACCACGTCGTAGGTCTGGCGTTCGATGCATTCGATGGCTTCGACGCCATTGCTGGCCAGGTCGGCGCGGTAGCCCATCTGGCTGAGCAGCCGCATCGCCAGCTTCTGGTTCACCACGTTGTCTTCGGCCAGCAGGATGCGCAGCGGGTGGCGCGCGGCCATGTCCTTGTGCATGACCGGCTTGGCCGGCGCGGCGGGGTGCGGCTTGTCTTCTTGTGCCAACAACGTGATCAAGGTGTCGAACAGACTGCTCTGGCGCAGTGGCTTGGCCAGGGTGGCTTTGAACAGGCCCTGCGCTTCGGCCAGGGCTTCGTGCCGGCCCAGGCTGGTGAACAGCACCAGCGGCAGAAGTGGCCGCAGCGCCTGCAACTGCCGCGCCAACTGCACGCCGTCCATGCCGGGCATGTGCATATCGACGATGGCCAGGTCGAATACGTCACCGGCCAGCGCCCAATCCAGCGCCTGCGCCGGGCTTTCGGTGTCGCGTGCCACCAGTCCCCAGCGCTGGCTTTGCAGCAGCAGGATGCGCCGGTTGGTGGCGTTGTCGTCCACGATCAACAGGCGTTTGCCGGCCAGCGCGGGCTGTTCGCCGACCAGGCTGCGACGCGCCTGGCCGGTGGCCGGCAGTTCGGCGCGCACGGCGGCAATGCTGAAGTGGAACGTACTGCCCAGGCCCGGGCCGGCGCTTTCGACCCACATCGTGCCGCCCATCAACTCGGCCAAGCGCTTGCTGATGGCCAGCCCCAGGCCGGTGCCACCGTACTTGCGCGTGGTGGATGAATCGGCCTGGCTGAAGCTCTGGAACAGCTTGGCCTTGCCGGCTTCGCTCAAGCCGATGCCGGTGTCCTTCAGTGCGAACTGCAGGCGGCTGCCGCCTTCGGTTTGCTCGTCGCCCTGCTGCGTGACGGTCAGCACCACCTCGCCGCGTTCAGTGAACTTCACGGCGTTGCTGAACAGGTTCAGCAACACCTGGCGCAGCCGCGTCACGTCGCCAAGGATGGTCTCCGGCACCTCGCCTTCGAAGACATACGCGATGTCCAGACCCTTCTCGGCAGCGCGCGCGCTGATCAGGTCCAGCGCCGATTCCACACATTCGCGCAGGTCGAAGGGCTGCGCCTCCACGTCCATCTTGCCCGCCTCGATCTTCGAGAAATCCAGGATGTCGTTGATGATGGTCAGCAGCGCATCGCCGCTGTCACGGATGGTGCTGGCAAAGTCGCGCTGCTCGTCGTTCAGCGGTGTGTCCAGCAGCAGGCCGCTCATGCCGATGACGGCATTCATCGGCGTGCGGATCTCGTGGCTCATGGTCGCCAGGAAGGCGCTCTTGGCTTCGTTGGCGCTCTCGGCTGCTGCGCGGGCCGACTGCGCTTCGTTGAACAGCCGTGCGTTCTG
>JBBQIB010000183.1:0-8629 GCA_038324515.1 Burkholderiales bacterium
GTGGGTGCCGATGTCGCCCAGCGCGCCGGCCGGGCCGGCCTGGGCGGGATCTGTGCGCCAGCCGGCCTGCTTGTGACCCGTCTGCTCGACGTCAGTGGCGAGCCAATCCTGCGCGTACTCGACCTGGACGACGCGCAGCTCGCCCAGCGCGGCGCTGGCTACCAGTTCGCGCGCCTGCCGGATGGCCGGGTAGCCAGCGTAGGTGTAGGTCACTGTGAACAGGCGGCGATGCTTGACCGACAGTTGCACCAGCGCGTCGGCTTCGGCGAGCGAAACGGCCAGTGGTTTCTCACAGACCACGTCCAGACCGTGCGCCAGACAGGCGGTGGCCACGCGTGCATGCAGATGGTTGGGCGTAACGATGGCCACCACCTCTGCGCCACCCTCGCGCTGCGCTTCGCGCGCCACCATCTGCTCGTAGCCGCCGTAGCAGCGGTCGCTCGGCAGTCCCAGGGCGGCGCCGCTGGCCAATGCCCGAGAGGGCTCGGAGGAAAAGGCCCCGGCAACCAGCTCGAACTGGTCGTCCAGCCGCGCGGCGACCCGATGCGCAGCACCAATGAAGCTGCCTTCGCCCCCGCCCACCATGGCCAGCCGTATACGACGCCGCGCCGTGCCCGCCACGTTCATGGTGCAGTGTCTCTGTTCAAGCCCAGCACGGACGCGATCGCGCTTCGGTCGACGCCAGCCGATGCGAAGTCATCGAATGCGCGCTCGCCGACGCGGATGATGTGTTCGCGGATGAAACCCGCTCCCTCCCGCGCGCCGTCTTGCGGGTGCTTCAGGCAGCACTCCCACTCCAGCACCGCCCAGCCGTCGAAGTCGTACTGCGCCAGGCGGCTGAAGATGGCGCCGAAGTCGATCTGGCCATCACCCAGTGAGCGAAAACGCCCGGCGCGCTCGATCCACGGCTGGTAGCCGCCATACACACCTTGACGGCCATTGGGCCGGAACTCGGCATCCTTGACGTGGAAGGCCTTGATGCGCGGGTGGTAGTGGTCGATGAATGCCAGGTAGTCGAGTTGTTGCAAGACGAAGTGGCTGGGGTCGTACAGGATGCTGGCGCGTCGGTGCTGGCCCACGGCTTCGAGAAAACGCTCGAAGCTGACGCCGTCGTGCAAGTCCTCGCCGGGGTGCAGCTCGTAGCAGACGTCGACGCCTGCCTCGTCGAACGCATCGAGCACGGGCCGCCAGCGACGCGCCAGCTCTTCGAACGCCTGCTCCACCAGGCCTGCCGGGCGTTGAGGCCATGGATACAGGTACGGCCAGGCCAATGCGCCTGAGAACGTGGCGTGGGCCTTCAGCCCCAGCCTGCGCGATGCTTGTGCGGCCAGCCGCAATTGCGCCGCCGCCCAGGCCGTGCGCGCCGCTGGATTGCCGCGCACCTCGGGCGCGGCGAACCCATCGAAGAGTGTGTCGTAGGCGGGGTGCACTGCCAGCAGCTGCCCTTGCAGGTGCGTGGACAGCTCGGTGATCTGCAAGCCCTGCTCGGCGAGGCGGCCCGTCACCTCTTCGCAGTAGGTATCGCTGATGGCGGCCTGTTCCAGATCGAAGATGTGCGGCGTGGAGGTCGGCACCTGCACGCCGCGATAGCCCAGACCTGAAGCCCAGGCCGCCAGGCCCTCGAGGGTGTTGAAGGGCGCGCTCTCGCCGATGAACTGCGCGAGAAAGATGGCTGGGCCTTTGAGTGTCTTCATGCCGGGTCTGGAGGGATGGAAACAACGACGTGGTCAGCGGTAGACCAGATCGCGCAAGGTCAACGGGATGGCGGGGATGTAGGTGATCAGCATCAGACATGCCAGCACCACGCCGATGAATGGAATGATCGGCGGGATGATCTTCTGCACCGGGATGCGCGCCACCATACACGCGGCAAACAGGTTGACGCCGAAGGGCGGGGTGATGAAGCCGACGGCGAGGTTGACGACCATCACGATGCCGAAGTGCACCGGGTCGAGCCCGAAATTGGCCGCCACCGGGGCGAGGATGGGGGCGAGGATGATGATGGCCGCCGAGGTCTCGATGAACATGCCGATGACGAAGAGAACGACGTTCACGGCGATCAGGAACAGCCACTTGTTGTCCAGCGTCTCGACGATCCAGCGCCCCAGGTCTGCGGTGACGCCTTCGCGGCTGATGATGAAACCCAGCAGGCCAGCCCAGGCGATGATGAACAGCACCACGCACGCCGAAATGACCGAGCGGCGCACGGCGTCCCACAGTCGTGCCCAGTTCAGCTCACGGTGGATGAAGGTGCCCACGAACACGGCGTAGAAGACCGCCAGCGCTGAGGCCTCGGTGGGCGTGACGAGGCCGCCATAGATGCCCCCGAGCACCACCACCGGCATCAACAGGGCCCAGAAGGCCGAAAACGTTGCAGCGCCCAACGTCTGGCGGCCCTCGCCGTCGCGCTTGCCCCAGCCCTTGCGGCGGCTGACCCACAGCACGTACGCGATGAGTGCGCCACCGATCAGCAAGCCCGGGCCGAAGCCGGCGATGAACAACTCACCCACCGAGACGTCTGCGGCCACGCCGTACAAGATCATCGGGATCGACGGTGGAATGATCACGCCGAGTTCAGCCGCACAGGCCTGCAACGCCGCAGCCCAGGCCACCGGATAGCCGGCACGCACCATCGCCGGGATCAGCACCACTCCCACCGCGAAGGTGGTGGCGGTGCTGCTGCCCGAGACGGCGGCGAAGATCATGCAGGTGAGCACGCAGGCCGCCGGCAGGCCGCCTTGCAGGCCGCCGACGATGGCACGGGTGAACTCGACCAGGCGGCGGCTGATGCCGCCGGCGTCCATCAAGTTGCCGGCGAGGATGAAGAACGGGATCGCCACCAGCGGAAAGCGGTCCAGCGTCACATACAACTGCTGGCCGATGATGATGGGCGGCAGCGCATCGAAAACATGGATGCCGACGATGGCCGCCAGACCGATGGACACCGCGATGGGCACCGCCAATGCGAAAAATACGCACATCGCCACCAGCATCGTCGAAGACATGGTTCGGTGCCCTCAGGTGTTCAGTCGGCCACCGGCGGGGCCGGTTCGCGCGCCTGCGGGTCGACGAAACGTGCCAACGCCGCCAGCGTGGCCAGCGCGCCACCTACCGGCACCGAGAGGTAGGCCCAGGACATGGCGAAGCCGAGCACCGGGTTGATGTTGCTGGCCCCGCGCTGAACCATCGCCGAGCCATACCAGACCATGTGCCCCAGCAGCACCAGCGACAGCAGCAGGATGGTCGCCTCCAGGGTGCGCCGCACGAGACCCCGGGTGCCGGTGAGCAGCAGATCCACAGAAACCAGCGCGCCGGTGCGAAACGTCACCGCCAGCCCGAGGTAGACCATCCACACCACCAGCATCTGCAGGATGGACTCGGTCCAGGCCGTGGGTCGGTTGAAGACGTATCGCATCAGCACCTGGTAGAACGCCAGCGACACGGCGCCCACCAGGGCCGCGCCAGCCAGCGCCGTGGCCACGCCTGTGCTCCAGCGGTCAACTGCGAGCAAGGCCCGCGCCAACCGGCCTGGCGGCGCGGGGCGATCGACGGTGCGGTCCATGGTCTGGCGTGCCCCGGTGTCAAGGTGGAACTTAGCGCGTCTCGCGAATCGCCTTCAGGCGGTCTGCGCCGAGCGTCTGGCCGAGCCCGGCCAGGTACTCGGCCAGCGCACGCTCGAAGGAGCCGCGGTCGAAGGTCTCGTTGATCGTCATGCCGCCTTGCCGCAGGGTGGCGATGGCGCTGGCGTCCTGCGCTTCCACGGCCCGTCGCATCGGCGCCACAGCTTCGCGCGCTGCGCTGCGCACGGCGTCCTGGTCGGCCGGCGAGAGCTTCCTCAGCGCGGTGGGTGAGCCCAGCAGCAGAGCGGCGCCATAGATGTGGTTGGTGAGCGTCAGATGCTTCTGCACCTCGAAGAACTTGGACGCGGCGTGGATCGAGATCGGCTGCTCGTTGGCATCGACGACGCCACTTTGCAATGCCGCATAGAGCTCGTTGAAGCCGACCACGGTCGGCTGCGCACCGAGCGCGCGCCAGGCGCCCAGGTGCACCGGGTTGTTCTGGCTGCGCAGCTTCACGCCCTTCGGATCGTCGGCGGCGTTGATGCGCTTGTTGGCGCTGATTTGGCGAAACCCGATCTCGCCGAAGGCCAGTGCGACGAGGTTCTTTTCGTTGACCGACTTCGACAGATCCGCGCCCAGGGGACCGTCGATCACGGCACGCGCATGGGCGTAGTCGCGGAACAGGAAGGGCACGTCGAGCACCTGCAGCGCAGGCACGAAAGGCCCCACGGCCGCGGTGGAGCTGATGACGAAGTCGATGGTGCCCAGCTGGAGGCCCTCGACCATGTCACGTTCGTTGCCGAGCGCGCCCGACGGGAAGACCTGCACCCGCACCCGGTTCTGGGTGCGCTCGGCCACGGCCTTGGCAAAGGCTTCGGCCCCCACCTGGTAGGGCGAGGTGGCCGAGATGTTGTGGCCCAACCGCAGAGTCGTCTGGGCCTGCACGGAACCCAGACCCAGGCCCAGGCCGAGAGCAGCGGCCCAGGCCGCACGGAAAAAGTTCGAACGCTTCATGTAAGTGTCTCCTGCTTCAAGTTGGTGGTGGGAGCTGCCGGCTGCCGAGTGCCGGCGTGGGTGCTGCGGATTCGCAGCAAGAGGTTCGGCAAGGGAAAGAATCGCCACCGTCGGCGACGGACGGGGCGGTGGTGATGTAATCCATTACATCGAGGCACCACGAAGGCGACTTTTGGACGTTCATGACGGCTCCTTGTCGGTTCAGCCTGGTTTCAGGCCGAAGCCCGGACCCGCAGTTCGTGAGGCAAGGTCTGGCTGATGGCCGGATCGTCCGGGCGTGTCAGCCGCTGCACGAGGATCGCTGCCGCCGCCCGGCCGAGAGCTTCCATGGGCTGGGCCACCGTCGTGAGCGCCGGGTCAGTCTGCGCCGCGAAGTCAATGTCGTCGAACCCCACCACGGCCAGGTCGCGCGGCACCTGAAGGCCCGCGCCGCGCGCCGCGCGCAGGGCCCCGATGGCCAGCGTGTCGGAGACGGCAAACACTGCGGTAGGCCGCTCGCGCAGCTGACACAGGCTTTGCATCGTGTCGGCGCCATCGTCGAAGCCGAGCCCCGGCGCCACGCGCACCAAGTGGGGGTCCAGCGCCACGCCCGCGTGCTCGAGAGCCGCCTCGTAGCCCGCGCGGCGCTGGCGCGCGAACAGGAAACTCTGGTCGTAGCCGATCATCGCAATGCGGCGGTGGCCGCGGTCGAGCAAGTAGCGCACGGCGTCGCGGGCCGCCGCGAAGTTGTCGATGCCCACGTGCGGCACCTGTGTGCCCTCGTCGTACTCGCAGCAGGCCACCCAGGGAAGGTCATGCAGGTCTTCGGCAAGGGCACGGTGGACGGTGTAAGGGTCCAGGCAGATGGCGCCGTCCACCTTGCGCTGCAGGATCAATTGCAGATGGTTGTTGACTTGCTTCGTGCGCTGGCGCGTATCGCACAACAGCGTGTGGTACCCGAGTGGCTGCAGCCGTTCGGCGATGCCTTCGACGACACGGCCATAGAACGGGTTACGCAGGTCGGGCACCGTCACCAGCACGAGCCCGCTTCGCGCTGTGCGCAGATTGCGCGCCAGGTGGTTGGTCTGGTAGCCCAGTTCGTCGATGACGCTCTGCACCTGGATGCGCGTTTCTTGGCGCACCGATTCGTGGTCGTTGAGAACGCGCGACACAGTGGCCACCGACACGCCGGCTCGTTCGGCCACGAACTTGATCGACATCGGGGCGGCATGCACGGTCAGATTTCGAACAGGATGGGAGAGCGGCATTGAGTCTGCAAGGAGGGCGGGCTGCCCATCGAGAGCAGAATGTAATCGTTACCACACACCGTGCAACACCGGGACTAACCCTTGACCAGCGAGCCGCTGGCGACCGATGCTGATGCTGATGACGAGATCGATGTCTGATTGGGTGTCAACCTGGCAGAGATGCCGGAGCACTGGCGCAACACCCCCCGCGCTCGGTCAACATCGCACGTGCCAGCGTGCTCTGCGCACCCCAGTTGCAGCGAAGCACCTTTACGAAGGACCGGCTCTCAGCCACCAGCCGCGCAATGAGCTGCCGCTCGGCAATCAGCAGCATCGATTGCTGCGGTTTTCCGGGTGCCGCGATGGCCCGACATCCGTGCGCCATTTGCCTGGCTTCGATCGGGTCCAGAACCGACTGTCTCAGGCGGTGGCGCGCAAGCTGCGCCGCGCTTGTTCCAGCCAGCCCAGGCCGGCCTCGGTGGTGCCGGCGGGCGTGTACTCGCAGCCAATGTAGCCGCGGTAGCCAATGCGGTCCAGGTGCGCAAAGATGAAGTCATAGTTGATCTCGCCACTGCCGGGCTCGTGGCGACCGGGGTTGTCTGCCACCTGAATATGGCCGATGCGCGGCAAGTAGCGCTGCAGCGTCTGCGCCAGCTCACCGTGGCTGCGTTGGGCGTGATAGACATCAAACTGCACAAAGGCGTTGGCGGCACCGACCTCATCCAGGATGGCTACCGCCTGATCGGTGCGGCAGAGCCAAAAGCCGGGGACATCGTGGTTGTTGATGGGTTCGATCAGCAGCTTCAGACCCGCTTTCGCCAAAGCCTCGGCGGCGTAGCGAAGGTTGCCCACAAAGGTGCTGTGCAAGAGCGATGGCGACACCCCTGCAGGCGCCTTGCCCGCCAGGCAGTTGAGCTGCGGCACCCCCAGCACCGAGGCGTAGCGCAAGGCGGTTGCCACCCCTGCGCGAAACTCCTGCACCCGGTCGGGGTGGCAAGCCATGCCACGTTTGCCCGCTTCGTCCAGGCCCGCTGGCAGGTTGTGCAGCACCATTTGCAAGCGGTTGGCTTGCAGCCGGTCGCGCAGCAGTTCGGCGGGTACCTCGTAAGGGGATTGCAGCTCTACGTTCGAGAACCCCGCGCGCGCTGCGCGCTCAAAGCGGTCCAGCAAAGGCACTTCGGTGAACAGCATCGACAGGTTGGCGGCAAAGCGGGGCATCACAGAATCCTGGGTCAAGAGGCGTGGCAAAGTGACCGACAACAGCGACTCGAACGGCACTTCAGAAGTGCGGCAGTCTCAGCATCAGCAGCAAGTGTGCCCCTGTTGCGGACAACCCTGACAAGTGCAGGCCCAGGCTGGACAATGCGAGCCGTGCAGACATCCGACTCAACCCCTCCGACCGACCCCGCGCTGGAGCGCCTGCTGGCGCTGTTGTCCGCCTGGGCCCAGGCAGGGTCTTGGCACCAGTTGGTGCTGTCACAACCGCGCGCTGGCCCGCCTGCACCGCGCAGGGTGCAGGTGCGGCCACTGGTCTTACGCGCTGTGCCTTGCCTGTCTTTTGTCTATAGCCACCCGACCCGCGACGAGACGCACAACCTGCCGCTGCAAGCGGGCCTGGACCAGGTGGCTGAGCTGCTGCACGGCTCCTTCCGCCACGCCCACCTGTTCGGCCGCGACGGTGAGTCGCAACTGCGGCTGAGCAAAAAGGGCAGCGGCCACTTTCGGTTGCGCAAGACTGCAGCCGGCGCCAGCGGCCCTGATGTTGAGCCTGATGTCGAAACCGGCGACCCGCCTGATGTCGAACCTGGCGCCAGCCCCGCCCACCCGGTCCCCACCCACGACCGCCAGAAGAAGCGCCGGCTGACACTGGACCGGCCCTTTCTGAGCCACCTGGGCATCACCAACGCGCAGCAGCAGTTGGTGCCGGCGATGGCGCGCAAATGGAAGCAGATCAACAAGTTCATCGAGGTCTTCGACCACGCCCTGCAGCGTTCACCGCTGGCTGACTCCAAGACGCTGCGGGTGGTGGACTTTGGCGCCGGCAAGGCCTACCTGAGCTTTGCGCTGCACGACTGGTTGAGCCACGGCTTGCAGCTGGATGCCCAGGTGACGGGGGTGGAGCTGCGGCCCGATCTGGTGCAGCAAGGCCAGCACATCGCCGCCGAGCTGGGCTTGCAAGGCATGCGCTTGCGCCAGGGTGATGTGCGCACCGAGGCCGAGCAAACCCAGGTCGAGCGGATGGACGTGATGATCGCCCTGCACGCCTGCGATACCGCCACCGACCATGCCATCCACCTGGGCTTGCGGGCCGGCGCGCAGATCATCATGTGTTCGCCGTGCTGTCACAAGGAGCTGCGGCCGCAACTGCTCAGCCCCCAGCCTTTGCGCAGCATTTTCCAGCATGGCATCCATGCCGAGCAGCAGGCCGAGATGTTGACCGACAGCTTGCGTGCGTTGCTGCTGCAGGCGCAGGGTTATGACACGCAGGTCTTCGAGTTCGTATCCCTGGAGCACACGCGCAAGAACAAGATGATCCTGGCCATCAAACGAGCGCAGCCGCTGCCTGCCGAGCCCGCGCTGGCGCAGGTGCAAGAGCTCAAGCGCTTCTTTGGTTTGCGCACGCAGTGCCTGGAGATGCTGCTGGCTGCAGGCTGAAACACGAAGCCGGTGCTGAACAGGCGCTCGGCCATCAGCTGGCAATCTGTGCACATTCTGCGGCCATGCTGCGCGCAAAACGCACGCCAACCCAGCGGGCCATGGCGCCGATGCCAGCATCGAGCACCAGGTTTTGACCCTGCACCGAGAACTGTGTCGCAGCCGCGCGCGCGT
>JBBQIB010000184.1:0-8484 GCA_038324515.1 Burkholderiales bacterium
TCGATCGCGTCTACCGCAGCGCTTGATCGGGTCGGAAATCCGCTGCATTCGCGCACGTCCCATGCAGAGCCCCAAACAGCATGTTCTGGCCGGTCAGGTCATGCAGCCGTCTCAAAGGGCTTTGCTGTCTGACGCAGCTGACGTCGCAATATCTTGCCGAGGTTGGACTTGGGCAAGGGCTCGTTCCGGAACTCGACGATCTTTGCCGCCGAAGTAGCCGAAGGTCCAGGCCCAGCCCGACACGCAGCCCAGGCTGTCCCAGCGCGCCAGTTCGGGCAGAAAGGCGGCGATCAGCGACTCACCGCAGCTGTAGAACAGGTTGGACAGCACCACAGCCGCGATGGCCCAGACCACGTCGCCAGGACCACCCCCCGCCAATGCCGGCTCGCTCGTCCAGGCCCAGGCCAATGTTGCCCAAGGTGCGTTGCCGGCGTCGCCGCCTACCATGCAGGCGCCGAAGACCGCCGTCAGCACGACCGTGACGCAGCCCGAGTTGGCGAAGGGGTACATCTCACAGCCAAACACCTCGCGCTTGCGCACGCTGTCGTTCACCGCGTTCTGGGGGAAGAGGGCCATGACGCCATCGCACTGACGTGAACAGCAATCAGTGGCGCTCGTCGCCTGTCACTCCGTCGGCAGGCACATGAAAGACTGCACGCCGACCTGACGGCGCTGCACGCGCGCGACGCTGCGCACCGTGTGAAAAGTCGGGGTTTCAGGTTGTTGCGCTTGATCTTGCTGGCGACCCACTTGTCGGGTGTCACCGGGTTCGGCATGTGACGCGACCCCTGGATCCTCAAGCGCTCTTCAAGGCGGCTTCCGTTTCCAGGATCGCCAGCGTCGTCTTCAGTACGGTGTCGGGATTCAGCGAGATGCTGTCGATGCCCTGTTCGACAAGAAACTGCGCAAACTCCGGGTAGTCGCTGGGTGCCTGGCCGCAGATGCCGATCTTGCGGCCCCTGGCGCGGCAGGTGGCGATGACCTGGGCGATCATCTTCTTCACCGCCGGGTTGCGTTCATCGAAGAGAGGGGCGACGACTTCGCTGTCGCGATCCACGCCCAGGATGAGTTGCGTCAGATCGTTCGAGCCGATGCTGAAGCCATCGAAGATGTCGGCGAACTCCTCGGCCAGGATGATGTTGCTGGGGATCTCGCACATGACATAGATCTCCAGACCGTTCTCGCCGCGCCGCAGGCCGTGCCGTGCCATCTCGGCCTGCACGCGTTGGCCTTCTTCGACAGTGCGGCAGAAGGGGATCATCAACTTCAGATTGGTCAGGCCCATCTCCTCGCGCACCTTCAGCACGGCGCGACATTCCAGCGCAAAGCCGGCCCGATAGCGCGGGTGGTCGTAGCGGCTCGCACCTCGGAATCCGATCATCGGGTTTTCCTCGTGCGGCTCGTACGCGCTGCCGCCGATGAGGTTGGCGTACTCGTTGGTCTTGAAGTCGCTCAGACGCAGGATGACATCCTTCGGATGGAACGCGGCCGCCAGCATGGCCACGCCTTGGGCGAGCTTGTCGACGAAGAACTGCGGCTTGTCGGCATAGCCTGAGGTCAGTCGCGAGATCTCGGCCTTCGCCACCGGATCGGCAAGTTGGTCGAAGTGGATCAGCGCCAGTGGATGGATCTTGATGGAGGTCGAGACGATGAACTCCATGCGCGCCAGGCCGACGCCGTCGTTGGGGATGAACGACAGCGAAAACGCCTCTTCGGGGTTGGCCAGATTCATCATCACCTTGGTGTGCGGTTTGCCCAGCGCCTTGAGGTCGGTGTGTTCCACCTCGAACGGCAACGCACCTTCATAGACGAAACCGGCGTCGCCCTCGGCGCAGCTC
The DNA here is from genome assembly GCA_038324515.1 of Burkholderiales bacterium. GTDB lineage: Bacteria > Pseudomonadota > Gammaproteobacteria > Burkholderiales > Burkholderiaceae_C > Rubrivivax. The sequence continues at coordinate 1,839 of JBBQIB010000184.1, forward strand.
ACGGTGACCATCTGGCCGTCCGTGAGCGCTTCGGTGCCATGCTCGGTGCCGACGATGGCCGGCACGCCGAGTTCGCGGCTGACGATGGCCGCGTGGCAGGTGCGGCCACCCCGGTTGGTGATGATGGCCGCAGCCTTCTTCATGATGGGTTGCCAGTCCGGGTCGGTCTTGTCGGTGACGAGCACTTCACCTTCCTGAAACTGGTCGATGAACTGCGCACTCTGGATGACACGCACCTGTCCCGTCGCGATCTTTTCGCCCACACTGCGCCCGCTGGTGAGCACGGCGCTGCGCTCGCCGAGGCGATAGGTTTCCAGCACATCGGGGTTCTTGCGCGACTGCACCGTCTCTGGCCGCGCCTGCACGATGAAGAGTTCTCCGGTGTTGCCGTCCTTGGCCCATTCCAGGTCCATCGGGGCCGGGGCACCGCGTTTGGCGGAGTAGTGGTCTTCGACGATGCAGCCCCAGCGCGCGAGTTCCAGCACCTCGTCGTCGCTGAGCGCCAGCCTGGCGCGGTCGGCCGGCGCAACGGGAACATTCTTCACCATCTTGCCGCCGCCGGTGTCGTAGATGAGCTTGAATTCCTTGCTGCCCACAGTCTTCTGCAGGATCGGCCGGTGCCCAGTCTTCAGTGTCGTCTTGAAGACCGTGTATTCGTCCGGTGTGACCGAGCCCTGGACGACGTTTTCGCCCAGGCCGTAGGCCGCGCTGATGAGCACCGCGTCGCGAAAGCCGCTCTCGGTGTCGATGGTGAACATGACGCCCGCGCAGGCCAGGTCCGAGCGCACCATGCGCTGCACGCCGATGCTGAGTGCGACCTGGATATGTTCGAAGCCCTTGTCCACGCGGTAACTGATGGCCCGGTCGGTGAACAGCGAGGCAAAGCAACGCTTGCAGGTCTCGAGCAGCGCCGCGACGCCCTGAACATTGAGGTAGGTCTCCTGCTGCCCGGCGAAACTCGCGTCGGGCAGGTCCTCGGCCGTGGCCGACGAGCGCACGGCCACGTCGAGCGGCAGCGCGCCGGCACCTTGCAACTGCCGATACGCCCCTGCGATCTGCTCCTGCAGGTCCTGCGGCAGCGCGGCGCTGCGAATGGCCTGCCGCACCGCGTGCCCGCGTTGGCTGAGGTTGGCCATGTCGCGCGTGTCGAGGTCGGCCAGCGTGTCGCGGATGAAATCGTCGAGCTGCGCTTCGCGGATGAAGTGGCGGAAGGCGTCTGCCGTGACGGCGAAGCCGTCGGGCACCTTGACGCCTTTGCTCGCAAGTTCGCGCACCATTTCGCCGAGCGACGCGTTCTTGCCGCCGACCAGCGGGACGTCGGCGATGCCGATGTCGGCGAACCATTTGATGTAGGGCTGCTGTGTGGTGGCTGCGGTCATGGCGTTCCTCTGTCGTGGGTGTGTTGGTGGTGATGTCGCGGGTCGACTTGCGCGCTGTCGTCTCTGCGGCCGGCTGGCTGCTTCAATCGCGGCTGCGCGATCACGCGCTGCAGCTTGCCGCTGCGCCCATGCCGAAGCGCGTAACCGGTCTCGCCGATGACGCGTATCGGCCCCAGGCCCAGCCGCCGGGCGAACCTGCGCAGCGCCTTACGGCAGCGGCGCACCGCGTCGGCGCTTTCGCTGCCTTTGGCGGGTAGTCGCAGCACGAGAGTCCTGGCGTCGCGCTGGAAGAGTTGAAAGTCGAAGACGCCGGCTTCATCCTCGATGACGGTCATCAGCGCCAAGGGCAAGAGGGTGACCGACGCACCGTCGCGGCCGGCCATGACCAGCGCATCGTCATGCCGCCCCTCGACGTCGATGACGGGCAGCGCTGAACCGCAAGCGCAGCGCTCCGGCGCGACGACGACGCGATCGCCGATGTCGTAGCGGATCAACGGCTGCAGGTGATTGGCGAGGTTGGTGAGCAGCGTCGTCGCAGGTGACACCCCCGGCGCGACCGGGCGGTACTGCGCATCGACGGGTTCGAGAATGAGCCAATCGGTGTTGGCATGCATGCTGCCGTGGCTGCACTCCCAGCCGATGGCCAAGAACTCCGATGCGCCGTAACTGTTGCGCAAGGTGCAGCCCAGGCTTGCCTCGACATGTTGGCGCACTGCCTGGCTGAGCGTCTCGCCCCCGGTCCACACTTCGCGCGGGCGGATGCGCAGCGCACCGCGCCGCGCCTCATCGGCCAGCAGCGCAGCGGCGGTCGGGTAGGTGGTGATGATGGTGGGTGCGAAGTTGTTCAACGCATCGACCAACGCTGCAGTCGGCTGCAGCACCGAGAAGCTGGCCACCCCAATGAGCATCTTCATATCCGCATTTCCTGCTGGGTCTCACCCGTCACAGTGTCGCAGGCGACGCATGGCACCTGTTGATGGCGGTCAAGGTTGCGATCCGCGCCAGCACGACCGTGCCCGGGGGCCCCGGCGCAGACGCATCGCAGTCAGGGTCATGAGGCCGACCTGAGCGCCCGAAGCCCAGGCGGCAACCCACAGCGGGAGGGGTGCGGGTGTGGCGGGCAAGGCCGTCATCGTGAACGTGAAGGCGCAGAGCGCGATGGTGGCCGGGATCAGGCGTTTCGGAATGTCGGCCGTCCGGAACAGCGCGGCGGCGATGGGGTAGATGGCGAAGGCCACGACGGACAGCGATCCGCCGCACCTGGGGCTGCGCACCACCGTGGACATCGAGGCTGGACCGATGGCCCGAGCCTGCCGCCGCCGATCAGGGCATCAGGCGTCTTGCCAGATCACCGGGGCACCCGAGGATTCCCAGCGCTCGTAGTGCGCGGCATAGATGTCCTCGATGCGGTTGCGCTTGACCTTGAAAGTGGGCGTGATCATGTCGTTGTCGACCGTCCAGGCAGCGCTCGCGATGATCAGGCAGGCCAGTCGTTCATGCGGGTCGAGCTGCGCATTGACGCGTTCCAGGTGCTCGGCCAATGAAGATTCCAGCTTGGCACGGGCAGCGGAGTCTGCGCGGGCCGTCGTGGCTTCGGGGTTGAGCATCACGATGCCCAGGGGCTGGCCCAGGTTGGCACCGGCGACGACGCAGGCCTCGACCGAATCGTGCATGGCCAACTTGTCCTCGATCGGCGCTGGCGCCACGTACTTGCCCTTGCTGGTCTTGAACAGGTCCTTGACGCGGCCGGTGATGCGCAGCAGCCCCTGGGCATCGATCTGGCCCTTGTCGCCGGTGCGCAACCAGCCGTCGTCGGTGTAGGTGTCGCGGGTCATCGCCGGCTCTTTGTAGTAGCCCAGCATCATGGCCTGGCTGCGCATCTGGATTTCACCGCTGGCCGGGTCGATGCGCGCCTGCACGCCGTCGTATGGCGGGCCCACGGTGCCGGTCTGGTCGGTGCCGGGCACCGTCAGATGCGAAACGGCCAGGTTCTCGGTCATGCCGTAGCCCTCGTTGACAGGCAGGCCGAGCCGGCGATACCAGTTCAGCAAGGCCACCGGCATCGGCGCTGCGCCGCCGGCGGCCATGTGGCATTGATCCAGCCCCAGCGCCTTGACGACCTTGCGGCGCACCAGGCCGCCGATGAGGGGCAGCGACAGCAGCAGCTTGAGTTTGGCCGGCGGCAGCTTGTGGTGCACGCCCTGCTGGAACTTGACCCATAACCTGGGCACCGAGAAGAAGATGGTCGGCCGTGCACGCTGCAGGTCGGCGGCAAAGGTGTCGAGTGAGTCGGCGAAATAGATGCGCATGCCGGTGTGCAACCAGCCGTGTTCGACCAGCACCCGTTCGACCACATGCGCCAGCGGCAGGTAGGACAACATGCGGTCGTCGATGGTCATCGGGATGCGCTTGAGGCCGGTTTCCAGGGCCCAGGCGAAACTGCCGAAGCTGTGCATCACGCCCTTGGGCATGCCGGTGGTGCCCGAGGTGTAGATCAGCGTTGCCAACTCATCGGCGCCGCGCAACGGTGAACCTTTGATCGGCTGGTTGCGCGTACACACCGCATCCCAGCCTTCATAGGCCTGGCGCGCATCGGCGGGCGACAGCGAGTAGCTGATGCAGGGCAGGCCGGCCGGGACGCCGGGTTTCATCCCTTCCCAGCCGTCGAGCTTGCCGATGAAACAGGCCTTGGCCTCGCTGTGCCGCAGGATCTGGCCCACGGTTGCCGGCGCCAACGTCGGATACAGCGGCACCGACACGTGGCCGGCCGTCCAGATGGCCAGGTCGCTCATCATCCACCAGGCGCAGTTCTTCGACAGGATCGCCACCTTGGACCCGGGATCCCAACCTTGAGACTGCAAGTGCGCAGCCATGCGCCGCACCTGGTCAGCCACCTCGGCCCAGCTGAAGTCCTTGACGCTGCCGTCACCCATCGGCTGGGTCAGCGCGATACGCTGGGGTTGCGTCTTTTCCAGGTGGTACAGGCGCTGCAAGGCCAGGTTGGCAGAGGGTGATTGACTCATGGCGAACTCTCTCTGGTTGGGCGCACGGCCCGAGGTGGAAGATCCGAATCCGCAGCACCAACCACACCGGTCCAGCCGAGCTCCTGGTGCGCTGAAAGCTCGTTCACAGAGCCAAACCCGGCAACTGCGTCCCTGCCGCTGCCCGGGCGGTTGAGGGCCCAGTTCAATTCAGCGTGTCGTTCCGGATGGCTTCGGTGACCATCGATCGGTTCACGCGCCAGCGCCCGAGCGTGTGGTCGAAGACCATTCTCTCGGCATCGCATACATGGCCGTCCGCCGTGATCGCGGCTGCAGCGAGGCGGCAGACCAGGATGCGCAATTGCGGATCATTGACTGCATCGAGGATGCGATCGATGCGCCCGATGGCGTCTGCAGACATCCAGGAGTGTCCCACCAGCTTCTCGCCGACTTCGTCCCGGCAGGTTTGCGCCAGCTCGACGAAGCGTGCGCGACTGACGCCGATGCGCTGATAGGCATCCAACTCATCGAGGCGCTTCAATTCGCGCTTGTCCACGCGCGCGTTGGCAGCTATCAGCAGCGCCAGGACCCTGGCGACGCACTCGGGGTTGTCGATGCTGTTTTGGTGCATGGTGGGTGCCTCCGATACGAATGCTGTTGGCGATGTGGCCGATCAAAACTTCGCGGTCAGCGCAGGTTGCGGTAGACGTCATTGTGCGGCCCGCAGTTCCCAGCAAGCGGGATTCGAGTGACGGTTTGTTGACCTCGCGCAAGGGCCCAGCGTTGGCAGCCTGCCAGGCCTTTGGCTTAGGGCAACGCTGAACAAGTCCCTCGCGGCGCCCGCATCCATGATTTGCGCGGCCTGCGGCGTTGCAAATCCTCGCCATAGCCCGGGCTATGTCTGCGGTTTGCGCCATGCATCCCATCCCAAACCAGGGCGCGGACATTCGCGGACACTCGCGGGGACTAGTTCAGCGTCGCCTTAAGCGGGGGTGCTGCTGCTGTGCTGGGGCGATCGGGCCGATCGGTCTTCACGACAGCGGAAAGGTCTATCCACCGTGTTCTTGTCTTCGCCTGAGCTCGAAGAGCATGGCTGAGGCAGTCGTCGGGCATCGGCTCCGTGAACCGCGGCGGTGCGGCGAGGTCCAGGAATTGCGCCTGCCCCTGAGCGAGGCTGTGCGCCGCCAGGTCGGAGGCATCGAACTGGTTGCCGCACCCAGGAGGCATCCGCCACGTCACACCGGCCGCCGCCTGGCGCGAGGCTTGATGCAGGTCATGGCGCTGTTTGTATAGAAGCGCACACTGCACTGATGCATCCGAACCTGCATCCAAACCTGCATCTCCTGCCGGTCATGTGCCCGCGCGGCCAGTGCGCATGACGCCGAAGCCACCCGAAGCCCATTCAGACCCAGCCATGGGCGGCGTGGCGGTGTTCGTCGCGCGCGGGCTCACCAAGGTTTACGGGGAGGGCGCCACCGCAGTGCATGCCCTGCGCGGCGTGGACCTGGACATCGTGCGCGGCGAGTTCGTGGTGCTGCTCGGCGCGTCGGGCAGCGGCAAATCGACCTTGCTCAACATCCTGGGTGGGCTCGACACGGCCACCAGCGGATCGGCGCGCTGGACCCACGCAGGCCAGGTGCACGAACTCATCGGCGCCGACGATGCCGAGCTCACCCGCTATCGGCGCGAGCACGTGGGCTTCGTGTTCCAGTTCTACAACCTCATCCCCAGCCTGACCGCGGTTGAGAACGTGGCGTTGGTCACCGACCTGGCCGAGGACCCGATGAAGCCCGAGGACGCGCTGGCCCTGGTCGGATTGGGGCCGCGTGTCAACCACTTCGTCTCGCAACTCTCGGGCGGCGAGCAGCAGCGGGTGGCGATTGCGCGCGCGATTGCCAAGCGCCCGGCGGTGCTGCTCTGCGACGAGCCCACTGGCGCGCTGGATTGCGCCACCGGCATCATGGTGTTGCAGGCGATCGAGAAAGTGAACCGCGAGCTCGGCACGACCACCATCGTGATCACCCACAACGCGCCGATCGCCGACATCGCCGACCGCGTGCTGCGCCTGGCCGACGGCCAGATCGTGAATACCCGCGTCAACGCGCACAAGCTGCCTGCCTCGGGCTTGAGCTGGTGAACCGTGGACTGAGAGGCTGAGAGTCTTTCGATCATGCCCACTCATCACGCCAAAAGACGCCCGCTCGTCGTTGCAAATGCGCGCCATAGCCCGAGCTATGGCTGTGCTTTGCGCCTAGATCGGACGCCTTTTGACGCGCTGCTCGGTCA
>JBBQIB010000185.1:0-8482 GCA_038324515.1 Burkholderiales bacterium
ACCTTGCCCTTGCATTTGGGGCAGTGGCCCAGGCTTTGCTGGTCCGAGAAGTCCACTGGCTCGCCGTCGCCCTCGGCCTTCTTGGCATCTTCGCCAAAGTCGAACTCCAGCTTCCAGTTGCTCAGCTCTTCATCAAAAGCCAGTTTGATCTCGGCCGTGAAGGGCCAACCTGCTTTGGATCTGAAGCCTTCCAGCGGCCCGATCTTCTTGTCGCGCACCAGCGTTTCGGCTTCGGCGGTCTCGAAAGCTCGGCCAGCCGGGATCTTGGTGATCGAAAAGCCGCAACCCTCGCTGGCCCCGTCGGCACCCGTGCAGGTGAAGCGGCGGTAGTTTTCTTTCACCACACCGCCGCAGTTGGGGCAAGCTGTGCCCAAAGTCGCGTAGTCACCCGGAATCGTGTCGCGGTCGTATTCCTTGGCCTTCTTGACGATGCGCTCGGCCATCTTGGCAATCTCGGCCATGAACTTGTCGCGCGAGAGGCGCCCCTGCTCCATCTCCGAGAGCTGGAACTCCCAGTTGCCGGTCAGGTCAGCGCGGGTCAGGTCTTCGATGGCCAGCCCGCGCAGCAGCGTCATCAGCTGAAAGGCCTTGGCCGTGGGCACCAGTTCGCGGCCGTCGCGCAGCATGTATTTCTCGGCGATCAGGCCTTCGATGGTCTGCGCGCGGGTGGCCGGCGTGCCCAGACCTTTTTCGCGCATCGCTTCGCGCAGTTCCTCGTCGTCGATCAGCTTGCCGGCACCTTCCATTGCCGACAGCAGCGTGGCTTCGGTATAGCGCGCTGGCGGCTTGGTCTTGAGCGCCAGAACGTCTACGCTTTCAGTGCGCACCTGCTCGCCCTTGGCCACCGCCACCAGGTTGGCGTCGTCGTCTTGCGCTTCTTTGCCGTACACCGCCAGCCAGCCCGGGTTGACCAGCACTTTGCCGTTGGTCTGGAAGCGGTAGTCCTGCCCCTTGACGCTGACCGTGGACAGCCGGGTCGTGACCATGAACTCGGCGCTGGGGTAGAAGACCGCGATGAAGCGCTTGACCACCAGGTCGTACAGCTTAGCCTCGACTTCGGTCAGACTTTTTGGCGTCTGCAGCGTGGGAATGATCGCGAAGTGGTCCGAGACCTTGGTGTTGTCGAACACCTTCTTGGTGGGTTTGACATAACCTTCGTTCAAACATTTTCGCGCATGGCCCGAGAGTTCGCGCAGCGGGCCGGGCAGTTCCTGGTCGGCCAGCACCGTCAGTGTCTGTTTGACGGTAGCCAGATAGTCCTCGGGCAAGGCGCGGCTGTCGGTACGTGGGTAGGTCAGCGCCTTGTGTTTTTCGTACAGCGCTTGCGCGATGTTCAGCGTGGTCTTGGCGCTGTAGCCAAAGCGGCTGTTGGCTTCGCGCTGCAAGGTCGTCAGGTCGTACAGCAGCGGGCTGGCCTGGGTGCTGGGTTTGGCCTCATCGACCACCGATGCTGGCTGACCGCGCACAGCGGCGGCGATGGCGTCGGCGTCGACTTGCGTCCACAGGCGGTCGGCGCGCGCTTCTGCGTCGTCGGGATTCTTCTTCCACTTCAGGTCGGTCCACTTGCCTTCGTACTGCCCGGCTTGTGCATCAAAGCTGGCCTTGACCTCCCAGTAAGGGCGCGAGACGTGCTTGCGGATCTTCTCTTCGCGTTCGACGACGATGCTCAGCGTGGGCGTTTGCACGCGCCCCACGGTGGTCAGGAAAAAACCACCGTCGCGCGAGTTGAAGGCCGTCATGGCCCGCGTGCCGTTGATGCCGACCAGCCAGTCGGCCTCGCTGCGGCTGCGCGCTGCGTCGGCCAGGCCCAGCATTTGGCTGTCGCTGCGCAGTTTGTCGAAGCCGTCGCGGATGGCCTGTGGCGTCATGCTCTGCAGCCACAGGCGGCGGATCGGCTTGCCATGCGCTTTGTCGCCGTAAGCGTATTGCAGGATCAGCCTGAAGATCAACTCGCCTTCGCGCCCGGCGTCACAGGCGTTGATGATGGCGCTGACGTCTTTGCGCTTGACCAGCTTGACCACGGCATTCAGCCGCGTCTTGGCCTTGTCGATGGGCGCCACGTCAAAGTGCGGTGGCACCACCGGCAGATTGGCAAAGCTCCATTTGCCGCGCTTGACCTCGTATTCATCTGGCGCCTTGATCTCGACCAGGTGGCCCACAGCCGACGTGACGATGGTGTTGTCGCTTTCGAAGTGGTCAGCGAATTTTTCGAACTTGCCTTTTTGTGTCCCGAAGGCGCGCACGATGTCCTGCGCCACGCTGGGCTTCTCGGCAATGATGATGGTTTTGCTCATGTCTCTTTCTGAGGCCTCAGCCTGCTTGACGGTCTTGGCTGCCTGAGTTTGCACAAAGGGCCGTGCCTACAATCCGCCGTTGTCTCGCGCACGCACACTTGCGCGCGCCCGTACGTTTTCAATGTACCCAATGGCCAAGACCCTGCAAGCCGCTGCCAAAAAACAATCTCGTCAGGGAAATGTCCCGCCTGAAGTGGCCGCTGCGCCCACTTCAAGCCCAGCGCGTCGCATCCAGGTGCGCAAGAGCGGCGTGCATGGCAAGGGCGTGTATGCGCTGCGGCCGCTGTTGCGCGGCGAGCGCATCATCGAATACAAGGGCCAGCGTATCACCTGGGAAGAGGCTTTGCGCCGCCACCCCCATGACGCCGCCCAGCCCGAGCACACTTTTTACTTCCACATCGACGATGGCCAGCACGTCATCGACGCCAAAGTCGGTGGCAACATCGCGCGCTGGATCAACCACGCCTGCGAGCCCAACTGCGAGGCCGAAGAGCGCGACGGCAGGGTGTTCATCCAGGCCAGCCGCGATCTGCAACCCGGCGAAGAGTTGTTTTATGACTACGGCTTGCTGATAGACGAGCGCTACACCGCCAAGCTCAAGCGAGCTTATGCCTGCCACTGTAGCAGTGCAGGCTGCAGAGGCACGATGCTGGCGCCCAAACGGTAAATGGCAGCAACATGAAAGCAGATGGCTTGCCCGCGCCTGAGTGGGGCATCGAGTCGTTGCTGCAGCAACTGCAAGTGCTGCTGCCCGACATCAGCGTCGAAGTGCTGCCCAGCGTCGCCTCGACCAACACCCTGCTGCTGGAACGCGCTCGCCAGGCAGCCGGCGGCGACCTGGCGCCTTGCTTGTTGGTGGCCGAGGAGCAAACACGCGGCCGCGGTCGTCTGGGTCGTGATTGGGTCAGCCGCCGGGGAGCTTCGTTGACTTTTTCGCTCGCTCTATCGCTGGCCCCAACGCAATGGGAGGGCTTGTCGCTGGCGGTCGGGCTGGCGCTGGCCGAGGCCTTGGAGCCGATGGAGCCATTCAAGGCGCACGCCGGTGCGCCAGAGGCTGAGCCCCAACGCCGCCCGCAGCTGCAACTGAAGTGGCCCAACGACTTGTGGCTGTTGCAGGCGTCTGCAGCCACCGTGCACGGCGGCCGCAAACTGGGCGGTGTGCTGATCGAGACCATTGGCATCGGCAGCAGGCGCCTGTGTGTCATTGGGGTGGGGTTGAATGTCTTGCCGCTGCCCGACGAAGGCTTGACCCACGGGCTGGCGGCCTTGCAGGAGCTCGTTGCGCAAGCTCAGGCATCCACCAACTCATCCAGGAGTGCAGCCGCCGGCTCAGCCACGGGTGGACCCATCAGTGCACCGGCTGTGCTGGCCCGCATTGCCATGCCGCTGGTGCATGCCTTGCTGCGCTTTGAGCGCGAAGGCTTTGCGCCCTTGGCGGCGGCGTACCGCCGTCGTGATCTGCTGCTGGGGCAGCGAGTTCACACCACAGGCCCGCAGGCGATGCAAGGCGTGTGCGAGGGCGTGGATGCTGACGGCGCTTTGCTGCTGCGCTGTGCGGGTGTTCTGCAACGGGTGGTCAGCGGTGAAGTCAGCGTCCGTTGGCAGCCGGGGGCCGGTTGATGCTGCGAATGCTGGTCGGTGTGCTGGTCCTGGCCAATCTGTTGTTCTGGGTCTGGTCAAAGGGCTGGCTGGCCCCGATGTGGCCGCCGCCACGCTACGCCGAGCGCGAGCCGGAACGTGTGCAGGCCCAGTTGCACCCTGAGCGGGTGCGGGTCTTGGTGCCGGCTGCACCAGTTGCGCCCACCCCTGCCAAGGTGCCTGCAACGCCAGACGCAGACGTCGTGAGATCAGCTGCCTCAGCTGCCTTAGCTGCCGGCCCGTCCACAACGCCGGGCAGCCTGGTGAGCACGATCTGTCTGGAGGCCGGGCCTTTTGCACCCGCAGAGTTGGCGCAAGCTGAAGCCGAGTTGGGCGCGGCAGGTGTGGCTGGCGCAGCCTGGGTCAAGGTGTCGGAGCCGGGTGCAGGCAGCACCACGACGCTGCTGCGCCTGAGCCTGACAGATGCTGAGCAGGCTGCCCGGGTGCAAGCGCAGGTGGGTGTCCTGGCCGGCCGCGTCAGGGCTTGTGGCTTGGGCTCTCAGCCTCTGAGTCGCTGATCCGCTTCGCCTTCGGCGCGGGCAGGCCTGCGGAGTCGAGTAAGTCAGCGAAGGCGCAACAGCAGCGTCGAAACGCCCAGCATCAGCACCCACAACCAGGACATCGCGCCGCCGCCAGCCCCAGAGGGCGCGCCCGTGGCGCTGCTCTGCGTGTCTGGGCCGTTTGCCTGAGCCTGGGTCAGCGCCGGCGCAGGTGCTGGCGCCAGCCAGTCGGGCCCGCTGCTGAGGGCCTGGCGCAGCTCAGCGGTGTCGAGCACGGCCACTTGTTGCACGGGGGCGACGTAGCTCTCCGGGTAGGCGGCATAGCGCAAGGCCTGCTCAGCGTCCAGGATGCCGGCGCCGCAGCTCCGGCTGCTGCAGATGCATCTGCCGGGGTCGGCTGCACTGCAGAGGGGCATCAGGCTTGAAGTCACGTGCGCTCGCGCTGTCAAGCGCACGCCGGTGAGCAGTTGTTCGGCGCTGAGCGCTGGGTTCACGCTCAGCATCAAGCTCAGTGTGCCGGCGACCAAAGGCGCAGCAAAGCTGGTGCCGGACAAACGCGCGTATTCGGCAGCGCCGGGCTGTTGCGTGCCGTTGTTCCAGACCGTGACCAAGCCGCCGTCCGACAGCCAGGGGCGCCAGGCGCCCTGAGGTGCGTCATCGCCACCGACCGTGGCCACCCCAAAGCTGGCCAAGGCAGCCCCGAAGTTGGAGTAATGGGCTTTGAAGCCGTCGCGGTTCAGCGCTGCCACGCCCAGCACGCCCTGGCAGTTGGCGGGCCGCGCCACAGCGCCCGAGCCGTTGCCTGCTGACGCCACCACCACCACGTTGTGGGAGCGCAGTTCATCGATCGCGGCCTGGTACTCGCGGCTGCAGGCGGTGGCGCCACCAAAGCTGATGTTGACGATGCGTGCCGGGTAGGGGTTGATCGGTGCGCCCGCTACCGGCAAGCCGGCCGCCCAGCGCAGGCCGTCGACGATGTCGGCCACGGCGGCCCCGCATTTGCCGGCCACACGCACCGGCAGGATGCGGGCACGGCCATTGATGCCCGCCACGCCCTGGGCGTTGTCGGGCACGGCAGCGATCAGCCCGGCGATGATGGTGCCGTGCCAACTGCTGCGTTGTTCCGCGCAATTCGCCATCCGCGGGTCCAGGCGGTCGGCAGCGGAGACCCAGTCGCCGGGGTCGCCGGCATCGGCGTCGCGGCCGTCACCGTCATTGGCAAACAGGCTTTCACTGACGAAGTCGTAGCCGGGCAGAACCTGGCCCGCCAGGTCGGGGTGGGGGGTGATGCCGGTATCCAGCACCGCCACCACGGGGCCTGCAAGGCCTCCGGATGCTGGGCTTGACGTTGCAGCCGTTGTGGCCGCCGTGCGCCAGGCGCCGATGAAACCAGGGACACCGCGCAGCCTGGCCTCCAGGCTTTGCGTGTTGCTGCCGCCAGCCGCTGCCAGCCACCACTGCTGGCCTGAAAGCGGGTCAGCGCTGAACTGCATCAGCTGCTCTCTGGACTTGGGCTGCGCGGCTTGCTTTTCGGCCACTTCAGGTTGGTGCTGGGCCGACCGGTGGCTTGCGTTGGCGGTGTCGGGCAGCAGCAGGGCTGTCAAGGCCCAGAGTGCAGCCAGGGTGCCAGCGATGGCACCGATGAATGCTTTTCGAACTGTGCCTCGAACTGCGCCTTGGACTTCGCTCGGTGCTGGGTCAGTCTGCGCTGCGCTGTCAACGGCGGCGGCAAGCGGTTCAAGCAGGGGGCTGGGCAGCGGCATTGCAAGTGGCATGAAGGGACTCCAGGACTGGAGTCGATTCTTCGCCGCCTTCGCGGGGCCGCCAACCCTGCATCCAGGTGGTCGGCCTGAGCTGGCTTGCCTACTTTCTCGCGCTATTCAAAAGCAAGTCAGCTGAAAGATCCGTCCCGTGGTCTGCGCCACAACAGCGCAGCCGCCAACCCCACACCCAGTACCCACAGCCAGGACATGGCGCCGCCGCCCCCACCGCTGCCCTCGGCGGGTGGGGGTACCGGCGCTGGTGGGGTGGGATTGGCGCCAGGTGCAGCCGCCACCGTGACGATCAGGCTGGTGGTGCTGCTGGCCCCCAGGTTGTCGGTGACTTGCAGTTGCACGGTGAAGCTGCCGGCTGCGGTAGGCGTCAGGCTGGCTGAGACAGCGTTGGTGGAGCTGTCAAAGCCGTTGACGATGCCCCCGCTGCTGATCAGGCTCCAGCTGTAGCCGACGATGCTGCCGCCGCTGCCGGCTGCCGTCAGCGAGATGGTGCTGCTGGCCACAGGGGTGCCCGAAGTGAGCTGCAACTGCGCCATCGGGCCCGATGCTGCTGCCACGGCTGCGCCAGCATCGAGCATGCCTGCGCCGCACAGGGCGGTGGTGCAGTAACACTGCAACTGCGTGATGCCGTTGGCCGGCGCCTGGCACTGTGCAACAGGCGCCGGGTCTTCAGGGCCGTTGTCACCGCCCGTGGTCGGGAACGGTCTGGCGGTGCTTTGCAACACCGAGCGTACCTGCTGTGGCGTCATCGACGGTTGCGCAGACAGCATCAAGCCCACCACACCAGCGACCAAAGGGGACGAAAAACTGGTGCCCACCGTCGCGTCAAAGCTGTCGGTCCAGCCCGAGGTGGTGGGCAGCCGGGTACCGCGGTTGGTGGCCGCCAGGATCGGGTACAGACAAGGCGAGCCGGCGCTGATGTTGATGCAGTTGCCGCCCGGTGCCGCCAGGGTGATTTCTGGCCCCAGATCAGAAAAACCCACCTTGGTGCCGACGTGGCGCAATGCCAGCACCGAGACCACACCGCGGCAGTTGGCCGGCACGCTGACCGGACCGCCGGCGCTGTTGCCTGCGGCAGCCACCACGATCACGCCGCGCTCGAGCAAGCGGTCGACCGCCGATTGGTAACCAGCGGTGCACTCGCCGCTGCCACCCAGGCTCATGTTCAGCACCTTGGCCGGGTTGGGGTTGACGGGCACGCCAGGCACGGCGATGCCGCCTGCCCACAACATACCCGCCTGGATGTCCGAGTCGGTGCCAAAACACTTGCCCAGCACACGCACCGGCAGCACACGCAAGCCAGGTGCCGTGCCCGCCATGCCCAGGTTGTTGTTGGTGGCTGCAGCCACCAGACTGGCCGTCTTGGTGCCATGCCAGCTGCTGTCCGAGACCGAACAGTCCCTGAAGGTGGTGGTATTGCTTTCAGCACTGGTGACCCAGTCACCCGGGTCGCTGGGGTCTGCATCGCGGCCATTGCTGTCGTTGCCCACAGCGGCGTCGGCCACAAAGTCGTAACCTGGCAGCAGTGGCCCGCCATTGGCGCTGCGGCCCAAGTCGGGGTGATCAAAGCGGACGCCCGTGTCGAGCACCGCCACCACCAGGTTCGGGCTGCCCTGGGTGCGCGCCCAGGCGGATTCGATGTTGATGGAGGACGCCACATCGGCAGTGGGTGCGCGCAAATACCACTGGCCACTGTCCGGCCCATTGGGCCGTTGGCCTCGAGCCACCAGTGGGTACAGCGGGTCGTTGGGCGCTGTCAGCGCGCGTTGGCGGCCGTTGGGCACGACAAACGCGACCTCAGGGTCGCTGGCCAGCGCGCGCACCAGGGCCGCAGCGTCCATGCCATCCATGCGCATCACCTGGGCACGATCACTGACGCCCGCGCCGGCTTGCAAGCGCAGCCCACGCCGCTGGCCCAGGCTGCTGGCCCGGTCTTCCAAGATCCCGCGCACCCGGGCTGCTTCGTCCTGCGTCGCGCCGCTGGCCGCAAGCGCCTGGCGGCGCAGGCTGGGCGCATCGGCCTTGAAGCCAACGATGACTTCACCCGCCACGGGTGACAACGGTGCGTGTTGCAAAGCAGCCGAAGTGCGCTGCGCCACGGCTGCTCCTGGCCAGGCCAGCGCAGCCAGCAGGCCGAGGGTTGGAAACAGGGCCAACGCAAAAGGCGCACGACTTGGCTGCAAAGGTCGATCGAATTTCATCCGGGCAGTGTAGGAGGGAAGCTGCGGATTTGCAGCCGGCGCTTGTAAGCGGCACGGCGCGATGTCACGGGTTC
>JBBQIB010000186.1:0-8420 GCA_038324515.1 Burkholderiales bacterium
TCTACCGCTGCGGTGGTTTCAGGGGTGGTTTCAGGGGTGGTTTCAGGTTTGGTTTTCAAGGGCATCCTGGGCGTGAAAGTGGACGAAAACGAGTGCCAGCCGGCGCGCAACGGGGTCGCCATCTGCACTTGAGCCAGCCAGCGAATCAATCGGTCGGCGGGGGCTGTGGGCCAGCGGGCGGCGGGCCCAAGAGGTCCAAAGCATGCACCAGAGCAGCCGGCAAAGGCACCGGGCGGCGCGTGGCACGGGCGACATAAACATGCTTGAAGCTGCCCAGAGCCGCGCACAACACCTGCTGATCAGCAAACAAACCGACTTCAAAGCGCACGCTGCTGTGCCCACGCTGTGCCACCCTCAAACCCGCATGCACGGTCTGCGGGAAGGCCAATGCATCGAAGTAGTGGCACTGGGTGTGCACCACCAACCCGATCACTTCGCCTTGGTGGATGTCCAGGGCGCCTGCTTCGATCAGCCAGCGGTTGACCGCCGTGTCAAACAAGCTGTAGTGCACGACGTTGTTCATGTGCCCGTAGACGTCGTTGTCCATCCAGCGTGTGCTGAGGGTCACGAAGTGGCTGAAAGCGGATCGCGGCTGCGCGGCGGGCCGATCGTTGTCAGACATGGCTGACCGCTCAGCGCGCGCTGCATTGAAGGACGGCGGGGGCGAAGTCATCGGTCAAGAATGCACGAGGCAAGCGACGGTCGGGCAGCCAGCGGCCGCGCAGGCTGCTGACGCAGAGTGGATGCAGATGGCTCAGACTGCCAGCGTTGCCAAGCCAGATACGCGTGGGCCAGCGTCTGGCGATGCACGGCCACCGTGGTGTGCACATCGCGCCCGTAGCCACCCGCCATCGACAAAGCCACCGGCACCTGGCGTTGCCACAAGAAGTCCAGCACCCGGCGATCACGTTCTGCCAGACCCGCACTGCTGAGCTTGAGGCGGCCCAGTCGATCGTCTTCATGCGGGTCCGCACCTGCCAGAAAAAAGGCCAGCGCCGGGGGCTCATCGTGATGCCGCTGCCAGGCTTGCTGCAGCGCCAGGTCCAGTGCGGCGAGGTAGGCCGCATCCTGGCAGCCATCGGGCAGGGCCACATCCAGATCGCTGGCTTCCTTGCGAAACGGGAAATTCCTGTCGCCATGCATCGACAGTGTGAAGACGGTGGGGTCGTCCTTGAAGATCGCCGCCGTGCCGTTGCCCTGATGCACATCGAGGTCGATCACGATGACGCGCAACAGCGCGCGGCGTGTGCGGTGCCACTCGGCCTGCATCAGGCGGGCAGCCACCGCCACATCGTTGAAGACACAATAACCCGAGCCCTTGTGGGCATAGGCATGGTGCGTGCCACCGGCCAGATTGGCCGCCACACCCTCATTCGAGATCAAGGCTGCGCGCGCTGCAGCGATGGTGGCGCCGACCGACCGCCGCGCACGTTCGACCATGCGCTCGCTCCAGGGGAAGCCGATCTCTCGCTGCTGCGCTGGGCTGGTGGTGCCTTCCTTGACCGCGTCGATCCAGGCCGGGTCGTGGGCCAGCGCCAGTTCTCCGTCACTGGCGGGTAGGGCTTCGGTCACACGCAGCCCGGGCAGACTGCGCTGAGCAGCTTCGCGCAGCAGGCTGTACTTGCTCATCGGAAAGCTGTGGCCCGGGGGCAGCGGCAGCACGAACTGGTCTGAATGGAAGGCAAGCACGGTCCGGATTCTAGAAAATGCGCTCTAAATTGTTGCAATGCAGCAAAAAGGGCTTGCAAGGTGCCCAACGGTCTTTATACTTCAGCTCATGTTGCACCGCAGCAATTTGCAAAGAGCACAACAGCGGCGCATCAAGCAAGCACTCAGTCTCTTTGCCATTCCAATCATCCAAAGGAAATCACCATGAACACCATGTCCCCCGAGCAATTCGTCGCCACCCAACAAGCCGCCATGGAAACTCTGTTTGGTCTGACCGCCAAAGCCTTTGAAGGCGTTGAGAAGCTGGTCGAGCTGAACATGCAGGTTGCCAAGGCATCGATGAGCGAAGCCGCCGACGCAGCCAGGGCAACCCTGGCAGTCAAGGACGTGCAAGAGCTGATGGCCATGCAAGCCAACCTGCTGCAGCCCAGCGCCGAAAAAGCTGCAGCTTACAGCCGCCATGTGTACGAGATCATGAGCGAGACCAGTTCCCAGTTCACCAAGACTGCCGAGAGCACGATGGCCGACAACCAGAAGCGAGTGCTGTCACTGGTCGACACCGCCGCCAAAAACGCACCTGCCGGCACCGAGAGCGCCGTGGCGATGATGAAGTCAGCCGTGGCTGCAGCCAACAACGCCTTCGAGACCGTGCAGAAGGCCAGCAAACAAGCTGCCGAAGTGGCTGAGGCCAACTTCCAGACCATGACCCATTCCGCTGTCACCGCGACCAAACAGGCAACCGCTGCCGCTAAAGGCAAGCGCGCCGCCTGAACAATGAGGCTGCTGAGCCAGGCAACTGCTTGGCAAGGCTCGCTTCGAAAGCAAGCTGAACTTGCAGGAGAACCGGAACTCCAATCATTGGGTCAAGGTTTCGGCCTTGAGTCAAAAGTCAAGTGAGTCAAGTGGTTGAGTAGGTTCTCCTCGGCATCCGCAAGGTGCCTTTAAGCCCCACCAGGTCATGTGCCCGGCGGGGCTTTTTTATGGTCTGTGGGCAAGCCAGCGCCCATGGTGGCTGGGCCTGAAGCCCGAGTCCTTGTTATTACTTCCAAGCATTAACAACAATCGAAAATGTAGTTCTCAACAATATGCGGGGTGCATAGAGTCGGTGTCTTGATCAGCCACAGCTCAGCCCTGTCCATGTACCGATACACAGAAAGAGATCGCCAGTTCGTGCGCGCACGTGCCGCGCAATACAGCGATCAACTGGCACGCCACCTGGCAGGTCAGTTGCCCGAGGGCGATTTCAAAGCTCTGCGGCTGCAAAACGGCTGGTACCTTCAGCGCCACGCGCCGATGTTGCGGGTGGCCGTGCCTTATGGCGAGCTCAGCAGCCGCCAGTTGCGCCAACTGGCGCGCATTGCCCGCGAGTACGACTTGCAACCCGCCGGCGCCGCACCCGACAGCCGGGGCAACCCCGCTGACGCGACCCTCGATGGGACTGTGCCCGCACCGGCCGGGCCCGCTGCCGTGCCCCGCGGCGGTTTCGGCCACTTCACCACCAGGCAGAACCTGCAGTTCAACTGGATCGACCTGGCGCGCAGCGGCGAGGTGATGCATCTGCTGGCCGATGTGGACATGCACGGCATCCAGACCAGCGGCAACTGCATCCGCAACATCACCACCGATGCCCTGGCCGGCATCGCAGCCGACGAAATCGTCGACCCGCGCCCGTATTGCGAAATTTTGCGCCAGTGGAGCACGCTGCACCCCGAATTCGCCTTCCTGCCGCGCAAGTTCAAGATCGCCGTCAGCGGCGGCGCCGAAGACCGCGCTGCCACCGATTGGCACGACATCGGCTTGCGCTTGCTGCGTCACCCTGCAGGAGAGGTCGGCTTCAGGGTCGCCGTGGGCGGCGGCATGGGCAGGACGCCGCTGATCGCCACCGAGGTGCACGCGTTTGTGCCATGGCAGTAGATCCTGGTCTTCGTCGAAGCGGTGGTGCGCGTCTACAACCTCTATGGCCGGCGTGACAACTTGTACAAGGCGCGCATCAAGATCCTGGTCAAGGCCGAGGGCCAGCGCTTTGTCAAAGCGGTGCACGACGAGTTTGCAGCGCTGCTGGCAGATCCGCACACGCCGTTGATCCCGCTGGCTGAGCTGGATCGGGTCAGCGCTTCGTTTCAGGCGCCTGCGGCCAGTGTCTGTCCGGCTGCGCCAGCCGTCCAGGCCCTGCCGGCCTTTGAGCGCTGGCAACAGCGCAACGTGCACGCGCACAGGTGGCCCGGCTACCGCGCCGTGACTTTGTCGCTCAAGCGTGCGGGCCTGCCCCCCGGAGACGTGACCGCAGAGCAGATGGAGCGCGCGGCCGAGCTGGCCGACCGCTTCAGCCAAAGTGAACTGCGTGTCACGCACGACCAGAACCTGCTGCTGCCATGGGTGCAGACGCACCACCTGCGAGCCCTTTGGCTGGCCGCCCGCGAAGCCGGCTTTGCCACTCCCAACATCGGGTTGTTGACCGACATGATCGCCTGCCCAGGCGGCGACCTGTGTGCGCTGGCCAATGCCCGCTCGATTCCGCTCGCGGCGGCGATCCACGAGCGCTTCCAGGATCTGGACGAGCTGCATGACATCGGGGACATCGACCTGCACATCAGCGGCTGCATCAACAGCTGCGGTCACCACCACAGCGGCCACATCGGTATCCTGGGTGTCGACAAGGACGGCAGCGAGTGGTTTCAGGTCACGGTGGGCGGCGCAGACGGCAGCAGCCTGAGCGGGCAGGCGTTGGCCGGCAAGGTCATTGGCCCCGCCTTTGCGGCCGACGAAGTGCCCGATGTCATCGAAGCCGTCGTTGGCACCTATCTGCGCGAGCGCCACGCGGACGAGCGCTTCATACACACCGCGCGCCGCATCGGTGCCCTGCCCTTCAGGCACGCCGCAGACGCGGTGCGCGCAGCGACGGCCAGTTGACTGTTTGCGCACCGGCCGCTGCCCTCAGCCATTTACCGCGCCAGCGCACCCCAGGAGGCCCCCATGCTGTTCATCGACCCTCAACAACAGCTGCCGGCCGACGCGCTGCTGCTGGGCAACGACACCGACGTCACGGCGATGGCTGAGCAGATTCTGCAGTGCGACACCGTGGTGTTGAACTTTCCGAAATGGACCGACGGCCGCGCCTACTCACAGGCCGTTTTGCTGCGCGCCCGTGTGCGCTTTGGCGGCCGCGTGCTGGCCACCGGAGAGGTGCTGGCAGACATGCTGCCGCTGCTGCGGCGCTGCGGTTTTGACGCCGTGCAGATGCGCTCCGACCAGCAGCTTGAAACCGCGCAGCGGGCGCTGGGCTACTTTGACAGCCACTACCAGACCGTCGCCAACGAGCAAGTCAAGCGCAGGCCAGTTCAAGACTCTGCAGCAGGCTGCCTGACACCGACCGCGCAGAGGCAGACTCAGACAAGCACCAGCACCGGCTCCAGCACCAGCACCAGCACCGGCACCAGCACCAGCACCAGCACCCCACTGGGCGTGGCAGGCTGAAAATGGGCCGGGTGGTCTTCATCAGCGCAGGCCCCGGCGCTGCCGACCTCATCACGGTGCGCGGCGCAGCCCGGCTGGCCAGCGCAGATGTGGTGTTGTTTGACGCGCTGACCGATCCTGCGTTGCGTGACCTGGCGCCCCAAGCCGATTGGATCGACGTCGGCAAGCGCGGCTTTGGCGCGGCCACGGCACAAGCCAGGATCGACGAGTTGCTGGTCAGCCTGGCACGGCGCTACAGCATGGTGGCCCGACTCAAAGGGGGCGACGCCAGCATCTTCGGACGCCTGGAAGAAGAGCTGTTGGCATTGGCTGCAGCCGGCATCCCCTGCGAGGTCGTGCCGGGTGTGACTGCAGCCCTGGCTGCTGCAGCAGACTCACAACGCCCCCTGACCCGCCGCGGGCTCGGTCGCTCGCTTTGCTTCCATACCGCGATCACAAGGGCCGAGCCAGCGTCGGCAGATCAGGCTTCGCCCTGGCTTCTGCCTGCCACTCTCGAAGCGTCATCCGCAGCCGCGCCGCCAGCGCGCAAGCATGCGGATACCGAGGCGTTTTACATGGCTGGGCGCCAACTTGGCCAACTGGGACGCCGTTTGCGAGCGGCTGGCTGGCCCGACCAAACACCCACCTGGGTGGTGTCGAGGGCAGGCTGGCCCGACCAGATCGGCAGCCAGCATCGGCTGGATGAGCTGGTTGCCGCCAGCGTGTTGCACAGCGGCAGGCCCACTGTTGTGACGGTAGGTGCCGGCGCCCTGCCGCTGGGAACCGGCCAGGCGCAAAGGCCTGCGGCTGGCTCTCTCACTGCTGGCGACCCCAAGCTCCAGCGTGCAGGACGATCACCCTTGACCCGACTGGCATCTCAGGCCAAGTAAACTGCACTCTGATTTGCGCTTGGCCTGCTGTCGGCAACAGGGCCGCCTTGCATCGATGCCCCAAGCTGGGCCGGCCATCATCGTGTGTTTGAGCCAAGCACCGCTGAGACCCGCGCACCCCGCAGCGGCTGCACGGGTGGCCTGTGGTCTGCCGCTGCAAACCGAAGCCACAGCGCAAGCCCTTCAACAAAAACCCACCGCGAGCCCGTCCATGACCCACGTCGTACTCGAATCATGTATCCGCTGCAAGTACACCGACTGCGTAGACGTCTGCCCGGTCGATTGCTTCAGGGAAGGCCCCAACATGCTGGTCATCGACCCTGACGAGTGCATCGACTGTGCGGTGTGCATCCCGGAATGCCCTGTCAACGCCATCCTGCCTGAAGAAGACGTGCCAGCAGATCAATTGCAGTTCATCAAGATCAACGTCGATCTGTCGCGCAAGTGGCCCAGCATCACCAAACGCAAGACACCGCTGCCCGATGCGGATGACTGGAAAGACGTGAAGGAAAAGCTCGACCACCTGCAGCGCTGAGTTTCTGCGCTCGCAAGCACGCAAGCACGCAAGCTCGCATGGAAGACTCTCACATCCAAGCCGGAATGACCCCTGAAGCAGTTGTCTCAAACGCGCCCCCTGCCGGCATTGGCGCCCCGATCGAGACCGATGCCCTGATCGTCGGCGCAGGCCCTGTGGGCTTGTTCCAGGTCTTCGAACTGGGCTTGTTGGAAATCAAGGCCCACATCATCGATTCGCTGGCCTACCCCGGCGGCCAATGCATCGAGCTTTATCCCGACAAGCCGATCTACGACATCCCCGCTGTGCCCGTCTGCACCGGCAAAGAGCTGACTGACAGCTTGCTCAAGCAGATCGAGCCCTTTGGTGCCACCTTCCATCTGGGACAGGAGGTCACCGAAGTGCAAAAGCAGGACGATGGCCGCTTCTTGGTTGCCACCTCCAAAGGTACCCGCTTTCTGACCAAGACGGTGTTCATCGCCGGCGGTGTGGGCAGTTTCCAGCCGCGCACCTTGAAGGTGGAGGGCCTGGAGCAGTTTGCCGAAACCCAACTCTTCTACCGCGTCAAGAACCCGGCGCAGTTTGCCGGCCGCAACCTGGTGATCGTCGGCGGTGGGGACTCGGCGCTGGACTGGGCACTGAACTTTGCGCAAGAAGGCCCCCACCAGGCCGAGAGTGTGATCCTGATCCACCGCCGCGACGGCTTCAAAGCTGCGCCTGCTTCGGTGGCCAAGATGAAAGCGCTGTGTGAAGCCTACGAGATGCAATTCGTCATAGGCCAGGTCAACGGTTTTGAAGCGCAGGACGGCCGGCTGACGCGCCTGAAAGTGGCTGGCGCCGACGGTGTCACCCGCGCTGTGCCGCTGGACATGCTGCTGGTCTTCTTCGGCCTCAGCCCCAAGCTGGGCCCGATCGCCGAATGGGGCCTGGGCATCGAGCGCAAACAGGTCGTGGTCGATACCGAGAAGTTCCAGACCAACATCCCGGGCATCTTTGCTGTTGGGGACATCAACGTCTACCCGGGCAAGAAAAAGCTGATCCTGTCGGGCTTTCATGAAGCGGCGTTGGCGGCCTTTGGTGCTGCTTCGGTTATCTTTCCCGACAAGCGCATCCTGCTGCAATACACCACCACCAGCCCCAAGCTGCACAAAGTCTTGGGCGTGGCGTCGCCAGTCTTCGACTGAGTTGCTGCGGCGTCCTTGGCCACGCGGCCTGAAGCCATGCACGGACTGAAAAAGACGACACCAACGTTGCGGTCATAATCTCACTTGGCGGGTGTTTTGACACCTGCCAAGCGGCATTATGGCCGCAGTGTTGTTGCTTTCTTTGGACGCCAGCAGCATCAGGCTGCCAGGCCCAAGCCGCTGCAACAACTCAGTCGAAGACTGGCGACTCCACACCCAAGACTTTGTGCAGCTTGGGGCTGGTGGTGGTGTACTGCAGCAGGATGCGTTTGTCAGGGAAGACAATCGGCGCAGCACCAAAAGCCGCCAGCGCTGCTTCGTGAAAGCCCGACAGGATCAGCTTTTTCTTGCCCGGGTAGACATTGATGTCACCCACCGCAAAGATGCCCGGGATGTTGGTCTGGAACTTCTCGGTATCGACCACGACCTGTTTGCGCTCGATGCCCAGGCCCCATTCGGCGATCGGGCCCAGCTTTGGGCTGAGGCCGAAGAAGACCAGCAGAATGTCCAGCGGCACAGCGCGTGTGACGCCGTCTGCGCCAGCCACTTTCAGGCGCGTCAAGCGGCCGTCCTGCACTTCAAAATCGTTGACCTGGCCGATGACAAACTGCATCTCGTAGGCTTCACACAGCGCTTTCATCTTGGCCACCGAAGCAGGCGCAGCTTTGAAGCCGTCGCGGCGGTGGATCAGGATCACACTCTCGGCCTGGT
>JBBQIB010000187.1:0-8386 GCA_038324515.1 Burkholderiales bacterium
CGCTGGGCGCGCTGTCACTGCTGTCCAGCCGCGCGATCAGCTGCGCGGCTTCGCTGCTGACGGTGGGGAACACGTCTTCGACTTCGTCAAACAACAGTGCCACGTTGGCGCTGGCTTTCAAGAACACCTGGCTGATCTGCAGGCTGCGGTAGCGGTCGCGGCCCGACAGGCTGTTGCCCTCGCGGTCGGCATACTCGACTTCATAGAGCTGCAAGCCTGCTGCTGCAGCGCAGACCTTGGCCAGCTCGGTCTTGCCGGTGCCGGGCGGGCCATACAGCAGC
Source organism: Burkholderiales bacterium (assembly GCA_038324515.1). GTDB lineage: Bacteria > Pseudomonadota > Gammaproteobacteria > Burkholderiales > Burkholderiaceae_C > Rubrivivax. Next base: position 282 of record JBBQIB010000187.1, read on the forward strand.
ACGTTGACACCGGCTTCCTTGCGCTGGTTGGCGTGCCGCAGCAGCGCCGTCATGACCTGCACGTCGTCTTCAACAAAGCTGAAGTCGCTGGCTTGCAGCTCACTGGCTGCCACGGGCCGGGTGAATACCGCCATCAGCTCACCGGGCGCGCGGTATTCGCGCATCAACACCGGAGGCAGTTGTTCGCTGACCTTCATCAGGTCGGCCAGGTCGGTGATGTTCTGCTCGGAGATCAGGTTCTCGACCATGCCGATGCGCTCCAAGCGCGAGCCTGCGCGCAGCGCCTCGGCCACATCCTGGGCTTCGACGCCGGCCACGGCGGCCAGCGCCGCGTGGGCTTCCTGGGCGTTGCTGACCTTGAATTCGACCAGCAGGCCGCGCAACTCGCGTTGGTAGCGGGCCAAGGTGCCATACAGCAGCAAGGCCCGCTCTGCCGGGTTGAGCTGCAGCAAGCCGGCCAGGGCGTCGATGTTCTTCTGCACCAGCGTCGACTCTTTCTTGAGCCGTTTGGCCAGCCAGTCACAACTGCTGCCCAGCGCCGTCAACAGGTCCTTGGGGGCATCCTTGATGTACTCGTCGATGTAGAAGAAGAGCGTGCCTTCTTCGTAAGGCCCGCGCCAGATGCCATAGCGCTCGATGAAAGCTTCGTCGCTGAGCGCGTCATGGCCTTTCCAGCTCGGGTTGTCCTTGCAGCGTTGCTTCAGGAAGCGGCGCACCCGGCCCAAAACCGGGGCCGGCCAGACGATGTGTTTGCCGACCAACGCCAGCAGGCTGTTCCAGTCGCGCCGCAGGTTGAAGCGGCTGGCCTGGTGCAGTGTCAGCGTGAGCACGAAATGTGAGCACAACACGTCCATCACCGGAGCTTGCGCCATGCCCGGCGACAGCAGCAATTGCGGATGGGTCAAAGCTCGTGCCATTGGCGCGCTCCAGTCCTGAGGGGTGGCAGACCATGTTCTACCACCGCCGACGACCACGCTGCCAGCCCAAAGACCGGTCAGGCTCGCGTGCAGGTTCGGCGCAAGTTCAGTGCAGAACCACCGGCTGTTGGGCCATCGCGGTGAAGCCGGCGATGAAGTCGTCCAGCGCTTGGGGGTCCGGGCCCTGGTCGACGAGTGCCATAACGCCGCGGTGGAAGCTTTCGGCGACAGCGCCTTGCAAATAAATTTCTTTGCGGCTCATCTTGTCGACCACTTCGTAGCCGCCTTTGTTGGCAGGCACCGGCATCGGCCCTGCGGCGGGGCTGCTGGCCGGTGGCTCGCCTGGGTCGGCCGGGTCTGCAAAACGCATCACGGCAAAAGCATCAGAGTTGTAAAGCAGTTGCATTCGGCAAGCTCCTGTGGTGTTGCGGATAAGCCCTCTGGTCGGCGTTGCTGCTGACCCGAAGGCGTGGCAGTGCCCGGCACAGCCGGGCGTCTACAAGACGTGAGATGGGGCCAAAGCCTCATCTTTCAACCTAGAAACCGCAGTTGGACGTGCCCGAGGTGAAGTGCGCCGTGGTCATGAATTGCAGCACCCACTCGGCTTGTTCAGCGGTGCCAAGCGGTCAACTGCGGTTTCCAGGTTCAAGCGCATTGACGGTGCATCGACGGTGCATTGACGGTGCATTGACGACGCAATGCCGGCGCAATGCCGGCGCAATGGCGCACATTGCCAGCGTACCGCCAGCGCATCACCAGCTCATTTCCACTGTAGGGAGCGCAGCTCGAACCGCAAACCTTCGCCCGTGGCGTGCAGCAGCATCTGCAGCCGCAGTGGCAGATGGTGCTGTGCCGGGTCCAGCCAGACCTGGACTTCGGTGTCGTACAGGCGCGAGGGAGCGCGCAACAGGTGCAGCGCCTGGGTGGTCTGGCCGCTTTGCAGGGTCAGCGGTGCTTGTGCCAGCACCTGGAAGGTCCAGAGTTCGGGTCTGCCTCGGGTGCCAGTGACCCAGAGATGAATGTCAGTGCCCACTTCGCGCAGCGTCTCGTTGGCTTGAAGCACCGCGCCCAGTTGCAGCAACCAGCTGCTGCGATCCTGCAATCCTGCGGGCAAGGCAAAACTCTGCGTCTGGGCGCTGTAGCTGACAACGCCTTGGTCGCGTTGAAAGTTGGCGGCGCGTGCAGCGCGGCCGTTGCGGCCTTCGGTGTAGCGCTCGGGCGCCAGGCCGGCGCTGTCCCAACTGCCATGGCTTTGCCAGCCCAGGCCCGGTCGGCCTTCGATCTGTGTTTGCAGCGTCAAGCTGTAGCGGTCGCCTTGTGGCGCCCAGTGCAGTTGGGCCGTGCCAGGGTGCTGCCCACGCCTGAAGTCGAAGTCCAGTGTCACGGCGGGGGCTGGGTCGGTGTCGTAGGTTGGCGCTGCTGTGCCGGCCTGGACGGCGGAGGGCAGGGTGTCTGCACTGGGGTTGCCGCTGTTGTCGGGCCTGGTGCCGGGCAGCCTGGCGCCCTCTTCTGCCGGCGCAGCCGCAGCAGGTGTTGAAGTGGCTGGCGTTTCGTTCGAAGATCTGCTCGCTGCTCGTGCCTGCACCAGCGGTTGTGCTGCAGCCACGCGCGTCGAAGGCACCGCTGGGGTGGTTGTTTTGGCGTGAGGCGCAGACTCAACTGCGCCGCCGCTCGGCAACGTGGCAGGCCTGGGAGGCAAGACCTCGATCACCGTCCGCCTGCTGCTGTCTTGGGCCGCGAGATCGACCGAGCCCTCCATCACTGGCCACTGGCTCAGCAGCAGCAGGTGCAGAGCCAAGGCCCCGCCCGCAGCCCCCATCTGAAAGCCCAGATGCGGGCGGGGACGGCCAGGCGGCCGCTGGGGCCCGTGACTTGCAATGGCATCGCGCACGGCTGAGCTCATGGGGTGTCGTAAAGGGTGAGCAGCCACCAATGTACGACGGCTGGGCCGGACGGCCACCAGCAGACCAGGTTTCTTGTGCTGGCGGCGATTCGTACGGCGATTCGTACGGCGATTCATGCGCGAGACCTGTCCTGAGCTCGATGCAAATGCGCGAGAGAAATCCGCGAGACAAATGTGCGGGACCCATGCGCAACACCCATGCGCAAGACCCATGCGCGAGACAATGGGTGTTCTCGGGATCGAGCGAAGCGCAATGCCCCCAAGTGGCAGTGCTCAACTCGGCAACGTTTCCCCGCACCTTTTGCCAAACTCCCCCCGATGAAACTTGCCACCCTCAAAGACGGTTCACGCGACGGCCTGCTGGTCGTCGTCTCGCGTGACCTGAGCCAGGCGCACCATGCAGCCGATGTCGCCACCACGCTGCAGCAGTTGCTGGACGACTGGAACTTCTGCTCACCGCCGCTGCAAGCCCTGTATGCCAGCCTCAATGCCGGCAAGGCGCGCCATGCCTTTGCCTTTGACCCCCATCAATGCATGGCGCCGTTGCCACGTGGTCAAGTTTGGGTTGCAGCACAGGCCTATCCCAGCCATCTGGCGCGGCTGTGCGGCGATGTCGAGCCGAAGCTGCCGGCAGGGCTGATGAAGCGCGCGCCCCTGCAACTGCGCAGCAGCGCTGCGATGTCCGGCCCGCGGGGTGCACTGCTGTTGGCCAGCGACAGCGCCCACACGCAGATCGACATCGAGCCGGCCTTGGCCGTGCTGACCGCAGACTTGCCTGCCGGCAGCGACGCCGATGCAGCCACCGAAGCGGTGCGGCTGCTGATGGTGCTCAACGGCTGGGTGCTCTTGGATGCGCTGCCGGCTTCTTCTGCGCAAGCGCAAGGCGATCTGCCGGCTCACCTGCACGCACCTGTCGGCGCACCCCTGGATGCGTTTTTGGGCGCGGCTTGCAGCCCGGTGGTGGTGACACCCGAGGAGCTGGGGCCGTCATGGCGACAGGGCAAGCTGCACGGCACGCTGGAAAGCCGCATCAATGGCCGCCTGCTGGGGCGCTGCGACACTGCAAGCGGGATGCTGTTTGACTTTGGCCAGCTGCTGGCTCAACTGGCCAGTGCACGGGCGCTGCCTGCGGGGTGCATCCTCAGCAGCGGCACCGTCAGCGTCGCAGAGCTTGCAGGCGGGCTGGATGATCCCCAACAAGCTGCCCTGTGCGTGGCCGAGCAGCGGGTGCTGCGTAGCCGGGTTCTGGTCTCAGGAACGGCTTGTCTGGCACCGGGTGACACGGTGCGAGTGGAGTTCCGCAACGAATCCGGGCACGCTGTATTTGGCGTCATCGAGCAGCAACTTCGGCTGCCCGGCGGCGCTGTTTCTGATGGCCGGCAAGCCGAAAGCGCCGAAACAGCGAGAAGATCTGAAAGCGCCGAAAAATCAGAAAAAGCGAAAGAATCGCGACCCCGCGCCCCGGCTGGAATAGCGGAACCACAGAGCGCTGAGCTGCCCGCGCCAGTGCCGGGCTCCGGCGCCGCATGACTGAGCTGCCGCGCTGGCTCAAGCCGGTCACGGTTTGGGCGCTGTTGGGGGTGGGCCTGTTTCTGGGTGTGCAGGCCTGGCAGGCGCGCCAGCAAGCCATGCGTTTCGTGGTCGAAGGTGGCACGCTGGAGATCCGGCGCTCGGGTGACGGCCACTACCACTGGCCGGGCACGCTGCAGGGCCAACCCATCGAGTTCTTGGTGGATACCGGCGCCACCTCCACCGCGATACCGTTGGCGCTGGCGCAACAACTGCGCTTGCCGGTGGTGGGGCAGGTGCAGTCCTTGACCGCCGGGGGCGTGGTCAATGGCACAGTGGTGCTGGCAGATCTGCAACTGCAGGGCGGCGTCAATGCCCAGCGCCTGCGCATCACGGCCTTGCCCAGTTTGCGTTCGCCCTTGCTGGGCATGGACGTGCTGGGGCGTCTGCGCTGGGAACAGCAGCAAGGGGTCCTGCGCATCCGGCTGCATGAGACGGCACCGTGATCAAGCTCGGCTGAGAGGCTGAGGCCCGGGCAACTTTCGATGGCGCCGCTGCTCCCGGGCGCCCGCAAATCAGGCCTTGAGCACACAATGCTGTGTGGCTGGGTTGGCCAGACCAAGGAGACAAGCAGATGAGTTCATCAGAAAACTTCGGCCGTGACTTCAGCCGATTGGTGCCTGGATTCGACTTTCTGCAGGGCTTGTTGAAGAACGCCGGCAGCAAACTGCCGTCGATGGGCCAATGGGTGGCGCCCACACTGAATCCCGAAGAGCTGGAAAAGCGCATTCAAGAGCTGAAGACGGTGCAGTTCTGGCTCGAGCAAAACGCCAGGATTCTGGGCACCACGATCCAGGCGATGGAAGTGCAGCGCATGACCCTGAACACGCTGCACAGCATGAACATGCCTTTGGCGGACCTGGCCAACGCCTTGAAGATCCAGATGCCGGATGCAATGGGCTTTGGACCTGCGGCCGTCGAGCCTTCGGCTGCACCCCTGGCGCCGGCCGCACCCGTCGGGCCACCGCCACCGCCCCCGGGGCCTGCCGCAGCCGCAGCCAATGCCTCGACCAGAACTTCAGGCGCCAAGAAGGGCACAGGCGCAGCCCCTTCAGTCGATCCGGTGCAATGGTGGAGGGCACTGACCGAACAGTTCGGCCAATTGGCCGCCCAAGCCGCCCAGAGCTTGACCGAAAGCGGCGCGGCTGGCGGTGGCGACAGCGCTGGCAAAGCTGCTGGCAAAGCTGCAGATGGAGCCGCAACCCAGGCCGCAACCAAGGCAAAGTCCAGCTCTGCCAAGGCCGCCAGCCAGCCTGCCAAAAAGGCCGCCAAGGCATCGCCAGCCTCAGGTGCGGTTGGTGCTCGAAGCCGCGCTGGTGCCGCGAAAAGTTCGGCGAGCAAGACCCGATCCAGGCGTGCAGGCTGAAGCCGCCCTGTCATTTGCCCTTTTGCACTTTTGTCCTTTTGTCCTTTTGCCTGGTTTGCCTTCACCAGGCTTCATTTGAGTTGAGCAGGTCAAGAAGATGCCCGGTTTCCTGGTAGGCCACGCCACCCACCCCGACTGGAAGAGCGCGCTGGCGATGGCTGCGCTGCAGATTGAAGCCGGGCGCGCTGCGCATGAGGCCAGCGCAGCCGGTCCTTTGAGCCTGGGTTTCGTGTATTTCACCGATCACTACGCCGCCCACGCCGCGCCCCTGCTGGAGGCGCTGCGCGAGCGTTGGCCGGGGCTGTCGTGGGTCGGATCGGTGGGCGTGGGTGTCGCTGCTGGCGGCGTCGAATACATCGACGAGCCAGCGCTGGTGTTGATGCTGGCCGACTTGCCGCCCGGCCGCTTCGAGCTCTTTTCGGGCGCACGCAAGTTGCAAGGTGACCAGGCTTTCAGCGCTCTGGTGCATGCCGACCCGGCCACCCCTGAGCTGGCCGAGCTGATCGCCGAGCTGGCTGACCGCACCGAGTCGGGCTATCTCTTTGGCGGTTTGGCTGCATCACGGGGTGCCGTTGTGCACATCGCCGACGGCGTCTGGCAAGGCGGGCTGTCGGGTGTGGCTTTCAGCCGCGAGGTGGCGTTGGTCTCGCGCGTCACCCAAGGCTGTCAACCTTTTGGCCCAACGCGAGAAGTCACTGGTTGTGAGCGCAACATCGTCACGCGCCTCGATGGCCAGCCCGCTTTGGGCTGCTTGTTGCAGGACCTGGGCTTGGACAATCTGGACGATCCCCGCCAGGCCATGCCCAAGCTGCGCGCGACGCTGGTGGGCCTGACCGATGCCAAGGACATGGCGCTGTCGCGGGGGGGTCAGTTTGGGGCCGCCACACGCGTGCGGCACCTGATCGGGCTGGACCCGGCGCGCGAAGCGGTGGCCTTGGCAGACATCCTCGAACCCGGCATGCGGCTGGCGTTTTGCCACCGCGACGTGCAAAACGCCAGGCGCGACCTGGTGCGCATCTGCAGCGAAATCCGCGACGAGCTCGACTCGCAGTCAGAAAACAGCCTGGCTGCAGCCAGTCAGCCTGGCGGCGCCGGGGCAGCAGCGCCGATGCCGAGGCTTGCAGTTCAGCAAGTGTTGGGCGCCATCTACGTCAGCTGCTCCGGCCGCGGTGGCCCGCACTTTGGCGGGCCTTCGGCTGAGCTGAAAATCGTGCAGCATGCCTTGGGCGATGTGCCGCTGGTCGGATTTTTTGCTGCCGGTGAAATCGCGCGCCATCACTTGTATGGCTACACGGGAGTCTTGACGGTTTTCAGCGGGCAGGCATGAAGGCCTTGTCGGCCGCCGTCCGCCGGCCACCGCCAGCAGCGCTCAGCCTTGGCGCTTTGTGAGGTTGTTGATCACCTCCAGAGACAAGGCGCTCTGGTTGAGTGTGTAGAAGTGGATGCCCGGCGCACCGCCTTCGATCAGGCGCTGACAAAGTCGCGTCACCACCTCGACGCCGAAGGCGCGCACTGAAGCTGCATCGTCCATGTAGCCTTCCATCTTCAGCGCCACCCAGCGCGGAATTTCGATGCCGTCGCGGGCCGCAAACTGCGCGATGCGCGCATAGTTGTGAATCGGCATGATGCCGGCCACGATCGGTACTTCCACACCCAGTGCACGCACTTCGTCCACGAAGTGAAAGTAGGCGTCGGGGTTGAAGAAAAACTGGGTGATGGCTGAATTGGCGCCAGCCTTGACCTTGGCCGCAAAGTGCTCCAGATCCTTGCGCGCGTAACGCTGCTGCGGGTGGTACTCGGGGTAGGCGGCGGCTTCGATGAACCAGTCCTCACCCTGCGTCTTGCGGATGAATTTGATCAGATCAGCCGCGTAGCGAAACTCACCCGCTGTGGCCGTGCCGCTGGGCAGATCACCGCGCAAGGCCACCAGACGGCGGATGCCTTGAGTGCGGTAGGTCTGCAAGATCTCCGAAATGCTGTCCGCCGAGCTGCCCACGCAAGACAAGTGCGGCGCAGCATCAAAGCCCTGCGCAGCGATGTCCTGAACAGTCGCCAGGGTCTTGTCGCGGGTGCTGCCCCCAGCGCCATAGGTGACGCTGAAAAACTCGGGCTGCACCGCAGCAAGCTCTTTGACCACGTTCTTGAGCTTTTCGCTGCCGACAGGCGTGTTGGGCGGGAAGAATTCAAAGCTGATGGGCACACTCAGACTCATGCATGCGCTCCTTGAATGCCCCAGATGCAGAGGCCAAAGTGAAAAGTCGCAAAGATACGACTCTCCGTGCCAGGCATCCAATGCCTGGCACGGTCTGTTTCAGCCAAGCATCTGGCGTGGGTTCAAGCCCACGCCAGA
>JBBQIB010000188.1:0-8376 GCA_038324515.1 Burkholderiales bacterium
GCGAGAAGCATGGCGAGAAGTCTGGCTCAAGAGCTGCCGTTGCCGAGCCTGCTTCGAGACAAGACGCAGGTGTGGAGATCGAAGTCAGCGACCACCGCATCGACCCCCTTTTGCTCGACGCCAACGCTGTCAGGGTGGTCAAGACGCTGAAAGATGCCGGCCATGTGGCCTACATCGTTGGCGGTGCCGTGCGCGACCTGCTGGTGGGCATGCGGCCCAAGGACTTTGACGTGGCCACCGACGCCACCCCTGAGCAGATCAAGGCCCTGTTCAGGCGCGCTTTCATCATCGGCCGCCGCTTCAGGCTGGTGCATGTGGTGTTTGGCCGCGGGCGCGAGCACGAGACCATCGAGGTCTCGACCTTCAGGGCCATCACGGAGGCTGCTGATGCAGAGCAGGTGACGGGCAACGAAAAGACCTCTCAGCATCAGATGGTCAACAAGACGCACGTGGTCGACGCCAGTGGCCGTGTGCTGCGCGACAACGTCTGGGGTTCGCAAAGCGACGATGCCGCGCGACGCGACTTCACGGTCAATGCGATGTATTACGACCCGGTCAGTCAGGTGGTGGTTGACTACCACCGAGGCCTGGTGGATTCCAGAGCCCGGATGCTGCGCATGATCGGCGACCCCGAGACCCGCTACCGCGAAGACCCGGTGCGCATCGTCCGGGTGTTGCGATTTGCCGCCAAGCTGGGCTTCGGGCTGGAAGCCAAGACCGAAAAGCCGCTGCGGGGGATGGCGCCGCTGCTGGCCAACGTGCCGGTGTCGAGGCTGTTCGATGAGATGTTCAAGCTGCTGCAGACCGGGCACGCCCTGGCCAGCATCGAACAGCTCAAGAAGTACGGCCTGGTCGGCGAGCCCGGCGGCATCTTTGCCGTACTCGACTCAGCCTTGAGCCCGGCTCAACCCAGCCCGGCCAGGGACCGCTTTGTGCAATTGGCCCTGGAAGACACCGACAAGCGGGTGGCTGCTGGCAAGCCGGTGGCACCCAGCTTCTTGCTGGCCTGCCTGCTGTGGCACGACGTGCTCGAGCGCTGGGACCAGACACGCGCCGCAGGCGAGCCGCCCATGCCGGCGCTGCAGCAAGCCGTCGACGCGGTTTTTGAAGCCCGCATCGGCGATATCTCGGGCCGCGGCAAGCTGGGCACCGACATGCGCGAGATCTGGATGATGCAGCCGCGCTTCGAGCGCCGCTCACCCACTGCAGCGATGGGTTTGCTGAACCAGGCACGATTTCGCGCCGGTTTTGACTTTCTGCGGCTGCGTGCCGACAGCGGCGAGCTGGACGCCAAAGGGCAGGCGACCCTGCCGGCGTTGGGTGAATGGTGGGAAGACCTGCACCTGGGCAGCGATGAAGACCGCGAAGCGATGCTGCAGGAACTGCGCGCCGCTTCCGGGCGCCCGGGGACGCCCCGCGCTGCTGGCCGAGAACCGGCCCGTAGCCATGCAACCGGAGAAGCCGAAGGCTTTGAGGACGCTGAGGATGCAACCGAACTCAACTCCGAAGCAGGAGACGGTCCGCAGACAGAGGGCAGCGCCGCCCCCCGCAAACGCAGGCGCAGAAGGCGCAAGCCCTCGCAAGCCAAGGCGGGTGAAGAGGCGGGTGAGAGCCCTTGAGCGGGCAAATCTTCGTCGGGCTGGGCGCCAATCTGGGCGACCCAAGGGAGGCACTGCAGGTGGCTTTGGCGGCTTTGGCGCGGCTGCCGCAAACCGCGCTGCTGGCGGTATCGCCGTTTTACAGGACAGCTCCGGTCGAGGCCTCTGGACCGGACTTCATCAACGCCGTGGCCGAGCTCAAGAGCAGGCTGGAACCTTTGGCCTTGTTGCGCGCGATGCAGCGCATCGAGGCCGCGCACGGCAGGCAAAGGCCCTACAGGAATGCGCCGCGCACGCTGGATCTGGATTTGCTGCTGGTGGGGCAGCAAGTCATCGACAGCCCGCTCAGCCAGCCTGTGTTGCACCTGCCACATCCCAGACTGCACCAGCGTGCCTTTGTGTTGCGCCCGCTGCTGGATCTGGCCCCCGATGTGCAACACCCGTTGCTGGGCCTTTTGCGGGATCAGTGGCCTGCCGTGGCCGATCAGGTGTTGCAGCGCCTGTCGCCAGGCGAAGGATGGACGCCGCCCCAGCGCCGGCAGAGCGCCGCATCAGCGAATGTGCCAGCTCTGTCCCCCGTCGCGGCTGGTATCGACGTGCGCCCTTGATCGGGTGCCTGGGCCGCTGTTTTCCGTTCCGACTCGATCTGCCACTCGAAAAACTTCTGGCCGCCAAAAGCAATGGTGCCGGTCAGCACACCGCCACCGATGAACAGACCCAACACAGCAGCACCCACGGCGCCCCAGCCAGTGCCCGGGCCAGGTCTGCCAGGGTTGTGGCGCTGGTCCCACTTTTCATCAGGGGTCAGTGCGTAATGGATGGCGCTGAACATGGCCAGAGAAATCATCAAGCCCAGGATGGGGATCAAGACCCAGGACAACCGGTCATCCTGACCCAAGCTGTCCATGCGTTGCACCCCCAGCAACCCCAGGGCGGTAGGCAGAGGGTACAGCCAGGCCACGCGATCGCCCAGCCCATACAAGTACATGCGATGCAGGCCAAGAGCGCCCAGGAACAACGCCAACCAGGCCGCGATGGTTTTGGAGCGGTAGTGGTTGTCGGGGGCCGGTGTGGGCTGACTGGCGGCGGGCGGCTTGGACGACACGGGTCTGACCCATTCAAGAGATGTTGAAGAAGACAGCGAAGAAAGCGCCGCTCCTTCTCAGGTAACCAGCCGCACCAGTTTATACTGCCGGGTTTGGTGCTGACTGCTGGGCCTGAGCTTCCTTATGCTGGGTTGAGTGGTGTATCTACGGCGCCCTGCGCGGTGGCGCGATCCAAGCCCACCATCACGAAGGTCTGCCCGGCGTGTCCCCGGAGTCAGGCATTCGGTCACACAGATTCTCAAAATTCAGGAATAACCACCATGGTCGTGATCCGACTGTCTCGCGGCGGCGCCAAGAAGCGCCCTTTTTACAGCATTCTGGTAGCCGATTCGCGCGAACGCCGCGACGGCAGGTTCATCGAGCGCGTGGGGTTCTACAACCCCGTGGCGGCGGGTGCCGAGCAACCCCTGCGTGTCGCGCTGGATCGTGTCACTTATTGGGCAGGGCAGGGTGCCCAAATCTCCCCCACCGTGGCCCGTTTGGTCGAGCAGGCCAAGAAGGCGGCAGCCTGAGCTGCTGAGCTTGGCCATCCTCGGGCTGGCGATGTGTCATGAGCTTTGCCGGCAGGGCCTGGGCCTTCAACCGATGTTGAGGGCCCGGTCTTGAGCCCCGCAGTCGGGGCTGCAGACGACAGCTGGCCCGAAGACGCCATCGAAGTGGCCCGGGTTCTGGGTGCCTGGGGACTGCAAGGGGGCATTCGGCTGAAAGCGTTTTCCGCCGATCCGCAAGCTCTGTTTTCCAGCAAGCGCTGGCATCTGGCGGCGCCTGCCTCAATGGCACCCCGACCGACCGCCAAGACCACAGCCGTTTTTGTATTTCCATCTTTGCTGCACGTGCTCAATGCGCGTGAGCAAGGTGAGCACATCGTGGCCACAGTGCAAGAACTCAACGACCGTGATGCCGCTGAAGCGCTCAAGGGCGCCCGCATCTTTGTTTCGCGTGGCAGCTTTCCGACGCCTGAGGCTGACGAGTTCTATTGGGTCGATCTGATCGGCCTGGCGGTCGTCAACCGTGAAGCGCAAGCGCTGGGTGTGGTGGTCGATCTGATCGAAACCGGCCCCAGCAGTGTGCTCAGGGTGCACCAAGGTGCGGGCGATGAGCTGCAGGAGCGCTTGATCCCCTTTGTGCAGGCTTATGTCGATCAGGTCGATCTGGCGTCCAGGCAGATCACGGTCGATTGGGGTCTGGATTACTGAGAGTCTGAGCCATGCGCTTTGATGTGCTCACGCTGTTTCCGGAGTTGTTTACGCCCCATCTGAGTGTGGGCATCACGCGTCGCGCTTTCGAATCCGGCCAGGTTGATGTGCGTTTGTGGCCGCTGCGTGACTACGCGCTGAACAACTATCGCAGGGTCGACGATCGGCCCTATGGCGGTGGCCCTGGCATGGTGATGTTGGCCGAGCCTTTGTGGCGGGCCTTGAGCCATATCAAACAAGACCGGGGTGAGGTCCACTCGCCAGTGGTCCACTTCACGCCCACTGGCCAGCCTTTGACACAGCAACTCGTCACCGAGCTGGCCAACGGCCCCGGTGCCATTCTGTTGTGTGGCCGCTACGAGGGCGTGGACCAGCGCTTGCTTGACCAGGCTGTGACTCAAGAGATCAGCTTGGGCGACTTTGTGCTGTCGGGTGGCGAGTTGCCTGCCCTGGCCTTGCTCGATGCCGTGGCCCGCTTGCAGCCGGGTGTGCTGACCGCGCCGTCGCACGAGCAAGACAGCTTTTCTGATGGACTGTTGGAAGGGCCCAGCTACAGCCGACCAGAGACCTTGGTGATCGACGGCCAGAGCCTGTCTGTGCCGCCGGTGCTGTTGTCTGGGCATCATGGCGAGATTCAGCGCTTCAAGCGTCAGCAGTCACTGGCTTTGACAGCCGCCAGACGCCCCGATCTGATCGTTGCTGCGCGGGCTGCTGGCCGGCTCGATGCGCAGGACGAGCAATTTCTGCATGAGCACTCTGTGCTTGGGCGCGGGTTATACTCATAGGCTTTATCTCGATCCTCTGCCGGGCGATTCAAACACCTTTCCAACGCTGCCCGCGTCACGATCGCTCGGAGAACCCATGGACCTCATCGCCATCCTGGAGCAGGAAGAGATCACCCGTCTCGACCGCACCATCCCGCCTTTTTCGCCCGGCGATACCGTGATCGTCAGCGTCAACGTAGTTGAAGGCACACGCAAACGTCTGCAAGCCTACGAAGGCGTGGTCATTGCGAAACGCAACCGCGGCCTGAACAGTAACTTCATCGTGCGCAAGATCTCCAACGGCGAAGGCGTGGAACGTACGTTCCAGACCTACAGCCCGCTGATCGCCAGGATCGAAGTCAAGCGCCGCGGCGACGTGCGCCGCGCCAAGCTGTACTACCTGCGCCAACGCAGCGGCAAATCCGCCCGGATTAAAGAGAAGCTGGGCTGAGCATCAGCCAGCCTGCACAGCAGGCCCGAATCTGCGCGGGTGCAGGCAACGCAGGGGTTCCAGTTGGGCCACCATCAGCCATGAACTTGCCGCGCATCGTCGACCCGCGTGCTGCGCCAGTCGCCGGCATCGACGCTCACTTGCCACTGCTGGGCGATGAGCGGCTGAGCCTGCCATCTTTGCAATCCAGGCTGGCGGATGCCCACGTCTGGACGCCTGAAATCCCGGGTGACGGGCGGCCAGGCGCGCAGCGTGCGCCTGCCGCCGCTGCGGTGCTGATCGCATTGATTCCTCGCGCGCATGGCTTGCAAGTGCTGCTGACACGGCGCACCGATCACCTGCGCGACCACGCAGGGCAGATCAGCTTTCCGGGTGGCCGTGCAGAAGCAACAGACGATGGGCCTGTGGGCACGGCGCTGCGTGAAGCTGCAGAAGAGGTCGGTATGCCGCCGGCCGCAGCGCAGGTGGTTGGCCTGCTGCCGGTGTACACCACCGTCACCCAGTTCATGGTGACACCTGTGGTGGCCTGGGTGCAGCCTCCGGACCAGTGGGCTCTGGACGCATTTGAAGTGTCCGAGGTTTTCGAAGTGCCGCTGAGTTACTTGATGAACCCGGCGCATCACCGGCGGCACGTGTTCACTCACGAGGGTGGCCAACGCCAGTTTTTGTCGATGCCCTGGCACGGCCCGGGCTTTGATGGTGTCTCGCGTGAGTACTTCATCTGGGGCGCTACGGCTGCGATTCTGCGCAACCTTTACAGCCTGTTGGCGCGCTCATGAGCAGTGCTCGACCAGGCGGCCTGGCAGCAGCCTATGATCGGCCTGTCCGATCACTGGCCCATGCCCGTTCACAATGAGTTTTCTGGCCGTCCTGCTGGCGCTGCTTCTTGAGCAGTTGAAGCCCCTGCCGCGCGAGAATTTTGTGCACCAGAGCCTGGAGGCCTGGGTGCGTTGGACCAGCCGCAACTTCGACGCCGGCGAGCGCCATCACACCCGCGTGGTATGGGCTGTGGCAGTGGGCGTCCCCTCTCTGGCGACCCTGGCGGTGCACCTCTCTCTGATCCACTACAGCCTGGTGGCATCTTTGGCCTTCGATGTGCTGATGCTGTATCTGACCCTCGGGTTCAGACAGTTCAGCCACTACTTCACCGACATCCGCGACGCTCTCGACCGCGGGGATGAAACGACAGCCAGGCGGCTGCTGGGGGAGTGGCGGCACCTGGACGCCAGCCAGTTGCCGCGCACCGAGTTGCTGCGCCACGTGATCGAGCATGCGCTGCTGGCAGCGCACCGGCATGTCTTTGGGGTCTTCTTCTGGTTCGTGCTGTTTTCGGCCTTCGGGTTGGGGCCGATGGGTGCGGTGCTGTACCGCATGAGCGAGTTCTGCAGCCGCTACTTCGCTTACCGCGACCACGGCCTGGACGCGCCTGCCAATGAGGGCTTGCGTGCCTTGGCGCAGAAGTTGTTTGCCGCGATGGATCAGTTGGCGGCCCGCCTGACGGCCTTTGGCTTTGCCGTGGTGGGCAACTTCGAAGAAGCCATCGCCAGTTGGCGCCGCGACGCCCGACTTTGGCTGCAGCCGCACGAGGGCATCATCCTGGCTGCAGCAGCCGGGGCGGTGGGTGTGCAACTCGGCGGGGCAGCGGCGCCCGGGGTGACGCCAGATCGATCCAAGACCTTCAGCATGGGTGCCCAGGCCAGCGCCACCGACGCCCAAGGTTCCACAGCGGGCCTGGCGCCACAGTTGGGCCACCTGCAGAGTGTCGTGGGACTGGTCTGGCGATCGGTGGTGCTGTGGCTGTTGCTGGTGGCTTTGCTGACGCTGGCCAACGTGCTGGGCTGAAGTTTGCGCAGCGGCTCTGTGCCGCGTTTGCCTGCTCCTGTTGCGCAGCGATCAGCTGGCTCTCGAACAGCTTTCGGGGTGCCGTCCCGGGTGAGCCGTCAGGGTGCCTTCGGGCCAACGTTCACCACTTCTTGCTCGACAGCTCCGCAAACAAGTCCTGGTAGATGCGGTGCCTGGACGGGCTGATTTCGCCGCGCTCCAGTGCCGCCAGCACACCGCAGCCGGGTTCGTGCCGATGGCTGCAGTTGTAGAAGCGACACTGCCCCATCGCGCGTGCGTAGTCGGGCATCAGTGTGGCGAGGCGCTCAGGCGCGATCTGGTGCAGGCCAAATTCCTGAAAACCCGGTGAATCGATCAGCGCACCTTGGCGCTCTGGCCCCAGCCAATACCAGGTGCTGCTGGTGGTGGTGTGGCGGCCGGTGTTGAGGGCTTTGGAAATCTCGCCCACCTGGGCTGCGGCATGCGGCAGCAGCAGGTTGATCAAGGTGCTTTTGCCCATGCCGCTCGGGCCCAGCACCAGCGTCACTTTGTGAGCCAGTTGCTGCAACAGACGTGACTTTGAGCCTTCCGGGTCGCCCTTCAATGACAGCTCGACCACCGTCACGCCCATGTCCACGTAAGGCTGCAAACGATGCCGGGCTGTCTGGGCAGAAGGCAGATCGGTCTTGTTCAGCCCCACGCAGGTGGGGATACCCGCTTCGCTGGCGGCGATCAAGGCGCGTGTCAGCTGGGATTCGCTGAACACCGGCTCGCCTGCCACCAGCACCAGGATCTGGTCAAGATTGGCGGCGAATGATTTGCTGCGCCACTCGTCCTGGCGCAGCAGCAGATTGCGTCTTGGCTGCAGGCTGTCGATGACGCCACCGTCACCGGTCACCGACCACAAGACGCGGTCGCCCACCACCAACTCGCTCTTTTTACCGCGTGTTTGGCACAGCACTTGCGCACCTGCGGCTGTTTCCACCATCACGTGGCGGCCATGTGCAGCCACCACCAGGCCCGAACTGGGCGCCGTTGCAGCCGGTTCAGCCGCTGCAGCCCCTGCTGTCGGCTCTTTTGTGCCGGCCAAGGCTTGAGCGCTCAAGTGGGCGAGCGATGCAACAGCGCGTCCACACGGGCCGCACAGATGAAATCATTGATCGAGATACCGCCCACCGAGTGGGTGTTGAAGCGCACGGTGCAACGGTTGTACGAGACCGCCAGGTCCGGATGGTGATCCTGGCTGTGTGCCACCCAGGCCACGGCGTTGACGAAAGCCATCGTGTGGTGGTAGTCGGCAAAGTCAAAGCGCTTCTGGATCGCAGCGTCGATCAACGCCCAGCCCGGCACCTGTGGCAGGTGCTGATCGATTTGCGTGCCATCCATCGCGGGCTGGCCTTCCAGAGCTTGGCAATGCTGTTGAGCCAGAGGGAGCATGGC